>NZ_CP015961.1:901973-1202630 GCF_001659785.1 Dietzia timorensis
AGCCCGAATATCCTTCGCCGCTCGACGTTCCGCCGATCAAAGAGATCGTCGAGAAGGTGAACATGGGCACGGCGCCGGTCCCCGATATTCCTATGCTGCTCGTTCAGGGCGGAGGCGGCTACATCGAGCTGACTCCGCCGGGCGGGGAGAACACCGGCGCCGGCGACGGCGTGATGGTTGCGGGCGACGTGCGCGCTCTGGCACACCGCTATTGCGAGGCCGGAACCCCGATCGTGTACCGCGAGTACCCGATCGCGAGCCACGTGATGGCGGGTATCCCCTACGCGCTCGAGACGGTCGGATGGGTCAACGACCGCTTCGCCGGCAAGCCCGCGCCGAACAACTGTGGCACCTACCCGGCGGGCAACGATCTCACTCGCGGCGGGCAGGGCGGAACGTTTCCGGTGCCGATCTCGCAGTCCTGACAGTTCAGGCCGGCATGATCTCCGAACGAATGAGGAACCGTTTTCCCTCGGGCGATTCGAGCGAGAAACCGCCGCCGCGCCCATCCACCACGTCGACCGTGATGTGGGTGTGTTTCCACAGCTCGAACTGTTCGCGGCTCATCCAGAAATCGAGTTCGGCGACGTCATCCGGCAAATCGGGCAGGGTAAAGGTTCCCAGCAGGATGTCGGAGTCCCCGGTGCGGAACTCGCCTTGCGGATAGCACATCGGGGATGAGCCGTCGCAGCAGCCTCCGGACTGGTGGAACATGAGCTGCCCGTTGCGGTTCGCGAGTTTCTGCAGCAGTTCGATGGCCGCGGGCGTGAGGCCCACGCGGCTCGTGGATTCGCCCTCGATGGTGGGTGTGGACGCTAGTGACGAAGTGGTCATGGCGCACCTCCTGGTGTGTAGTCCATTCTCGCGTCAGACGGGGGAGAAGACAATGGTGGGGCGCCCGGCGCTCGCCGAACACCCCACCACAGTCGTGCGTACTTCCGCTTGCGGCCCTAGAAGAAGCCCATCTTGGACGGATCGTACGAGACGAGAAGGTTCTTCGTCTGCTGGTAGTGGTCGAGCATCATGAGGTGGTTCTCGCGGCCGATGCCCGAGCTCTTGTAGCCACCAAACGCGGCGTGCGCCGGGTAGTTGTGATAGTTGTTCACCCACACTCGGCCGGACTGGATCTCGCGGCCGGCACGGTAGGCAACGTTCCCGTCGCGCGACCACACGCCGGCGCCGAGACCGTAGAGGGTGTCGTTCGCGGTCTTCATCGCGTCGGCGTAGTCGTTGAACCGCGCCACCGAGACGACGGGGCCGAAGATCTCCTCCTGGAAGATGCGCATCGAATTGTCGCCCTCGAAGATCGTCGGTTCGACGTAGAAGCCGCCGGACAGGTCGCCGCCGAGGTCGGCCTGCTTGCCGCCCGTACGCACCTTTGCGCCCTCCTGCTTGCCGATGTCGATGTAGCTGAGGATCTTTTGCAGCTGGTCGTTCGAGGCCTGCGCGCCCATCATGACGTCGGTGTCGAGAGGGTTACCGGTCTTGATCGCCTGCGTGCGGGCGGTCACCGTGTCCATGAATGGGTCGTAGATGGAGTCCTGCACGAGCGCGCGCGAGGGGCAGGTGCAGACCTCGCCCTGGTTGAGCGCGAACATCGTGAAGCCCTCTTGCGCCTTGTCCCAGAACGCGTCGTCTTCGCTCATCACATCGGAGAAGAAGATGTTCGGGCTCTTGCCGCCGAGCTCGAGGGTCACAGGAATGAGGTTCTCGGACGCGTACTGCATGATGAGGCGTCCCGTGGTCGTCTCGCCGGTAAAGGCGATCTTGCGGATCCGCTTGTTCGCCGCGAGCGGCTTGCCCGCCTCGACGCCGAAACCGTTGACCACGTTGACCACGCCCGGCGGAAGCAGGTCTCCGATGATCTCCATGAGCACCATGATCGACGCCGGCGTCTGCTCGGCGGGCTTGAGCACCACGCAGTTGCCCGCGGCGAGCGCCGGGGCGAGCTTCCAGATGCCCATGAGCAGCGGGAAGTTCCACGGGATGATCTGCCCGACGACCCCGAGCGGCTCGTGGAAGTGGTAGGCGATCAGGTCCTCGTTGATCTGCGACAGGTGCCCCTCCTGCGCCCGGATCGCGCCGGCGAAGTAGCGGAAGTGATCGATGCCGAGCGGAATGTCGGCGTTGAGCGGCTCGCGAATCGCCTTGCCGTTGTCCCAGCTCTCGGCGACGGCGATCTTCTCGAGGTTCTCCTCGATGCGGTCGGCGATCTTGTTGAGGATCACCGCGCGCTCCGCGGGGCTCGTCGTGTTCCACTTCGGTGCCGCGGCCCATGCCGCGTCGAGCGCCGCCTCGATATCGTCCGCAGTGCCGCGCGCGATCTCGCAGAACACCTTGCCGTTGATGGGGGAGACGTTCTCGAAGTACTCGCCCTTGATCGGGGCGACCCACTCGCCACCGATGTAGTGGTCGTAGCGCTCCTTGAAATCGACAAGCGCGCCTTCGGTTCCCGGGTTCGCGTACACCGTCATGGTGGACTCCTTTCATTGCAGATCAACCAGGTGGTTGTTAACCAATGCGGTTGCCTGCGAATGTAATCTGCGTCACGTTGCAACAACGTTGCACGACGGCGGAGATGCCGGACCGGTGTGAGCGTGCGGCTACGCGATGTCGCTGCTCCGGAGCGTTTCCAGGTGGGCGACAATGACCGAGCGCTGCGCCGATCGCGGAGGAAGAACCTGCAGGGCGACCTGCCACGGATCGGGGTCGGCCTCGACCTCCGGGAGCTCGAGGTAGCGCAGGAGGGTATCGGGGTTCGCGTCGGACAACATGGCCTCGCGGAGGGCGAGGGAGGCGCTTTGCAGCATTGCCGAGACGCGGTCGGATTCGGCGGCCGCCGCCGATTCCCCGCGGTAGAGGTCGAGCGCGAGATCGTATTCGCCTCGGCCGACGTGTTCGACGACCTCGAGCGCGTCGATCGCGAGCGGCTCGGTGAGCCGGTAGGGCCGGCCCGCGAGCTGCGGAGCGCCGGGAATTGATTCGAGAAGCCGCTTGAGTCGGAGCAGCTCCACGCGGACGGTGGCCGCGGCCGTCTGCTCGGGGTAGATGAGCGCGCCTATCTCCCCGGCGGTAAGCCCGCCTGGTTCGGTGGCGAGGACCGTGAGGAGCTCGGTGTGCCGCGTCGTCAGCGGAGTCGAGGTGCCGCCCGCCTCCAGGCACGGCCGCCCCCGGTGGACGAGGCGCAAAGTCGGTAGTGACGGCGGGGTTCGTGAGGCGTCCAGGGCGGACGCATCGCGCATCTGGATGCTCAATTCGCGCGCGGCGGCCGCGGCTGTCGCACGGACGAGCGCCAGGCAGCGCGGGTCGCCGGCGGCGTCGCCGCCGGTGACGTCGAGCGCTCCGAGGATCGCGCCCGTCGACGGGTGGACGAGCGGCGCGGCGGAGCAACTGAACGCGTGGACCTCCGGGCGCGTATGTTCCTCGCGCCTGACCGAGAGCGCGGATCCGCGAAGCAATGCCGTCCCCGGGGCGTTGGTGCCTTTCTGGGCCTGCGACCAGTTCTCGCCGACTGCGAAACCAATCTCCTCGATGCGCGACTGCGCGCGTCGGTCGCCGCCGATGTGGCGCAGGTGGCCGGTGTCGTCGGCGAGCGCGACGACGAGACCGTCGTCCGAGGCCGTGGGTATGAGCAGGTCATTGACGAGGCCGACGACGGTCTCGACCGGCGTGCCGGCGTGCTGCTCCGGGGCCGCGGGTGTTGTCCGCGCCTGCCGCTGCTGGGACACGCATCCTCCCGCCCGTGTATGAACTGGTGATTCAGCTCACAGTATAGGCGCGATCGTGCGAACGTCCAGGCCCGAGCGTGTGTGAGATCGGTGATCAATGCCAGACGGTTGCGGCGCTACGTCTGTCGCACTTCGCGTCGGACGGCAGCCCTGAGGGAGAAATCACCGTGTCCGGCCGGAAACACACACGCTGGAGTGTGTGTTTCCGGCCAGGCGTGGTGTTTCGCGGCAGCGCGTACCGTTGAAGGGCGCGAGCGCCCGCATGCGGTCCTGGCGAACGGCGAGCTTCACCCACCTCTTGGCCGCTAGGGACGGATGCTCTCGTTGTACAACGATGCCCTCGTTCCCCGCGGCCGAAGGCTGCTGCCGCTGGTTCAGTCGGCCTTCGCGGCCACCACCCGGCCGACTCGCTCGAACGCCTCGGTGAGAACTGCAGGGTTGCAGGCGAAATTGACTCGGAAGTGTCCTTCTCCACCCGGGCCGAAGGCGATGCCGGGACTGAAGGCGACCTTCGCTTCGGAGAGGAAGACCTTTGCGGGGTTGTCCCCGAGTTCGGGGTAGGCGGAGGCGTCGATCCACGCGATGTACGTCGACTCCGGGCGCACCATCGTGGCCTTCGGCAGGTGCTCGGCGAGCAGCTGCTCGAGCAGGTCGACGTTCTCGTCGAGCGCCGCCATGAGCTGCTCCCGCCACGGCTCACCCTCGGTGAGCGCGACCCTGGCCGCCAGGGAACCGAGGTGGCCGGCGGCGCCGGCGAGATACGGCGGGAGCGTGTACTGGGCGCGGTTGCCGGTGATGACGAAGGCGCACTTGAGGCCGGCGAGATTCCAGGTCTTCGACGCCGAGGAGATCGCGAAACCGACCTTGCGCGCGGTATTCGAGGCGGCGAGGAAGCTGCGGAATTCGTGGCCCGGCAGGGCCATGGGGGCCCAGATTTCGTCCGACACCACGATCGCGCCGTAGGAATCGGCGAGCTCTGCGAGCGCGGCGAGTTCGGACTGCGGGTGGATGCGGCCGGTCGGGTTGTGCGGGTGGCACAGCAACACCGCCCGCGCCCCGGCGGCGAGCTCGGCTTCGATCGCCGGGAGGTTGATGCCGCCGTCCTCGGCGAACGGCACGGGCGCCGGCTCGTGACCGGCACGGCGGATCCATCCCGGGAACGGCATGTAGACGGGAACGTGGTGAACCACCCGTCCTCCGCTCGGTACGAACTCGGCCAAAGCCGCGCGGACGCCGACTCCGACGTCATATACGGGCATGACGTCGCCGGGCGCGGATTCGACGCCATAGCGGGTGTAGTACTGCGAGACGATATCGCGCAGGCCATCGGCATCCGCGGAGTAACCGGTATCCCCGTCCGCGACGGCCGCGGCGAGGCGCTCGGCGATCGGCGGTGCGAGCGCGACGTCGGACTCGGCGACGAACAGCGGCAGCACGTCCTCGGGGTAGGAGACCCATTTCTCGCTGCGGCGGGCACGGAGCGCGGAGAGTTCGAGATCTAGGGGGAAGCTCATTGGCCTAGCTTATCGCGGTGCTAGTGCGTTGCCTCGGAGTCCTCGTGGCCGCCGAAGGGGAGGAGGTGGATGACGGTCGCGAGGAACGCGCCCCACACGGAGCCGACGAGGAACGCGCACAGCGTCTCCACGCACCACGCGAGCGCGCCGCCCACCCCGGCGAGCCCGGCGACGGGGTCGGCAATCGCGGCGATGAGATCGTGTGGTCCGTGCCAGCCGAGCTCGCCGATGCCTTCGATGATGATGTGGCCGCCGACCCAGGTCATCGCGAACGTGCCGACCACCGACAACGTCGACAAGACGAATGGCATCGCCTTGACCAGGCCCTGGCCCAGCTTCTTGACGCCGGCGGAATCGCGTTTCGCGAGCGCGAGGCCGATATCGTCCATCTTGACGATGAGCGCGACCACGCCATAAACGACGAGCGTGATGAGGATGCCGACGACGAACAAGACCGCAGCCTGCATCCACACGCTCTGCTCGGCCACCTCGTTCAGCGAGATGATCATGATCTCCGCCGAGAGGATGAGGTCGGTGCGGATCGCCCCGGACACCACCTTCTTCTCGGCGTCCTCGCCCTGGCGCACGGCGGGCTCGGCGGGCTCTTCGGATTCGCCCGATTTCCGCCGCACCATGTCGAGGAGTTTCTCGGCGCCCTCGAAACACAAATATGAGCCGCCGAGCATGAGGATCGGCGTGATGGCCCACGGCGCGAATGCGCTGAGCAGAAGCGCAATCGGCAGGATGATGAGGAGCTTGTTGCGCAGCGAGCCGATGGTGATCCGGCGGATCATCGGCAGCTCGCGAGAGGAGTCGACGCCCTCGAGATACTGCGGGGTGACCGCGGTGTCGTCGACCACGACGCCCGCCGCCTTGACGCTGGTGCGGCCCGCGGCGGCTGCGACGTCGTCGATGCTCGCCGCCGACATCCGCGCGAGAACCGCGATATCGTCGAGCAGGGCTACGAGGCCACCGGCCATAGCTGAACTCCTAGGTGGGAGGGTGCCCGCGTGGGCGCTTCGGTTCTGGCAAAAGAATAGGCGAACCGCGGCGCCGGTGCGCGGCGAGCGGGGCGGACTCTAGAGCCGCAGGATCCCGCCCGGGGACTTCTGGACCTCCTCGAAGCGGCCGACATTGCGGCGCACCGTGTCCCATTCCTCGGCCGGGATCTGCTTTGCCGCGCGCTTGATCACGTCCTTGTCGCCGGTTCCCCACGCAATCGGCATCGGGGAGATGAACTGGTAGGCGTTGTCCTTGCCGCGTGCCGAACGGTTCCCGGCGACCGCGACGCAGGGAACGCGCTCGCCCTCCTTCCGATCGTGCCCGGGAAGCTTCTGCGCCGAGAGCGTGACCAGCGCCGGGATCGACCCGGCCGAGCGGTCGACTGCCTGGTCGACGAGCGCGACGAGGGTGAGCACGTGTGGGTGCACGTTCGCGACGATCGCCGGTACCAGTTCCGAGGTGGCGTAGGTGCGGTCGATCTGCCCCATCTTTCGGGGGATGTAGAAAATCATCGCAAGGCAGCCGAGGCCGAAGAGGCCGAGAACAAAGGCAATCATCAGCGCGCCGACAGACCCGAATACGACACCGAGGACGACGGCACCGCCGAGGCACACCACGGCGAGGATTGCGGCGGCGACCTGCAGCCGCCGGATCTCGCCGAGCTTCTCGTTGTATTTGCGCGCCCAGGTCGGATCCACGTCGAAATCGAAGAGGCGGTACTGCGTATGCGGGTTCTGCGGTGCGGGCATGATCTCCATTATGGACTGTCCCTAGATGAGTTCCACCAGCGCCGCCGCAGCGATGAATGTCCCGATGCCGATGAACAGCACCGCGCTGACCGCGTCGACCACGGGAAGCCAGGTCCTGATCCGCGCATTGAGCTTCGGATGCGAGGCGGCGAGCGTCACCGAGGCGAACGCGAACACCGCGATCGCGACGAGCAGCGCGAAGATCCCCAGCGATGCCGCGAGCGACAGCCGTTCGCCACCCGGATACAGAAACGGCGCGAGCAGCGAGCCGAAAAACACCACGGCCTTCGGGTTGGACAGGTTCGTCGCGAGCCCTCGCACGTAGTCGCCACGTAGTGTTCGAGTCTTCGTTCCGCCTCGAACGGAACCACTGCTGGATGACGTCGCCGCAGCTAGGCCGCGCCTGGCCGCCACGGTCTCCCGCGCGACGGGCCAGGCGCTGCGCAGCCCGGTCACCCCCATGAAGACGAGGAACCCGCCTCCCGCGAGTTGCAACCAGTGCAGCAGATCCTCGCGCGCCTGGAGGATCGCGGCGAGCCCGAGCATCGACGCGCCAAGCCAGATCGCGACCCCCGTGACCACCCCGGCGAGCGATGCGAACCCGGCCCAGCGCGAGGACAGCGAGCGCTGGATCACGAGAAGCATGTCCGGGCCGGGGGTGTATGCGCCGACGATCCAGACGCCGACAAGCGCGAGCAGTTGGGAGAGGGTGAGCACGGTGGGACAGTCTAGGGGTGCGAATCCCGCTTTCACCAGCCGGAAACAGCGTTTGTCGACTAACCTCTGCAGGTGTGACTCGCGCCACTTTCCGTAGGTTCGGAATCGCCCACGCCGCGCTCGCCGCGGCGCTCATCGTCGTGGGCGGCGGCCTCGCCGCGCCCGCCTACGCGCAGTCGGCGGGTTCCCTGCAGGCGCCCGGGGGATCGGTGTTCCCGAACGCCTCGGGCTCTCTCGGTTCGTTGGGTATCCAGCAGGACCAGTTGTCCGGGCTGGGTTCGGGCGAGATCGCCATTGCCGACGGCGCCCGCGGCGAGTATCCGCTCGGCGAATACACCCTCTCCGTGAGCGATGAGCGCGTCGCCGTCAACGCTGCCGGCCGCACCGTGTGGGCGGGCACCACCGGCTACTCCTTCCTCATGGCCGGCGCCGGCACCGTGGATTGGGCCGAACACCGCGGCTACTTCTGGCCCGCCACCCGCCACGGGGAAAGCTGGAACTCCCAGCGCGTGGACCGTATCGACAATGACGGCGGAGGTCTCACCCTCACCGGCACCCTGGGTTCGCCGGGCTCGGAGCGGGAATATTCCGCGAGCTTCGCCCCTCGCCCCGGCGGCGGGATCTCGGTCGACGTGTCCGTTCCGGGCGCCGACACGGTGCAGTGGGTGAGCGAGAAGAGCCAGGGCGCCGGGGTCCACGGCTTCGGCGAGCAGTTCACGGACTTCGACCTCTCCGGTCGGCTCATCCCCATCGTCGCCCGGGAACAGGGCGTCGGCCGCGGCGCCCAGCCGCTCACGCTGCTCGCAGACCTCACCAACGGCGGCGCCGGCGGCACCGAGTCGATGACGTACGCCGCGTGGCCGACCTTCGTCACCGGCGATATGCGCGGCGTCCGCCTCGACCCGGCCGCGAAAAGCAGCTACTCCTTCGCCGTCGGCGACACCCGTGCCGCCGATCGCGTCGGACTCGAGGTGTGGTCTCCGGACATCCGGCTCGAGCTCACGTCCGGGGACTCGCCGAAGGAGCTCATCGCGCAGCAACAGTCCGGCGTCACCCGGCCGCCGCTCGCGGGGTGGACGCAGTCCGGCGCCATCGTCGGTATCCAGGGCGGCACCGACAGGGTCCGCCGCGTGGTCGACGACCTCGAGGCGGCCGGCACGCCCGTCGCCGGCGTGTGGCTGCAGGATTGGACGGGGCAGCGCACCACCGACTTCGGCGACCGCCTGTGGTGGACGTGGCAGCTCGACCAGGCACGCTACCCCGGCTGGTCCGGGCTCGTCTCCGAACTCCGCGACCGCGGCATCCGTACCACGACCTACGTGAACCCCTTCCTCGTCGATGCCGCGCCCAAGGGCGACCCGTCCATCCGGAACCTCTGGCAGGAGGCGTCTGACGCCGGACTCCTAGTTCGCAACACCGAAGGCGCGCCCTACATGCTGGACCAGGGAGGATTCAGTGCCTCGCTCGTGGATCTCACCGATCCCGCCGGGAGGGCGTTCATGTCCGACGTCATTGCCGACGAGGTTCTGGCGGGCGGGGTCGACGGCTTCATGGCAGACTTCGCCGAAGGCTTGCCGATGGATGCGGTGGTGCATGACGGCGATGCGGCCGAGTTGCATAACCGGTGGCCGCAGCTGTGGTCGCAAACGGTGCGCGAGGGTTGCGAGAAGGCGGGGCGCCCGGATTGCGTGACGTGGTTCCGCGCCGGCACATTCGGCATGGATTCGCAGTCGCCGGCGTTCTGGAACGGGGATCAAACGGTCGACTGGTCGAGGGAGGACGGGCTCGCGTCAGCGTTGCTCGGGACGTACTCGGCGGGCGTGTCCGGGTGGCCGGTCGTGCACTCGGACATCGGCGGCTATATATCTGTAGATGCCATCGTGCACCAATTCGTGCGCGACGAGGAACTGCTCGCGCGCTGGGGCGAGTACGCGGCGTTCGGGCCGATGTTTCGGACGCACGAGGGCAACCGGCCCGCGGCCAACCGGCAGGTGTACGACGAGGGGGAGCGGGTGGCGTTCGCCCGCAACGCCCGGATCTTCGCCGCGCTGGCCCCGTACCGCGAGGGAGTTCTCGCCGAGGCCGCGCGCACGGGCGTGCCGGCTGTGCGGCATCCGTGGATCGAGTTTCCCGGTACCGAGGTCGCGCGGAGCGAGACACAGTTCATGTTGGGCGAGGCGATCATGGTCGCGCCGGTGCTCGAACGCGGGCGCGAATCGGTCGAGGTCGTGTTCCCGCCGGGGCGGTGGAAACACCTGGTGACTGGCGAGGTGTTCGAGGGTGAAACACGCGCGACCGTGGCGGCGCCTATCGGGCAGCCGGCGGCGTTTATCGACGCCGACGACCCGCGCGCCGAGGAGATCGGCCAGGCCGTCGCCGCGGCGGCGCGCGGCTGATCCGAGGCAGGAAAGTCTCGTTCGGGGGCGAGAGGCCAGAATTGGAGGCCGGGCCGCCGAAATCCTGGCACGCTGGGGTTATGGCTACCGAATTTCACATGGATGGTTTCGTTGCACGAGCGGCTCGCGCACTGAGCCAGGTGTCGATCGCCTTGGTCGCGAACCGCGCGGGGATGGATGCCGACCGCCTCAAGCACTATGAGCGCGGCCTCGGTTCGGTGACGCAGGAAGAGGCGCAGGCGCTGGTGTCTGCCTTCAATTACTACGGCGTTGTCTTCATCCCAGAAGGCGAGGGCGGCGGCGTCGGCGTGCGCCGCAAGTTCGGCCAGACCAAGGTCGAGATGATCGAGAACTGGGAAGGCGAGGGCGGCCCGGTCGGCGAGGACGACATCTAGCCCTCGCCCGAGCCGTCTTACGGGGGGGGGCGAAGCTACTCGCCGATCTGGGGCAGCTCCGGGCCGAGCACGTCGTCGGCGTCGATGATCCGGTAGGCGTAGCCCTGTTCGGTGAGGAAGCGCTGGCGGTGCTGGGCGTAGTCGGCGTCGAGGGTGTCGCGCGAGACCACCGAGTAGAAGTGCGCCTGCCCGCCGTCGTGCTTCGGGCGCAGCAGGCGGCCGAGGCGCTGGGCCTCTTCCTGCCGCGAACCGAACGTCCCCGACACCTGGATGGCCACGGACGCCTCGGGCAGGTCGATGGAGAAGTTCGCGACCTTCGACACCACGAGGCACGAGATCTCGCCCTCACGGAACTGCTCGAACAGCTTCTCGCGCTCCTTATTGGGCGTCGAGCCCTGGATGACGGGAACGTCGAGGGTCTCGCCGAGTTCGTCGAGCTGGTCAAGGTACGCGCCGATCACCAACGTCGGGGCGCCCGCGTGCTGCTCGATGAGCTTGCGGACCACCGGGATCTTCGTCTTCGCCGTCGCGCAGATCTTGTAGCGCTCGTCCGGCTCGGCGGTCGCGTAGATCATCCGCTCGTTCTCGGTGAGCGTGACCCGGACCTCCACGCAGTCGGCCGGCGCGATCCAGCCCTGGGCCTCGATGTCCTTCCACGGGGCGTCGTAGCGCTTGGGCCCGATGAGCGAGAACACGTCGCCCTCCCGGCCATCCTCCCGGACAAGAGTGGCGGTGAGCCCCAGCCGCCGGCGGGACTGGAGGTCCGCCGTCATACGGAAAACCGGGGCGGGAAGCAGGTGGACCTCGTCGTAGATGACCAGGCCCCAGTCGCGGGAATCGAACAGGTCCAGGGCCCGGTAGACGCCCTTGGTCTTGCGGGTGATGACCTGGTAGGTGGCGATGGTGACCGGGCGGATCTCTTTCTTCTCGCCCGAGTACTCGCCGATCTCGTCCTCTGTGAGCGAAGTGCGGCGCACGAGCTCGCGCTTCCACTGGCGCCCCGAGACGGTGTTGGTGACGAGGATGAGCGTGGTCGCCTTGGCCTTGGCCATCGCGGCGGCGCCGACCATCGTCTTGCCCGCGCCGCAGGGGAGGACCACGACGCCGGAGCCGCCCGACCAGAACGACTCGGCCGCCATCTCCTGGTAGTCGCGCAGCGCCCACTTCTCTTCTTCTGTAGAGAGGTCGATGGGGTGGGCTTCGCCGTCGACGTAGCCGGCGAGATCCTCGGCGGGCCAGCCGACCTTGAGCAGCTCTTGCTTGAGGTGGCCGCGCTCGGAGCCGTGGACGATGACCGTGTCGTCGTCGATCTGTTCACCGAGCATGGGCGCGATCTTCTTGTGCCGTTTGATCTCGGCGAGCACGGCCTTGTCGAAGGAGACGAGCACGAGGCCGTGCGCCGGGTTCTTCACCAACTGCAGGCGCCCGTAGCGCGCCATCGTCTCGGCGACATCGACGAGCAGCGGCTGCGGCACAGGGAAGCGCGCGTACTGCACGAGCACGTCGACGACCTGCTCGGCATCGTGTCCCGCGGCGCGCGCGTTCCACAGCGCGAGCGGGGTGATCCGATAGGTGTGCACGTGCTCGGGCGCGCGCTCGAGCTCCGCGAACGGGGCGAGCGCGCCGCGCGCCTCCGCGGACTGGGGATGGTCGATCTCCAGCAGCACGGTCTTGTCCGATTGGACGATGAGGGGTCCGCCGCTCACGATAGATGGTCCTTTCGCTCGGGTAGCGGTGCGCCGATTCTCACGGCGCTGGGGCCACGGAGATGATCCGTGACAAAGAATATTCGCGGTGTTCGTCGGTGAGCGGGTCGATCCCGCTGACCCGGCCGGCCGCCACACGCAGCGGCAACAGCATGCCCGAGGAGGTGCGCCCGGCGGCGTCGACCACCGCGATCGCCACCGGCGTGGCCGCAGCGGCCGCGTCGTGCAACATCGTGACCGCCGCGACGCCGGTCTTGCGGCCGCTCCCGCCGCGCGCCCCCGCGACGCCCGCGGCCTGCTCCGCCGAGCGCATCCCGGCCACAGCCGTGCGTGCGGACTGCGGGTTCACCCCGATCCACGCCGCGAGCCTACGCGCATCGCCCGGGTCCTCCGCGCGATCAGGGGTGATGCGGGCGCGCTGGCGCACGAGATCGACGATCTGCCCGCTGGTGTCCTCGGCGACCGGCGAGTACCCGGCCTGGCGAAGCTGCGTGAGCACGTGGTTCGGCCGGGCGTGCGCAATGAGCACGGTCGGCGCGATCTGCCGGATCCCGAGCTCGGACGCCAACGGCCCCTGGCCGAGCTCGGCCACCAGCGCCTGGTCATCCGAACGCAGGAATGACGTCGCACTTCCCACCCGCAGGGTGCCGTGCCGGCGCGCGACATCGGCGATCAAGTATTCGACGGACTGCGGCACCGGCGTGATCGACGCCGCGCGCAGCGTCGCGAGAATGCCGTCCGCCGTGCGGCCGGTGTCGAGGGCGCGGCGCAGCGAGGCATCGGTGAGCCGGTACGTCGTCGCGGCGCCCGTGGATTCGACCTCCCCGATCGCGCCGACCTCGGCGCCGAGCTCCGCGGTGAGAGGCCCCGGGGCGAGGATCGTGTTATCGGCCTGCACGATAATCTCGGACACCGGCTCCGGCACGATCTGCGCGAGCGTGGTCGCGAGCGCGTCGACGAGGCCGGCGCCATCGCGGGCGGCCTCCCCGTCGCTTTCGCCGCGGTCTGCCGCGGCCGAGAATTCGTGCGCCGCGCGGCCTGCGGCCGTGAGCCCCCACCCGGCGACGAGCCCGAACAGCCGCGCCTGGTCCACGATCTCGCGGATGTGCGGCATGCCGCGGCCACCGACGAGAGCCGGGCGCAGCCAGCGCACGAGCTCGGGGAAATCCTCTGCGGTGCTATCGCGGTCCTCGGGCAGCTGGGCGAGCGCGGCGAGCGCGTCCTTGCGGGTTTCGAGCACGCTCGGCCGCCACCGCTCCTCGGCGCGGATCGCGAGGACGGGCACGTCGATATGGGTCTTGCCCGGTTGGTCCGCGCCCGGCTCGGGCTGCCAGGGCGCGACCGGCATGCGCCACCAGGCCGCGGCGAGCGCGGCGACGCGGCGCGGGAGCTCGGCCTCGCTCCAGGCGTCCGCCGCAGGGGTCGGCGCCCACGAATCGGAGAACGGCTCCTCGGCGACCTCCCCGTCTCCGGGAAAGATGAGCCCGGCGGCGTACAGCGTCTCGAGCACAACGACGGTGGCGCCGAGCTCGGTGTCCGCAGCGGCAGCGAGACGGCGCAGTTCGCGGATCCCGACGCCACCGCCGCGCAGCTGCGACAGTGGGCTCTGGCCGAGGAGGTCGAGGATACGAGTGGCGAGGTGGTCGAGCTCGATCGCCGCCACCCCAGCGCTGCCGTCGCGGCGGCCCACGCCCATTGCGGGTCCTGGCCACGGCGGCGGGGCGAGAATATCGGCGCCGTCGGTGTCGTACCGCAGCTGATACACCGCCGCGGCGACAGGGTAGAGAAGGGTGCCATCGTGGCCGAGCCGGGCGATTCCCGCCGCCACGGCTGCGTCGATGACCTCGCGCGTCGCCGCCGGCACGCGCGCCGAGAACTCCCCGCGGCACGCGGTACCGCGCGCCAGGCGGGCGAGCAGCGCCCGCGAGCGGTCGTCCGCGGCGAGCGCGCGACTCACCGCCGCCGGGGTCGGATCCCCGTCCTGCGGGAGCACGATCTGCGCGCGGGCCGCGAAATCGCCGACGTCCGCCGTCATACGAAGACTGTCGTCCGAGCCCCACAGCAGGCCGCGCTCGCGTAGGCGATCGATCGCGGCGGTGACACGCTGCTTCGACCCCGCCGGGCGGCGGCTGCCGGCATGGGGGAGCGCGGCATCGATGTCCTTCGCCGCGACGGGCCCGGCGAGCGCGCCGGCGGTCTCCGCTGCGAGCAGGACGGTCGCGGTCGGCAGGTCGAGCCGGTTAGCCTCGCGCCTGGCGGTCTGGGGCAGCCCGAGCCGCGCGGCGAGAACCTCGAAGGATGACGGCGGAGGCGCCGTGACATCGGGCCGGGCGCGGAGCAGGGCGTGGAGGAAGTCGTCCTCTGCCGCCGCCAGCCACGCCGCGAGGTCGTTCGCGGCCGCTGGGCGATGAGTTCGACGTGGCACTTTATCCACAGTAATTGGAAACCGCGGCGCGTGCCTCCCCGCAGGCGTATGCGGGCCCGCGGGTCGGTGGCCCCCGCGGTTCACCCCGCGCGATGACAGGCGCGGAAAGGAATGCGATAATAGGACGCGTGAGCACCCAGAATAATGTTCTCGATACCACTGCATGGCCGGACGAGCGCTACGGCGAGCACCCGGTGACCGAGCTGGTCGCCTACGTCACCGGCGGGCTGTCGCCGTACGGCAACATCACGTTCCCGGTCGACGCGTCGACCTTGCCGTACGTGCACCCGTACACGCGCACCAACTTCTGGAACGAATAGCTTCTTCCGCGCCGACGCTCGGCGGAGTGCGGCGCGAGTTCGCCGCGTTTCGGTGAATGCCTGCCCGCCCCGTGCCTTGTGGCGCGGGGCGGGTTTTTGCGTGCCGTGTCGCCGTAGTTCGGGCAGCGCGTGTGGGCTGTCGCGCGCGGACGGCTGCGGATTTACTCGTGAGCGGCCGCGATTCGGCGCGCGCCGCCGTGATTCACTGCGTGCGGCAGGAAAAACATAGGCCAGCCGCAGTGAATCCGGCCGGACGTGTACCAAACGCCCGGCGGGAGCGAGATACTAGGCTGCGAGCGAGCGGGCGCGGGGCGGGTTTTGCGTGCCGTGGGGCCTGAAGGTGGACCGGGAAATGGCGAAGCGGCCGGGACGCGCGATGCGCATCCCGGCCGCTTGGCATGCACGCCCTGAGGCGTGCGGGCTTCGGCGAAGGGTTAGTTCGAACCGAAGTAGGTGGCCATGAAGTTGTCCACGGCCTCCTTGTTGTCGGCGTAGTGGCCGTCGACCTCGTCCTTGTGCGCGTTGTACTGCGCAGCGACCTCGTCGGCCGGAACCTCGATGCCACGAGCGGCAGCCTCGGCGATGAGGGTCGCAATGTGGGCCTCGGCGGTGGGCTCTGCCTCGGCTGCAGGCGCCTCCGGGGCGGCTGCGGGCGCGGGGGCCTGGTCGAAGTCGGCGAGGGTGCGCTCCTGCGGGGCGCCGCTCAGGCCGAGCTGCGAGGAGCAGGACGGCCATGCGCCCCAGCCCTGGCCGGCGAGAACGCGCTCGGCAACGATGATCTGCTGCTCGCGGGTTGCCTGGTTGGCGGTGGCAGCGAACTCGCCGCCGCCGTAGCCGCTCCAGGTGGACGGGGAGAACTGGAGTCCACCCTGGAAGCCGTTGCCGGTGTTGATGCCCCAGTTGCCGCCCGACTCGCACTGCGCGAGGGCGTCCCACTCGGAGAGCGGGGCAGCGTTGGCGGCGCCCGGCGCGAAGAGGAAGCCGGTGGCGCCGACGGCTGCACCGGTGAGTGCAACCTTCGCGAAGGTCTTGGAGTGCGAGGAGGTGGTGGCGGTGCGGTGACGGCCGGTGTAGGTGCTCATTCTTCGAGAGGTCCTAACGTTTTGGTTCATTTCGGTGGCGGGGCTTCCCTCGCGCGCCCTGCGGGCACTGCGTTCGGGAGTGCATTCTGGTGCGCTCCGCCTCTTAACTCCCGAGGAGTCTGCGCTAAACGATAACGAATGAACAACAAATCGTCACCATTTCGAAATAAACACATCGTTGATTCGGCAGCGAGGCGGCAGTGGAAATGCCGCAACAGCTGGCTTTATGTGGATTTGATGTGATTCGTAGCACGTCCACATTGGGTAACAAACGAATCACGAATCACAATAATCTCAAACGCAGATAAAATTGCAGGTCAACAGTCCACATTGATGGGCGAAGGCGGTCAGTGGCTGCACATTCGCCCGTTATCGCTTTGGCCGCCGCCCGGAGATGAGGGCGTAAATGATCGCCAGGACGAATCCGAGCGGCGTGCACAGCATCCCGACGAGATAGACCCACGTCGGCCCCTCATTCGAGGACGACAGCAGCGGAATCGCAATGGATGCGAGAACTCCGATGACGCCCACCACGAAAAAGAACATGGCCGCGAAGAACAACGGCCGGAACCTGGGGCCGCGAGGGGCGGCGGTGCTGTGGGGAGAATCTGTGGCACTCACGATTGATAACTGTACCGAGCGGGAGAAATCGATGATCGCATTCCTCTGCGCTCGGGGTACTCTGGTATTTCTTGCGACCCCGCCGGCGGCGGGGGAGTAGAAGAACCGAGGTGTCCGCGTACTTCACGCGCGGAGTTTCCAGGAAAGCGAGGGACAGCCGGTCATGGCACGCGGAAAGGTCAAGTGGTACGACGCCGACAAAGGCTTCGGATTCCTCTCCCAAGAAGAGGGGGAGGACGTGTACGTGCGCTCGGACGCGCTCGCGGCAGGCGTCGACACACTCCACCCGCGTCAGCGCGTCGAGTTCGACATGGTCAGCGGGCGGCGCGGGCCGCAGGCGCTGCGCGTCGAGGTGCTCGAGACCCCGGGTAAGCCCGCTGCGGCAGGCCGTACGCGGAGCACGCGAACCCCGGACCAGCTGCACGGGATGATCGAGGACATGATCACCCTGCTCGATTCCTCGGTGCAGTCCGAGCTTCGCCGAGGTCGCATGCCCGACGCGAAGGTGTCCGCGCGGGTCGCCGAGGTGCTGCGCGCGGTGGCCGGCGAACTGGGCTAGTTCGCGGGCGTCAGCTTCAAGGACCATTCGCCGGCGAGGATCGATTCCTCGCCGGCGTCGTCGTACACGGGCATCGGCAGGGTGGTGGTGAGCACGACGCCACTGAGGAGCCCCTCCTCGGTCTCGGCGGGCACCGTGATGGTCTTCTCCGAATGTGCCGCGATGTCCTCGACGGACTCGGTCGTGGTGCCGTCGGGTGCGGTGCGCACGAGAAGCATCGAGAAATCGGTGCGGATGAGTTCGACAGGGAGTCCGATCGTGAGCGTCTGGTCCTCGCCGATGTCGCGGGTGAGTTGCTCCTCTTCGCCACCGGAGGACTCGAGGGTCGCGTACTGGTAGGGCTCGGCGTGCTCGTTCCACGTCGAGGTCGCGAACCGGACCTCTGGGATCCGGCCGTACTGGTCCGCGCTGCCGCGCCACGCGGAAAGCGCGGCGACGATGAGCAGGGCGCAGATTACGACGATGACGATGGTGAGCGGGCGGATCCGCCCACCCGAGGCGCCGGAGTTGCCAGAGGCCGAACGAGAAGACATATCTCTATCGTGCACGGCGCCGGGTGGCTACGACGATTCCGGGGCGGGGCGCCGCGGCCGGTTGCCCCCGACCCACGGGACGAGCGACGTGCCCTTGCGGGTGAGCACCGCCTGGGTGACCATGAGCGCGCTGAGCACCGCGAGCACGGTGAACCCGATGGTGAAGTCGGTGGGAAGCAGCACGCCGAGCGCGCCGCCGAGGACCCAGGACATCTGGAGCGCGGTCTCCGAGCGGCCGAACGCCGAGGAGCGCCCACGGTCCGGGATGTCGGTCTGGATCGACGCGTCGAGGGCCACCTTGCCCAGGGCGCTGGCAAGCGCGGCGACGAGCGCCAGCACGACCGCCGCCTCGACGTTTCCGAGGAACGCGGCGACGATCGTGGCCGCGGTAGCGGCGACGCCCGCCGTCATCGTGATGCGTGTCGAGTGCCCGAGCGGGATGCGCGCGCCGAGCGCGTTGCCGGCGAATGTGCCGATGCCCGCGGCTGCGCCCGCGGCGCCGAGCATTGCGACCTGTTCGGTGGCGGCGGCGTCCTCGGTCGATTTGGCGACGAAGGCGACGTAGAGGGTCATGAACCCGGTGAGCATGCGCACCGAGGATTCGGCCCACAGGTTCGCGATGACATCGCGGCCGAGCGGGCGGGTGAGGACACGCCGCATCTGCGCGAACCCGGCGCGCGCCGCCGTGCGAATGGGCGTCGTGGGCGCGGACGCGGCGGCCACTGTGTTGTCCTCGCCGGCTCCGCCGTCATGCCCGAAATAGGCGAAGGACGCCGATTCGTCCCCCTCGTGAAACTCGGCGGACGGCGGGATCGTCATGCACAGGTACGCCCCGACGAGCGCGGCGATCGCGAGCAACCACAGCACCTCGCGCGAGTCGAACAGGTAGGCCACGCCCGCGGCGATCCCGCCGGCGACGAGCGAACCGAACACGTGCCCGAGAATCGTGAGCCGGGAATTCGTGCGCACGAGGTCGAGCTGCGGCGGCACGAGATACGGCGTACACGAGGCGCGCACCACCCCGTACGTCTTGGACAGCACGAGCATCCCCAGCGCGCACGGATACAGCAAGAGCGAATGGAAGTTGAGCGCGAGGATCACCGCGAGCACGGCCCGCAGGGTGAAGGTGAGCGACAGGGTGAAGCGCCTGCCCCGGCGAAGCCGGTCGAGCGCCGGACCGATAATCGGCGCGATGACGGCGAACGGCGCGACCGTCATGAGGAGATAGAGCGCGACGTTCGTCCGCGATTCGGCGGTCGCCGCCGAAAAGAACAGGGTGTTCGCGAGCGCCACCGCGAGCATCGCGTCGATCGAGAAGTTCGCGACCGTCGTGTACGACAGCTGCGCCAAGCCCGATTCGCGCGCGCCCTCCGCGTGGAACATGCGCCGCGGAAGGTCGATGACGCGCCCGAACACCGTGAGGCGTTGGCGCGGGCCGGTCGACCCGGCGCCGCGGGGAGCGGAGCCGGGGGACTGGCCGGGGGCGGAACCGTGGGCCGAACCCGAACGTGCGCGCCCCCGGAAGGGAGGTCGCGACCGGGTCACTTGAGGCGGACCTCATACATATTCGGCCACAGCTTTCCCGTGACGATGAACGTGTCCGAACCCGGCACCTTCGCGATGCCGTTGAGCACCGCGTCGGGATCGGAAGGGCGCGGTTGTTGCAACTCGCCGAGATCCCACTGCGCGTCGACCTCGCCGCTCGACGGGTCGATCCGGACGATCCGGTCGGTCATCCACACGTTGGCGTAGATCCTGCCGTCCGAGCAGTCGAGCTCGTTGAGGTTGTCGACGCCCTTGGCCCCTAGAGCCACGTTGATCTCCCCGGTGGGCTCGAACGTTTCCGGGTCGCGGAGGGTGAGCTTGTTCGATCCGTCGCTCATCACGAGCTGATCGCCCATCGTGCACAGGCCCCAGCCTTCGCCGTCATACTCGGCGCGGCCCGTCTCCTCGAGGGTCGTGGCATCGCGTTTGTAGGCGATGCCGTCCTTCCAGGTGAGCTGCCACAGGGTGTTCCCCGTGATCGTCATGCCCTCGCCGAACTCCCGGCCCGGCAGCGGATCGGTCTTGACCCGGTAGTCGGTCGGTCCCGAATCGAGCGGGCGCGCCGACACCCAGGACGTGCCGTAGTCGCCGGTGGATTCGTAGAGCTCTCCGTCGCGCATCTCGAGCCCCTGGGTGAACGCGGCGGAATCGTGCCCCAACTCGCGGACGACCTCGACCTCTCCGGTCGTATCGGGCTGTGCGGCGCCGCCCTGGCCGAGCCCGTCGGCGCTGCCGGAATTGCCGCTTCCGACGCTTCCGGCGTTCGGCCCCGCGGTGGACAGGCTGCCGCCATCGATGGAGCCCATCTCGCTGTTCGCGCTGGTCTCCTGTACGTCCCCGGAGCCCGCCGAATCGACCGCGTCCGACGAGCACGCCGCGGTGAACGCGAGGACTGCCGCGAGTGTTGCCGGGCCGACCACCCCGGCGGTGCGCCCGAACCGTGACGGGCGGCGGCGCGAACGCGAGGGTCGCGAGGGGCCCGAGAAACGGGAAGACGGGACGAAATCGGCGATAGGGCGCATAGGTAAATCATGCCGCATAACCCCGACTCGCGGGGCCTGCACCCGCGAGTTTTATGGGGTTTGGCACCCCTGCGTTCATAATGAACACATGACATCCGTAACCGAGCGAACCGGCACGCAGCGACGCGGTGGCGAGGTCAGCGAAGCCCTCGCGGGCGCTGTCGCGCTGGCCAGGGACGCTGCCGCCGAGGTTGCGGGCGGATCGGCCGTCGGCGAGCACGAGGGCATCGCCTGCGAGGCGGAGAACACCGCGACGCACTATTTCGGTTCCCGGCTCCGCGGCTACCGCGGATGGCAGTGGGCCTGCGTGCTGTCGGAGGCCGAGGCACGGGTAACGATCGACGAGATCTCCCTCGTCCCGGGCCCCGACGCCCTCCTGGCCCCCGAATGGGTGCCCTGGTCCGAGCGCCTCCATGCCGGCGATGTCGGACCCGGGGACGTACTCCCCGTTTCCGATGACGACGAACGCCTCGCTCCCGGATACGAACTAATCCCCGGCGACGAAGACGAATTCGCCGCGGACCTGCCGATCGGGCTAGGCCGCGAGCGCGTGCTGTCGCATTACGGGCGGGTTGTCGCCGCCGAGCGCTGGGAGAGCGGCGAGCACAGCCCGGACACCGAGACCGCCAAGACCGCCGAGCACCACTGCGGCTCCTGCGGTTTCCTCGTCCCGCTCGCAGGGTCGCTGGGCCGGATGTTCGGCGTGTGCGCGAACGAATTCTCGGCCGACGCGCAGGTCGTCCATCTCGAATACGGGTGTGGGGCGCATTCCTCGGTGCGCTCGGAACAGGCAGGTCCCGGGCAGCGCGCGGGTACGCCATTCGACGACCATGCCGTGGACTTCGAATCCGCCCCCGGCGAAGAACCGTCGCGCGAGGCGGCCGAGACGCTGGCGCAGTAGCTCCGGCGTCATACCCGGGCGTGGCCTTCTAGCCGCTAGGCGTCGAAGTCGAGGCCCTGCTGAGCATCTCGCGCGCCGCGCACGACCGCCCGCCGCTGCAACGCATACACAGCCGTGCCGAGAATGCCGACTGCGATGCCGGCGAGACACAGCGCGATCTGGCGATCCGAACCGCCGAACACGAACAGAGCCATCGCCGCGCACAGCCACGCGACGGTGCCTAGGGCGAGGATCGGCTGCGGGTCCAGAATCGCCGCCGGCAACGGCGGGACGGCAGGCGCGTCGGGCGCCTTCTGCCGATCTCCGCTCCTACTCACGATTCCCAGAGTACCGCGAGGGGCCGCTTGTGCTTTATCTTAAATGCGGATGAGAAGACCCAAGGGGAGCGAGGCGCATTGAGTAACGACGAGCCGCAGGCGGCCGAGAAGATAGCCGTGTCGAAGAACGGGCTGGACCGCTACTTCCGGATCACCGAGCGGGGCTCGACCGTCGGGCGCGAAATGCGTGGCGGGCTCGTGAGCTTCTTCTCGATGGCCTACATCATTTTGCTCAACCCGCTGATCCTCGGCGGGACCCCCGATGTCGAAGGCAACACGCTGTCGATCCCCGAGATCGCGGCGGTCACGGCGCTCACCGCGGGCGTGATGACCATCGCGTTCGGCGCTATCGCGCGGCTGCCGTTCGCGTTCGCCACGGGCCTGGGCATCAACTCGCTGGTCGCGGTGACGATCGTGCAGGAGGTGACGTGGGCCGAGGCCATGGGCCTCATCGTCATCGAGGGCATCATCATCGTGATCCTCGCGATCACGGGCCTGCGCTCGGCGATCTTCAACGCGATCCCCGCCGACCTCAAGGCGGCCATCACGGTTGGCATCGGCCTGTTCATCGCGATGGTCGGCTTCGTCGACTCCGGCTTCGTCCGCCGCGTCCCCGACGCCGCGGGCACCACCGTTCCCGTGGGCCTGGGAATCGACGGGTCGATCGCCTCGTGGCCGACCGCCGTGTTCTGCTTCGGGCTGCTCCTGTGCGGCGTGCTCGTCGCGCGCGGTGTGCGCGGCGGCATCCTCATCGGTATCGTCTCGGCGACCGTGCTCGCCATCGTCATCGAGGCGATCGCAAAGATCGGGCCGTCGTTCGTCGACGGCGAGGCAGTCCCGGAGGGCTGGTCGCTCGCCGTGCCGACGCTGCCCGAATCGCTCGGCGCGCTGCCGAACCTCTCGCTCATCGGCAACATCGACCTCATCGGTGCGTTCACCCGCATCGGCCCGCTGTCGGCGGGGCTCTTCGTGTTCACCCTGCTGCTCGCGAACTTCTTCGACGCGATGGGCACGTTCACCGGGCTCAGCCGCGAGGCCGAGCTCACCGACGCAGACGGCAACCCGCCGAACATGAAGACCGCGCTGGTCATCGAGGGCTTCGGCGCCGTCGCCGGCGGCCTCACCTCGTCGAGCTCGAACACCGTGTTCCTCGAGTCCGCGACCGGTATCGCCGAGGGCGCGCGCACGGGCTTGGCGAACCTGCTCACCGGCGCGCTGTTCCTCGCCGCGGTGTTTTTCACGCCCGTCTACGAGGTCGTCCCCGTCGAGGCGGCCGGCGCGGCGCTGGTTATCGTCGGCGCGCTCATGCTCGGCCAGATCACGAACATCGACTTCTCGAAGTACTACATCGCCCTGCCGGCGTTCCTCACGATCGTCGCGATGCCGTTCACGTACTCGATCGCCAACGGTATCGGCGTCGGTTTCGTCTCGTGGGTCGTGCTCGCAGTGTTCACCGGCCGCGCGAAGACCGTGCATCCGCTGCTGTGGGTCGTCGCGATTCTCTTCGTCGCCTACTTCGCGATCGACCCGATCACCGCGGCGCTGTCCTAGCAGCCCAGTGCGCGTTATCGACATCGGCGACCCCGCCGACTCCCGCCTCGACCCGTTTCGCGATCTCAACGTCGCCGACCGTCGTCCCGATGCCGGTGACTCGGGGCTCGTCATCGCCGAGGGGCTGTACGTCGTCGGCAGGATGCTCGTCTCACCGCTGTCCACGATGGCGCTCGCCGGCACCGAGGCGAAGCTCGGCCGACTCCGCGAGGACCTCGCCGCCGAGGGGCATTCGCTCGACGCGCTGGCGGGGGACGCGCCGTTCTACCGCGTCTCGAATGAGGTGCTCTCCGCCGTCATCGGCTTTGCTTCTTCCCGGGACGTGCTCGCCGTCGCCCCACGCCCCACGCCGCGTATGACGTCGGACGTACTTGGCCCGGCCAGGACGCTGATGGTGCTCGAGGGCGTCAACAATGCGGAGAACCTCGGCGCCATGTTCCGCGGGGCCGCGGCGTTCGGCGCCGACGGGATCCTCATGGGCGCCGCGACCGCGGACCCCTGGTATCGGCGGACCGTGCGCGTGTCCATGGGCCACGTGATGAACGTGCCGTGGGCAAACCTCGGTGGCACGCCGACGACCTGGCAGCGCGGACTCACGGAGCTCCACGACGCCGGGTTCTCGACCATCGCGTTGACGCCTTCCGCGGACGCCACGCTCGCCGAGGCGATGGCCCGGGTGGGCGCGGCCGGCGGCGCCGGCAGGGTGGCGCTGCTCGTGGGCGCCGAGGGGCCCGGGCTCACCGAGCACGCGATGCGCGCGGCAACCCTGCGCGCAAGGATTCCGATGGCCGCCGGCGTCGACTCGCTCAACGTCGCCACCGCCGCGCAGATCGCGCTCTACGAGCGATTTCGCTGACAAGTATTCAGCTCCGCCGCGCTGTCAGCTTAGGTATGTGAATGCCCGTTACCTGCATGTTTACATGCCTGTGTTCGTGAAACAGCTCACACCGAAGGTGATTGCCTGATACAAATGTGCGCGAATCACTCTAGTGAGGAGCGGTGCGCATGCGAATTCGGAAACGCAGGCCAGGCGTTCGGCGGGACGCGCCCTTGAGCGGGGCGGGTTCCGCGATCGCCGCCGGCGCGGCGGCGATTGTTATCGTGATCGGGGCTTCGGGTGCGGCCCAGTCGCCGGGCTCGCCTGGGACTACCGGGTCCGCCGGATCGGTGGGTCAGACGGAGGGGAGTGGCAGCGTGGACGTGTCCCAGGCTCCCGGCGCAGCCCCCGCCGCGACCGAGACGATCGAGGCGGTCCGCGCCGCCGAGAGACGCTATTCGGCGAACAAGTACGACGGTTCTGGCGGGCCTGGATCGGTTCACTTCGTCGATCGCACAGCCACTTCGCCGCTCGTGTTCGTCGCCCCGCATGCGGTGCGCCACCATCGCGCGGGGAAGCTCAAGGCGCCCGAACTCTATACCGGCGGCATCGCCGAGGTTCTCGGCGAACGCCTCGGTGCCAGCGTCCTCTCGGTCGACGGCCTCGTCCCGGATTGGGGAGACGACTGGGCCGGCCGTGACGACGAGTTCACCCGCATTCTCCACGGCCTGCCGCCGGGCGCCATCATCGTCGATCTCCACGGCATGCGTGATTCCTCCGCCGACGCGCCCTTCGTGCTTGGAACGGGCCGGTCCATCAGCGAGACGACCACGGCCCTGCGCGCCTCCTTGCGGGAGGAGCTCGGCGCGGAAATCACCGACGAGGGGCGCTTCGGCGCGCGCGCTGGATACACAGTCGTCGACCACATGCAGCGGCGCGACCACCCGGCGATCCAGATCGAGATCGCCTACGGCGCCCGTGACCCCGAGACCGGGCGGCTGCCCGACACCGTGGACCGGCTGTCCGCCGCGCTGGCTGCTTCGGCTTAGGCCGAGCCACCGCCGATTACGCAGTTAGCGGGAGCGCTGGCCTCACCGCGTGCTGAAGGGGTCGGTATCGATCCAATACCTGTGCTTGAGAAGTCCATCGCCACCGCGGCGAACATCCTCGAACACGCCGCCACAGGCACGTATGACGGCGCACGACGCCGAATTACCGTCGTTGTGGATCACCAATGCCTTTGATACTCCCGCCGCCGCAAGTCGCTCGAGCGACTGCCGCAACATCTCGGTGGCGTAGCCGCGCCCGCGGAATTCGGGACCCACGGCGTAGCCGACGTGCCCGCCCTCATGGTGGAGGAACGCGTTGAGCTCGTAGCGAATCGACACCCGCCCGACCGGGACACCGCAGGCGACGGCGACCAGATAGTCCGCGCGCACTCTGCCCGCAGGAAGATCAGTGCCCTCCGCTTCGCGTCGAATGGCGGAGAGATTCTCGTCCCAGGTGCCTTCGAAGAGGAGGAAATGGAACCCCTCGGGCGCGAGCTGTTCGTGTAGCGCGCGCATTGCCTGCTCGTCGCGGGGTTCGGGTGGGCGAAGTCGGAGTTCTGGAGCGATCGAAGCCATGCGGGGTGCCTGGCTACTTGCGGCGCTTGGAGATTTCGTCGCGCGCCAAACGCGCGAACTTCCTCGCACCTCGGGCCGCCATCGAGCCTGCCTCGCGCGCCTTCTCGGCGGCTGCGCGCGCGGATTCGCGCACCGGCTGTTCCTTCGCGCTCACTGCACGCTCGTAGTCGTCGTGTTCGTACGGGGAGGCGGCGTCATCATCCGGCGTGGAAGCAGCGACTTCCTCGGCGATCTCTGCGTGCCCGGCCTCCGCGGACAGGTGCATGGCCCGGCCGGCCGGGGGATGCTCGGCGCGAACCTCGCGGCGCCCGTCCGTGGCATAGCCGAGGACGGGAACGTCGAGCCCATCGGGGCTCAGTTCGAAGCCGAGCCACGCCTCGTGGGCCGCGCTGAGAAGTTCGGCAGGGGAGAACGGGAGCGCGAGTGGATCGTCCACGCCGTCCTGCGGACGTTCGCCGGACCAGAAAGGAAGCTCGAATCCGGCGGGCATCCCCTCGTCCTCGACGATGCGGTTCGCGGCGGCGGAGAAGGAGCGCTGCAGCTTCCCGTCCTCCCAGTGCGCGAACGCGCTCACCTCGCTCTCGGCGTCGAACGCGAAGGAGTAGACGTTCGGCGCGCCGGCGATTGCGATCCATTTGTCCTCGATCTGCGAGGGGCGCAGCGCATCGGACTCACTCGTCTGGATGACCGTGAGCCCGGGGAACGAGCCGATGTAGATCTCTCCCTCGCCTGCGGAGGCGGAGCGGTTGAGCGGGAACTCGCCGATGTGACTGATCGTCGCCTTCGGATACAGCTTGCTCAATAGGCGGCGCGGGTACCCGGGATCGGCGGGTAGCCCGGTGGTGAAGGCCTGGGCCGGCGACTCTGTCGCCACGTGCCAAAAGGTTGTCACGTGGTGTGACATGGGCGTGTTACCTCTCGGTCGGTTGGGCCCAGTCGTCGCGGCCCGATGACGGCGTGGTTACTTACTGTCCTTGGGGGAGCGAACCCCGAGGAGTACATCTTCCCAGGAAGGCATTGTCGGATGCTTGCCTTTGGCTCGGTGCGCGCCACCCTCGGTGGGCGGATGCATGAGGAAATCGTCGTCCTGGTTCTCGTGGCCGTTCGCGCCGCTGCTCTCTGTCGGTCGCTGGTCGGCCGGACGCTGCTGCTCGGTGGAAGGCCGACCGTTGCGTGGCTCAGGTGTGGTCTGCGGCGCCACAAGGCCCTGGGCGAATGGATTGCCCGACATCGTTCCCGCGCGGTCGCCGGCGCGCTCGTTTGCCCTATTGCCTGGCCGTTCCCCGGAGGGCGCGCCGGCGCCGGAAGGCTGCGCGGCGTCGGCGCCGGGGCGGCCCGCGTTCGGGTCGAGCTCGATCGGCCGACCCAAGACGTAGGGCGTTGCTTGGCTCGACGGGTCATGCGGGACCCGTCGCCCGCCGATGCCCGTGACACTCGCGGGAAAGGACCGTGGCCACGCCCTGCCACCGTCGGCCTCGAAACCGGCGTCCGGCTCATCGGCGATGCCAAGAGGCTTGCGCAGCTCGGGATCGCCGATTGCGACGGCCTCATCGTCCATCGGGTGGGCGACGCCGCCGTGAGAATCCGGGACGAATTCCCACAGGGCCGAGGCGTCGTCGGACAGGCCCGCCGGCCATTTCGCCTGCACGGTCCAATTCCCGGATTTGAGTCGCCAGGAGTCCCAGCGCAGCAGTTCGGGGTCGACCCCGCGCTCTTCCAGCGAGTCGATGACCATCGTCTCGACGGTGTCCACGGACGGCCCATCTGCAAGCAGCGGGTGCGCCTTCCGCGCGCGCTCGGCCCTCGCGCCGCGCTCCTGGAGGATCGGATACGCAAAGGCCTCTACACGTGTAAAGGACATGCCGGTGAGTTCGCAGAGTTCTTCTACTGTGGCGCCGGCACGCACGCGAGCCTGTAGGTCTTTCGGCCGCAGCGAATTGCGCTCGGGCGTGAAGCGCGCGGAGGGGCGCTTGCCGCCGGGATCGGGGCGAGAGGATGTGGCGGCGAGAGTGTCGGCATCTCCGCCGTCATTGGCGGGGGTTGTTTTCGACGAGGTGCCGACGAGGCTCGGCTCGGGGCCGTGCGGCAGCGTCGAGGGTTCCGTCGACTTCTTTGCCGCGGAGGAGGTTTCGCCGGACGCTTCGCCTTCGCTCTCGTCTTCGGCGGTGCTGCCGACGGAATCTGCCGCGGAGGATTCGGCCGACTCGTTTGACGCTGAATCGTCGCCGAAACGTCCGCGCGCGGCGGCTCGGAACGTGTCATCGAGGGGGAGGGCGAGTTTCTCGCCCGTATCCGCGATTTCGCATTCGACGGTCTCGGACTCCGTATCGACCCCGACGATCGCGATTTTTCGCATCCGCTCCTCCTGACGATCCTTATGCGTGCGGCGCGCCGATCGCAGTCAGCTGACCGCGCGGCGCGCCGCTTGCTTGGACCCATGGTAGGGCAGATGTTTGTCGATATCGCGGCGAAAGCGCCGAGTTCGGCAAATCTTCCTTGGCAGATGCCGCCCGGGCGCCCGGGCGGCGCTCCCCCGGGAGTTACTTGCCGAGGTTCTCCACGACGAAATCGATGCACGAGGTGAGCTTCGAGACATCGTCCGGCTCGATGGCCGGGAACATGCCGATGCGCAGCTGGTTCCGGCCCAGCTTGCGGTACGGCTCGGTATCGACGATGCCATTGGCGCGGAGCGTCTTGGCCACTGCAGCGGCGTCGACTTCATCCGAGAAATCAATCGTGCCGACGACCTGCGAGCGCAACGCCGAATCGGCGACGAACGGCGTGGCGAACTCGCTCTTCTCCGCCCATTCGTACAGGCGCGAGGACGAATCGGCGGTGCGGCCGGTGGCGAAGTCCAGGCCTCCATTCGAATTCATCCACTCGACCTGATCGGCCATGAGCAGCAGAGTCGCGATCGCCGGAGTGTTGTAGGTCTGGTTCTTGCGTGAGTTGTCGACCGCGGTGGGGAGCGAGAGTGACTCTGGCACCCAACGGCCGGTGTCGGCGATCTCGCCGACCCGCTCGAGCGCGGCCGGGCTCATGATCGCGATCCACAGTCCGCCGTCGGAGGCGAAGCACTTCTGCGGGGCGAAGTAGTAGACGTCGGTATCGGCGATGTCGACGGGCAGGCCGCCGGCGCCGGAGGTCGCGTCGATCGCGACGAGTGCGTTCTCCGAACCAGCGGGACGCTGCACCGGCACGGCGACACCCGTCGAGGTCTCGTTGTGTGCCCAGCCGATGAGGTCGACCGACGGGTCCGAGGTGGGCTCCGGCGCCGAGCCCGGCTCCTCGGACACGACGATCGGCTCCGAGAGGAACGGAGCGCCACCGGCGACCTTGGCGAACTTGGACGAGAACTCGCCGTAGGTGAGGTGCAGGGACTTCTCGCGGATGAGTCCGAACGCGGCCGCATCCCAGAACGCGGTCGTGCCGCCGTTACCGAGAATCACCTCGTACCCCTCGGGCAGCGAGAACAGCTCGGCGAGACCGTCGCGCACGCGGCCGACCGTGTTCTTCACCGGCGCCTGGCGGTGGCTCGTGCCGAAGATCTCCGCACCGGACGTGACCAGGGACTGCAGCTGCTCGGGGCGGACCTTCGACGGGCCGCAGCCGAAACGGCCGTCTCCGGGGAGCAGGTCGGCGGGGATGGTCAGGTTCTCGCTCATAGAAAATGGCGACCTTTCGTTTCGGTGATCGATCCTTGGCACGGCTAACAGCACCCCAGTGTATAAAACGCGGCATCGGGGCGCCGTGGCGTGGATTACGCTCACGCTACGCCCGCCGTGCGCGGCGGCGGAAGCGGCCACCGCCGCGCGGCTCGCGTCGCGCGATATCGTGGCAGGCATGCCCTCCATCCCGCACGGCCCCGCCGCCTCGCAGGTCCCCGACGATTTTCGCGGTCTGCGCGAGAGCTACGGACTCAATGACAGGCTGCTCGATCCCGCGGACCTCGCCGGCGGATGGTCCGCCCTGCTCACGCGCTGGATCGCCGACGCCGCGTCCGGCGGGGAGCGCGAGCCGAACGCCATGGTTATCGCGACGTGCGACGTCATAGGCGGGGTGGGTTATCCGAGCACCCGCACGGTCCTGTGTAAGGGCGTCTCCACCACGGGTGTGCGGTTTTTCACCACGCGCACCTCGCGCAAGGGGGCGCAGCTGGCCGCCAATCCGCGCGCTTCGGCGACGTTCCCGCTGCTGGAAGCGGAGAGGCAGGTGCACCTCGAGGGGCTCGTCGTACCGCTGGATGACGTCGCGGGCCGAGAATACTGGGCCACTCGCTCGCGCGACTCGCAGATCGCGGCGTGGGCGTCGGCGCAGTCGCAGCCCGTGGCGGGGGCGCCCGAGCTGCGGGAGCTGTACGCCGAGGCGGCCGCGCGCTTTACCGGTCCCGGCGGGGAGAGCCTTCCCGTGCCGATGCCGCCGTATTGGGGAGGCTACGAATTGCGTCCCGATCGCGTGGAATTCTGGCAAGGGGGTGCCGGCCGATTCCACGATCGACTCGTCGCGACCCGCGAGCCGGCCGGCGGTGGCGGGAGGTCCGCGCGTGGCAGCGGGACCTCCGGTGGTCCCGGGTCCGAAGGCGAAAGGGTGCTGGCCTGGCGCGTGGAACGGCTACAGCCCTGACCAGAGCGCGTGGGCCCCGGCGGATCTAACAGTCTCGGTTAGTCCTCGCCAACCGGCTTTCGCTGAGCGAATAATGAGGGGACCATATGCCGCAGCCCCGGTGTACGGGCTAAAGTGGACACGACTGGGACGACCAGGCTTACGGACGCTCACACGTGAACCACCAAAACCTGGTGCGCGTCCGCGCCATCGTGTGCCCGCATCGAAAACGGTGGGGCGCAAACGCACAACGTACCGAGCTTGAGAGGTCAACGCATGCCTGCAGAAGCGAACGGAATGGCCACCCTTTCCACGCCCAACGGAGATCTGGACCTGGAAGTGGTTAAGGCCACCGAGGGCAGTTCGGGCATGCAGCTCGGCAAGCTGCTCGGCCAGACGGGGATGACGACGCTCGACGTCGGTTTCGTCAACACCGCCGCGTGCCAATCGGAGATCACCTTCATCAACGGCGACGAGGGCATCCTTCGTCACCGCGGTTACCCGATCGCCCAGCTCGCCGAGAAGGCGTCGTTCCTCGAGGTGTCGTACATCCTCATCTACGGCGAGGATCCGACTCCGGCACAGCTGCAGTCGTTCACCGAGTCGATCATGGGCGAGACCACGCTGCCCGAGGTCATCTCGCCTGTGCTGCGCGCGTTCCCCGCCGAGACCCACCCGATGCCGGTTCTGTCGGCGGGCGTGTCGCTGTTCGGGACGCTGGGCGACGACATCAGCATCAAGGACGACAAGCAGATCGATCTCGCCACCGCGCGCCTGCTCGGCCGCACGCCCACCCTCGCGGCGGCAATCCACCGCGTTCGCGGCGGCAAGGATCCGATCGCTCCCGATGCATCGCTCGGATACGTCGGCAACCTGCTCCGAATGACCTTCGGCGAGGACTATGAGATCACCGACGAGCTCGTCCGCGCGCTCGACATGCTCCTCGTCCTCCACGCCGACCACGAACAGAACTGTTCGACCTCGACCGTCCGCATGGTCGGTTCCTCCAATGCGCCGCTGTACGCCTCGATCGTCGGCGGCATCAATGCTCTTTACGGGCCCTTGCACGGCGGTGCCAACCAGGCAGTCCTCGAAATGCTCGAGCGCATTCACTCCAACGAGGGCGGCGACGCCACCAAGTACATGGACAAGGTCAAGAACAAGGAAGACGGTGCGAAGCTCATGGGCTTCGGCCACCGCGTCTACAAGTCTTACGACCCGCGCGCGGTCATCGCGAAGGAATTCGCGACCGACGTGCTGTCCAAGGCGAACGATCCGCTGCTCGAGATCGCCCAGGAACTCGAGGAAAAGGCCCTCGCGGACGACTACTTCGTCGAGCGCAAGCTGTACCCGAACGTCGATTTCTATACCGGCCTCATCTACCGCGCCATGGGTTTCCCGACCGAGATGTTCACCGTCTTGTTCGCCCTCGGCCGCATGCCCGGTTGGATCGCGCACTGGCGCGAGCAGCATTCCGACCCGGCCACCAAGATCAATCGTCCGCGCCAGGTTTACGTCGGCGCGACGGAAAAGAACTTCGTACCGGTATCCGAGCGTTAGGATCGGGGGAACCGGTCCTCGTCGCCGAGGCCCGGTTCTCGCCGGACCGGCAGCCATGTGCTGCGTACTCGTCGGACGTTCCGACCAGAAGGTACCGGCCGATTCCTCGGCGGAAAGCACTGCCGAGACAACTGTTACACAATCAGAGGACTCCGAAATGACTCTCGAAAAGCCAGAGATCGAGCCCGCAGAAGGCCCCGCCCCGACCGAACTCGTCATCGAGGACGTGATCGTGGGCGACGGAGCCGAGGCCGTCGCTGGCGGAAATGTCACTGTGCATTACGTCGGTGTCGACTTCGAAAATGGCGAGCAGTTCGACTCGTCCTGGGATCGGGGGGAGTCGATCTCGTTCCCGCTCAACGGTCTGATTCAGGGCTGGCAGGAAGGTATTCCGGGTATGAAGGTCGGGGGCCGTCGCAAGCTGACAATCCCACCGGAAATGGCCTACGGAACCTCGGCGGCTCTGCACCCGCTCGGCGGACGCACCCTGGTGTTCATGATCGACCTGATCGACGCCTAGGCGCGCACACGTACGAACTTTTTCGGCCCTCGAAAAGCATGCTTTTCGAGGGCCGAAACTCATTTCGCCATTTCTGTCGATGGGCTAGCTGTGCGCCGCGTGGCGAACGAGCTCCTCGAGAACCCCGAGGTCTACGTCCTCGGGCTCGTTGATCCAGACGCAGCCCGCGCCGACCTTGTGCTTGCCCAGCGCAGCGAGAAGTTCCTCGGAGCGCGGGTGCCCCTGGAGGCCATAGAGAGCGAGGTTCGCCTTGCGCGGGCTGAACCCGGTCTGGAACCAGTCGCCCTCGCGCCCGGTGTGTGAGGCGTAGTGGACCGCGCCGTAGCCAACCATGGACGGGCCCCACATCACCGGCGTCTCACCGGTGGCGCGGTTGAACAGCTCGAGCAGCAACGCCCCGTGCTCGCGTCGCTTCGGCCAGGGCAACTCGGCGATCCACTCGGAAGGTGCTACGTCGGTGGGCGCGGTCTTGATATCGGCCGCATTCTTTCCGGTGTGTCCTTTGGTGACGGTGGCGCCGAGCTTTTTCGGCGCCGGCACGGTCCCGCCCATCGTCTTGCCCTGCGCCTGCAGCGCTTCTTGGAGGCGGTCGAGGGCGCGCGGACCCACCCCGTGGAGCGCGGCCAGCTCGGCGTAGTCGACACCTGCGAGCGACTCCACGTCGTCGTATCCGGCGGCCCGCAGCGCTCCGCGGGCGGGATTGCCCATCCCTCTCACGTCATCGAAGGATGTCGACATGGCGGCTACTCCGCCTCTCCGCGCAGGATCGGGGCGAGGGCGTCGAGTACGTCCGGATCCTCGATCGTCGAAGGCACGCTGGGGGACTGGCCGTCTGCGATCTGCCGCATGGTCTTGCGCAGGATCTTGCCCGAGCGGGTCTTCGGCAGGCCCTGCACGATATGGGTCTCGCGGAACGAGGCCACCGCGCCGATGTGTTCGCGCACGAGCGCCGCGAGCTCGTCACGAAGCGTCGCAGGGTCGGCGACGACCCCGGACTTGAGCACGACATACCCGACGGGGAGCTGTCCCTTGAGCTCGTCCTTGACTCCGATGACGGCGACCTCCGCAACACTGTCGTGGACGCCGATCGCGGCCTCGATGGAACCGGTAGAAAGGCGGTGGCCTGCGACGTTGATGACATCGTCGGTGCGTCCCATGACGAACACATAGCCGTCGGAATCGATGTACCCGCCGTCGCCGGTCGCGTAGAAGCCCTCGAACGTGGCCATGTACGAGGACACGAAACGCTCGTCGTCGTTCCACAGCCCGATCATGTTGCCGGGGGCGAGTGGTAGCCGCACCGCGAGGTTGCCCTCCACGCCCGGGGCGACCTCGTTGCCCTCGCCGTCGAGAACGACGAGATCGGAGCCGGGTACGGCAACGGTCGGTGAGCCGAGCTTGATCGGCATCGGGGAGAGTCCGCGCAGATTCGAGGCGAGCGGCCAGCCGGTCTCGGTCTGCCACCAGTTGTCGATGACGGGTTTGCCGAGTTTGTCCATCGCCCACGTCTGGGTTTCGGGGTCGAGCCGCTCGCCGGCGGAGAACAGCGTCTCGAACTTCGACAGATCGTATTTCCCGATCTCCTCGCCCTTCGGGTCGACGCGGCGGATCGCGCGGATCGCGGTCGGCGCGGTGAACATGGCGCGCACGCCGTGTTCCGCGATCACCCGCCAGAACGCGCCGGCGTCCGGGGTTCCCACCGGTTTGCCCTCGTAGAGCACGGTCGTGGCGCCGATGAGCAGCGGCGCATACACGATGTAGGAATGTCCGACGACCCAGCCGACGTCGGACGCCGACCACCACACATCGCCTGCGGAGATGCCGTAGACGTTCCACATCGACCATGCCAGGGCGACGGCGTGCCCGCCGTTGTCGCGGACGACGCCCTTGGGCATCCCGGTCGTGCCGGAGGTGTAGAGGATGTACAGCGGGTCGGCGGAGTCGAGCTCTTCCGGGACGGCGGCCTCCGCGCCGTCGACGAAATCGGCCCACCGGACCCACGCCGCGCCGCGCGCCTCGTCTCCGGAGGGCAGCGCGCCTCCGCCGAACTCCGCACGCTCGTGCACCACGACGGTCGTGGGTGTATGGCGGGACAGCTCCAACGCCTTCACGATGATCGGCACATACGGGACCTGGCGGCTCGGCTCGATCCCTCCATCCGCGGTAAGTATGACGGCGGGCTTGGCATCATCCACGCGGATCGCGAGCTCGGGTGCCGCGAATCCGCCGAACACGACCGAGTGGACCGCGCCGATGCGCGCGCACGCCAGGATCGCGACGATTGCCTCGGGGATCATCGGCATGTAGATGACGACGCGGTCGCCCTTGCGGACGCCATCGGCCTGCAGCGCACCCGCCAACCGCGACACGCGCGCGAGGAGTTCGTTGTAGGTGATGGTCTGCGTGGTGCCGGTGACGGGGGAATCGTAGATGATCGCGGCCTGTTCGCCGCGGCCCGAATCGACGTGCCGGTCCACGGCGTTATAGCAGGTGTTGAGCTTGCCGTCCGGGAACCATCTGTTGTGCGGCGAGTTCGACACGTCGACGGCGGAGCTCGGCGGCTGGATCCACTCGATGAGCCGGGCTGCCTCGAGCCAGAAGCCGTCGCGGTCCGAGACGGATTGCTCGAATGCCTTGTCGTACGCCTCGCGCTCGGCCGCGGTCGGGGACGGAGATTCCTGGGACACGGGTGGACTCCTTCGGTTCGTTCTCGATTCGTGGGTCTCGATGTGGCGTCGAACCGGTTCTCGAGAACGGTTCGTGCGTCGGAGCTTCCGGCGAATGCGATCGACTTTAGTCGAACGCCGCGCCGCGGGAGCAGCGTTTCTACGAGAGCATGCGGTAGCGGCGCAGCCGGTCGGATTGGCGGATGTGTTGCGGCGTACGGCGGGCATACCTCAGGCCCTCGGCGATCGATTCGGCGAGACGATGGCAGAACGTGACCGGTTCGTCGGCGGCGTCGGGTTTCTCCGCGATGATCTCGTCGACGATGCCGTGTCGCAGCAATTCAGGCGCCGATATGTGCTGCGAGCGCGCCATATCCGCAGCCCGGTCGGGCGTTCGGTGGACGATCGCGCTCGCGCCTTCCGGTGGCAGTGGCGACAGCCACCCGTTCTCCGCGGACAGCACTCTGTCTGCGGGCAGAAGCGCCAGTGCGCCTCCGCCGGTTCCCTGTCCCATGATCACCGAGATCGTGGGGGAGGGGAGGGTGACGAGGTCGGCGAGGCTACGAGCGATTTCCCCGGCGAGGCCGCCTTCCTCTGCGTCCTTGGACAAGTCGGCGCCGCGGGTGTCGATGATGGCGACGAGCGGCACCCCGAGCTCGCGGGACAGACGCATCCCGCGGCGAGCGGTGCGAAGCGTTTCCGGCCCCATTGGTCGATCGCGTTCGACCACGCGGTCCTGGCCGACGATCACGGCCGCCTGCCCACGAATTCTCCCGAGGCACAGCGAAAGGGGCCCCGAATCCTCGCCCTGCCCGGTACCGGAAAGCGGGACCAGCTCCGTAACCGCGGTGGAAAGGAACGATTTGGTTCCCGGTCGGTCGGGGCGCCTGGTTGCCTCCACGGACCGCCAGGGGTCCTGGTGGTCCGGAACTATCAGTGGGCTCGGTCCTGTCGCTTCATCTTCGTTGGGCTCAACGATCTGAGGAGAGAGTTCTTCTGGGGTAGGGGGATCCATGCACAACACGCGCAGTGTGCGATGGGCTCGGTCACGGACGTGGCGATTTCCGACGACGCCGTCGATGACACCCTTGTTCGCGAGGTTCTCCGATTCCTGGACGCCGTCGGGGAAAGGCACGTCATAAAGCGTTTCGTAGACGCGGGGACCGAGAAATCCGACGAGTGCCCTCGGCTCGGCGACAGTGACGTGCCCGAGGGAGGCCCATGAGGCGAAAACGCCACCCGTCGTGGGGTGTCGTAGGTAGACGAGGTAGGGGAGTCCTGCGGACTTGTGAGCAGCGACAGCGGCCGCGATCTTGATCATCTGGACGAAGGCGACTGTGCCCTCCTGCATTCGCGTACCGCCAGAGGTAGGCGCCGCGAGTACGGGAAGTCGTTCGGCCGTGGCGCGTTGTATCGCCTCGGTGACCCGGCTCGCCGCAGCAACTCCGATGGATCCGGCGAGGAACGTGAACTCGCCGACAACGACGCAGACGCGCCGACCGTGGAGGGTGCCCTGTCCTGTGACGACGGACTCGTCCACACCGGACTTCTCTCGTGCCGCAGCCAGTTCTTCGGGGTAGTTCTCGATCGATTGCGCCCACATCGGAGGGCCGGTCGGGCTGTCCCAGGACACGAAGCTGCCTTCGTCGAGGACCAGATCGAGCAGTTCTGCGGCGGAGATTCGTGGCATATCCCGATAGTAGGCAGTGCCGGGCGGTCCCGTGGCCGATATGGACGGCGCGCGCCGGGTACCGTTACCGATAGACATATCCGAAAGGCGCTGGTCATCCCAGGTGGTGGCTGCCGCCTGCATTCTTCGAAAGTGAACTGAGGTTGCGAATGCTGGAAGTACGTCGCGAGGGCGCGGTGGCCGTCATCGCCATGGATCGGCACGAGAAGCGGAATTCGATCAACGCCGACGTGTGCCGCGCACTCCGTGAGGCCTTCGAAGAGCAGGTCGCGACGCTCGACACCGAGGACCCCGTCCGCGTGATCATGTTCACCGGTAACGGCACCGCCTTCTCGGCAGGCGCCGATCTCGGCGGCGGCGTGTATTCCGAAGAATTCTACGATCAGCATGAGCGTCTTTTGCGGACCATGGAGTCGATCCCGATCCCGGTGGTCGCCGCTGTGAACGGCCCGGCCGTGGGAGCCGGCGTCCAGCTCGCGCTCGCCGCGGACCTTCGTGTGATGGACTCCCAGGCATTCCTCGCGGTTCCGGTCGTCAAGGTCGGTCTTGCTCTGGACTGGTGGACGGTTCAACGCGCCTCCGCCGTCATTGGTGGTGGCCATGCGCGGACCCTGCTGTACTCGGCGCAGCCAGTCGATGCGAGCTTCTGCGAGCGCGTCGGGTTCGCGAACAAGATCGGGGACGCCACAGAGGCGATGGCGTACTGCCAGGAGCTCGCGACGTTCGCGCCACTTTCGCTGCAGCACATCAAGGGCGTGATCAACGATGATCTCGCGCGCGCCGACCACGATCCGGCTCGCGAGGAGCTTCAGCGCAAGGCGTGGTATTCCGACGACGCGTCCGAATTCCGTATCGCGCGCCAGGAGAAGCGCATGCCGAAGTTCACCGGCAAGTAGTAGGGAGCACTACTGCGCTCGACTTTCGTAAAGGGGCGTCCGCCATAGCGGCGGGCGCCCCTCTTTTGTTTCCCGACCTACGTTGTTCTGCGGAAACGCTGATCGATAATGGCCTCCTGCGCGGCAATCCTGGGCACATGTTCACATGTGAACACCGCGCTTGATGGGCAATGTCAACGCATTGAACTGCACAAGTAAAAGTAGAAAGCTTAAAAGTTGAGGTTTGATTCAACATTTATAAGTGTTCTGTGACACACTTAGCAAGTCATTGGTTGGCCCCGTCGTTCACCCGGTTTCCGGGTCGTCGGATATCAGCGAAGGGAGGGTGTCCGTGTCCACACCGGCAGAGTCCAACGCGGATCCTCATGCTGCAGGAGAGGCGGAAACCCCGCGCATTCTCACAGCGGCAGAATTTCATGCAGCACGCCAAAGCCCCGAGTTCCAGGAGCTGAAGCGACGGTTCCGGAAGTTCGTCTTCCCCATGACCGTCGCGTTCCTCGTCTGGTATTTCCTCTACGTTTTGTTTGCCGTGTACGCCGTCGACTTCATGTCGACGAACGTAGTCGGCGAGATCAATGTCGGGCTGATTTTCGGTGTCCTCCAGTTCGTGAGCACCTTCGGGATCACGGCCCTCTACATTCGCTTCGCCGATCGTCAGGTCGATCCGCGTGCGGCCGAAATCCGTAACAAGATGGAGAGCGGGGACTACCGGTGAGCGATTACCTACTCGATATTCACGAGCTCGTACCGGGCGAGGCGGTCGGCTCGACCGTGCTCAACATGGTCGTGTTCGGCATCTTCATCGTCATCACGATGGGCCTTGTCATCCGGGCGTCGAACTCCACAAAGTCCGCGGCCGACTTCTATACCGCTTCTGGTGGATTCTCGGGCACGCAGAATGGATTTGCCATCGCCGGCGACTACCTCTCGGCGGCTTCGTTCCTCGGTATCGCTGGGGCCATCGCGCTCCAGGGCTACGACGGATTCCTGTACTCCATCGGCTTCCTCGTAGCCTGGCTCGTCGCCCTGTTGCTGGTCGCGGAGCTCATGCGCAACACCGGGCGCTTCACGATGGCAGACGTGCTTTCGTTCCGCCTGCAGCAGCGGCCGGTCCGCATGGCCGCCGCGCTGGCCACCCTCGCCGTTTGCTTGTTCTATCTGATCGCGCAGATGGCGGGCGCCGGCGGACTTGTCGCGCTCCTGCTCAACATCGATAGCGAGACCGGCCAATCTGTCGTCGTCGCCATCGTCGGCGTGCTCATGATCCTCTACGTCCTCATCGGCGGGATGAAGGGCACGACTTATGTGCAGATGATCAAGGCCGTGTTGCTCGTCGGCGGTGTCCTCGTCATGTGCCTGCTCGTCCTCGTCGCCGTGCGCGGAAACTTCTCCGAGTTGCTCTCGGCGGCGATCAACCGTTCGGGCGAACCGCTTACCGACCCAGGTCTCAAGTACGGCGCCACGGAGACGACGAAGCTCGACTTCCTCTCCCTCGGCATCGCGCTCGTTTTCGGTACCGCCGGACTCCCGCACGTGCTCATGCGCTTCTACACCGTCCCGACGGCTAAGGAAGCGCGCCGCTCGGTCACCTGGGCGATCGCGCTCATCGGTGCGTTCTACCTGTTCACGCTCGTGCTCGGCTTCGGCGCCGCGGCGATGGTCGGCAGCGACGTCATCGAGGCGGCTCCAGGCGGCGTCAATTCCGCGGCCCCGCTCCTGGCCTACGCGCTGGGTGGCGAGATCTTCATGGGCATCATCTCCGCGGTCGCGTTCGCGACGATTCTCGCAGTGGTCGCCGGCCTTGCCATCTCGGCATCCGCCTCGCTGGCACACGACATCTACAACGGCGTCATCAAGCACGGCAAGGCTACGGAGCAGCAGCAACTCAAGGTCTCGCGGATCACGGTGGTTGTCATCGGCATCGTGTCGATCGTGCTCGGAATCGGCGCAATGGGACAGAACATTGCGTTCCTCGTCGCCCTCGCGTTCGCGGTAGCGGCGTCGGCAAACCTGCCGACGATCATCTACTCCCTGTTCTGGCGTCGTTTCAACACGAGAGGCGCGCTGTTCTCGATATACGGCGGTCTAATCTCCACGCTCGTGCTCATCTTCTTCTCGCCGGCCATTTCCGGTTCCGAGACGGCGATGCTCCCGAACGCCGACTGGGCGATCTTCCCGCTGTCCAACCCGGGAATCATCTCGATCCCCTTCGGCTTCCTCATGGGAATCATCGGTACATTCCTCGGCAAGTCCGACGAATTCCCGGACAAGGAAGCGGAGATGGAAGTGCGTTCGATGACCGGCGTCGGAGTCGAGAAGGCGGTCCAGCACTAACGCCCTATGCGAACGCTCTCACCAGGGGGCCGGTGGCGATATTGCCACCGGCCCTCCCGGCGTATTCACACATTACTTAGCCGTCGAAACCCGCGTCGGCATCGTCGAATTTGCACAAACTCTACTTTTATCGTCTTGATCACGATAAGGTCACTGGGTCGAAAGTGGCAGGTGGCCCCGGGAACGCCGTGTGCCTGTGGGTAATGGTGTGCTCGTTTACATGCGCGGTAGGTCGGGAGAGAGATGGGTTCGAGGCATCGCGCAGCGACGGATAGTGTCCACAGCGCGAGGAAAGTTTTGGTGCGGGCATTGGTGCTGGTGGCGATCATCATCATCGCTGTTGCCCTCTACCGGGTGGCAACGGGAAAGCCGCTTCTGCCGTGCGGCGGCAGCCATCCTGTGACCCTCGCGGCGGACCCCTCGATCTCCGAGGAGATCGAGCAACTCGCCGCAGAGTCGGGTGGCAATGGATGTACGTCTTACGAAGTCGAGAGCACATCCACCGGGGCGATGCTACGCAAGCTTGCCGACCGCAAAGAGCTTCCGGACCTGTGGATCCCGACCTCGACGGTGCAGTCCGATCGCGTATCGCGTGATTCGCAACTGCCGTTCGAGACGGTCCTCAACTCGGTCGCATCGACGCCTGTGGTGCTCGCGGTCAAGGACGGCGATCCTTCGATTCGAAATTGGACAGAAGCGCTCGGCACACCGGGAATGATCGTTGACGACGTTGCCGATTCGGGCGTCGCCGATGGTGCGATGCTCGCCGCCGCGGCGGAAAGGGAAGCGGGGCTCGTCAGCGCCGAACAGGTTCAGCAGTCGCTTGCCGTGCTCGCGCAGGGGCAGCGACCTTCGAACGAGGGGCTCGTGGATCAGCTCGCCAAGACAGGTGGGGTCGCCGTCGTCACCGAGCAGGAGCTTTCCGCCCGCGGCGAGCAGAACGAGGCCGACGGCATCCGCATCCAGGTGCCGGTCACCGGCGCGAACTACCTCAGCTTTCCGCTGGTCATCACCGCGCAGGATCCGGGGCGCCGCGACGACGTGCGTGAGGCGGCCCAGGAGCTCGCGGACGAGGCCACGGACGATGATTTCGCGAACACTCTCGCCGATGCCGGTTTTCGCACCGCAGACCGTGCACCGCTAGATGGGGATGTCGGCGTCGGCGAGACCGAGCGCCTCGTCGTCCGCGACTCCGGGGCGCTCGACGAAGCGGTCCGCGAGTGGCGGCTGATGTCGATGCCCACGAATTCTCTCGCGCTCGTCGATTCCTCGGGGTCGATGGCGCTGGACGTGCCGACGCTCGGTACCACGCGGATGGGCATGATGGTCCAAACCCTCACCCGAGGCTTGGAATACTTCTCCGACTCGTCCTCGCTCGGCCTGTGGGCCTTCAACGCGGCCGACCCCACGCGCGCCGAGCCGTACGTCGAGGTCCAGCCGCTCGGCGGGCTCAGCGGGCCTTCGGCCTCGGGCGCGCAGGGCACCCACCGCGACGATCTGGTCTCCGGCCTCGCGGGCCTGCCCGAGTACGTCGGCGGGGCGACCGAGTTGTACTCCACTGTCCTCGCTGCCTACCGCTCGGTCCTCGATTCCTATGATCCCAATGCCATCAACACCATCATGGTGTTCAGCGACGGCGCGAACGATGCCGCAGACACCATCGGCCGCGACGAATTCTTCACCCAGTTGCGCGAGATGCAGGATCCGCAGCGCCCGGTCAAGGTCGTCACGATCGGTGTGCTCGACGACGTCGACACCACCGTGCTCGCGGAGATCGCCGAAGCCACCGGCGGCTCCAGCCATATCTCCCGCACACCTGAAGAGATTCCGCAGGTCTTCGCCGCTGCGATCGCGGATCGCAGCACACCCGCCTAACAGCACACCGCCCATGACGTCGAGCATGCCGATTCTTCATACCCACGGTCGATCTCGCCGTGCGGGTACCGTCGGTCTCACGCCGGCAATCGGCACCAGCACAACGAGATCGGGTGATCTAGCGCCATGAATGATCGAGAGTTCGACGTCATCGTCTTCGGGGCCACGGGCTTCGTCGGAAAGCTCACGGCGGCCTACCTCGCCGAGCACGCGCCAGTGGGCACGCGCATCGCGCTCGCCGGGCGTACGCGCTCCAAACTAGAAACGGTCCGCGCAGAGCTTCCTGCCGCGGCAGCGCAGTGGCCACTCGTCAGCGCCGACGCCGACTCTGCCGAAGAGCTCGGCGCGATGGCTGCCCGCACCCGCGTCGTGTGCACCACCGTCGGGCCCTACCTGCGCTACGGCGAGAAGCTCGTCGCCGCGTGTGCCGAAGAGGGCACCGATTACGTCGACTTGACCGGCGAGGTGCCCTTCGTGCGCACCACGATCGACAAGTTCGACTCCATCGCCAAGGAGAGCGGCGCCCGCATCGTCCACGCCTGCGGCTTCGACTCCGTTCCCAGCGACATCGGCGCCTTCGCCCTCCACAAGCGCGTCGAGGCGGACGGTGCAGGCCAGATGGGCGATACGACGATGATCGTCCGGAGCTTCCGCGGCGGAATCAGCGGCGGGACAATCGACTCGATGCGCGTCATCGCGCGCCAGGCCACGGACTCCGATGTCCGCAAAGTCCTCGGGAATCCGCACGCGCTCTCTTCGGCGGGAGCGCCGAAGTCGTCCGGAGGCGAGCGGCTGCGCGAACCAAGCGACCTCGCCCCGGTCGACGCCTCGAAGGTCGACCGGAGTCTCACGGGAACGCTCGCGCCGTTCTTCATGGCCAGCTCGAACACGCGCATCGTGCGCCGCTCGAACGCCGTGCTCGGGGGCGCCTACGGCGAGAAGTTCCGCTATGGCGAGGCGATGTACGTCGGAGAAACCCCGGTCGTATCGACTATCGCAGCGAGCGCCGTCGCCGCCGTCACCGCCGGGTTCTTCGGTCTTATGGCGGTGAAACCGCTCGCCCCGCTCGTCGACCGCGTGCTGCCGAAGCCGGGGGATGGGCCGAGCGAGTCGGCGCGCGATAACGGACACTTCACCACGAAGACCTACACGACCACCTCGACCGGAAAGCGGTACGTCGCGACGTTCCACTCGGACGGCGATCCGGGCTACAAGGCGACAGCGCGCATGCTCGGCGAAAGCGCGCTGACGCTGGCGCTGGACCGAGATGCGCTGCCGAAACGCGCAGGCATTCTCACGCCGGCCTCGGCGATGGGGGATGCACTCATTTCGCGTCTGACGTCGGCGGGCGTCGAAATCGATACCGACGAACTCTCGGCGTAGCGTAAAGGGCGTCGCCGGGTTGCGGCGACGCCCTTGTCGTATGTGTGCCCCCGACAGGATTCGAACCTCACTCGTGCTGTTCGTCCGAGTGGACTGCTACCAGCATACATACCGCGCTTGTCCTGGCAAGACGATAAGTAGTCGTGTCGCGCTGGTGTGCATACGTTAGCATAAGATCGTATTCGGATCGGTTGGTAGATCGTATGGGGGAACCGTGGCAGGCAAACCAGGGCGCCGAGGATGGGGCTATATCCGCAAGCTCCCAAGCGGGCGCTACCAAGCGTCCTACGTCGCCCCGAACGGCAGAACCTTCTACGGCCCCCGAGGTCCGTTCTCCGCGAAAACCGACGCCGAATTTTGGCTTGCGAGCGAACGACGCTTAATCGAGCGCGACGAGTGGACTTCCCCGAAAGAGCGTGCCGCCGCTGAGGACGAGCGAGGCGGCGCGTCCCCGCTGACGTTCGGGCAATACGCCGCGGTGTGGATCGAGCAGCGCAAGCTGAAACCGACGACCCGCAACCTTTACCGCTCGCAGCTGGAGGCGCATATCCTCCCCGAGTTTGCCGACAGGCCGATAACCGAAATCGCCGCGCCCGAGGTTCGCGCCTGGTACTCGAAACTTGAGCGCAAGCCGGCGCGCGCAGCCGGCAACGGAGTGCGCACAGGGGGGACCCGAACCGCCCGCACGTACGCGCTACTCAAAACGATCTTCGGCACTGCGGTTGAGGACGGGCTCATCGAGTCGAACCCGGCCCGAATTAAGGGCGCTTCGCAGGTCGATCGCCGGCACAAGATCGAGGTTCTTACCCCCGCCCAGCTCGACGCGCTCGCCGCCGCCATGCCGCCCCAGTACCGGGCACTCGTGCTCGTCGCCGCGTGGGCCGGCCTGCGTCGTGGGGAAGTGGTTGCCCTTCGCCGCCGAGACATCGAACCGGACGGGGCCGAGATCCATGTTCACCGTGCCGCGTCGTGGATCCGCGGTAAGGCGACGATCGGCACGACAAAGAGCGCAGCGGGTGCCCGCGATGTGACGGTGCCGCCGCACCTTCGCAGCGTGCTCGTGGCGCACCTTGCCGAACATGTGCGCCGCGGGAGAGACGCGCTCGTGTTCCCCGGTAGTGGCGGCGGGCTGCTCGACGAATGGACCCTGCGCTATCACTTCAAGGCCGCTACGGAGACTATCGGCGTGCCTGAGTTTCGGTTCCATGATCTGCGGCACCAGGGCGCCGTTTACGCCGCCCGGGCCGGGGCGACGACGAAAGAGTTAATGAGCCGGTTGGGCCACTCGACGCCGCAAATGAGTATGAGGTACCAACACGCCGCACAGGGCCGAGACGCCGAGATCGCGGAGAGAATGTCACGAATGATCGAGGGGGAATAGTGGCTAAGAAATTCGGGCGGGTGCGGTGCGGTTCGTGCGACCGCGTGATCTACGACCCCGGGCAAGGGTTCCGCACACCGCGACCGCAGGAACAGGCCGAGCTCGACGCGATGGAACCGAGCCTCGAATCGGGGGCGGCGCTATACCGCGCGATCTCAGGGGGCGGGGCGCTCGACGCTCACACCCGTATCACTTTCGAGGACGACGCACAGACAGTGGCGCTGTTTCAATGCGCCGGCAAGGGCTGCGGTATTCGGTATCGAGTCGAGGGCTATCCGGCGCAGCTTGCCGACGCGATCGCCCGTACCGCTGATTTGGTGCTGTTTCACTCGCAGCGAACCTAGACACGTGAGGTAGTTCGTAGGAACTTAAACAAAACAATGCTAACGTAATCAACGAATCGAATATCGCGGCCCAGCAATGGGCACCGACGACACCGGACGTACCTGTCGCGAGAAACGTCCCGTTCGCCTCATGGGGGCACGGGAGTTTTGCATGTCCAAATCACGGGCGCCTCGCCGCCTCGATTCCATTCCTAACGCCGCCGAGAATTACGGCGTGCATCATTCCACCATCCGCAGGTGGATTTCACAGGGCCGCATCCACGGCTACCGCTTCGGCCCGAAAATGTTGCGCGTCGATCTCAATGAGCTTGACGCCCTGCTCCGCCCCCTCGCTACGGCAGGCGGTGCGGATAAGTGAGCAAGAAAAATGAGTACGCCCCGGCGGGGAACCGGGGCGCGACTAATGAGATTCAATGCGTGGAAGATCTCGCGTCTGAGTCTACCGCCGAGCGTGGCGCCCCTGGTAGCGCCTCGACGCACCTACCCGCGATCCCCGCGTACATGCTGATTGTCGAAATCAAGGGCGACAAGTACCAGCGCCGGCCCTACATGAGCCTGTCGAGCGCAGAGAAGGCGGTCGAGCGTGCACGCTCCCAAGGCCGCTACGCGACGGTTCGCCTGGTCGCCTGCACTCCGGTGCCGGGTGGTGATCTCGCATGAGTCTCGCGATCGACCGGCTCCGCGAGGCATGGCAACAGCAAGGCCTCGCGTGGAAGGACACCAGCTCGTCAACCGCGAGCGCGCAAGCCCCCGGCCATTCCGCTAAGGATCAGAGCGTCAGTGTTCGACAGATCGACGGGCAAGTCCTCATCCATTGCCATGCAGGCGAGGACACCGCCGAAGTGCTCGACAAGCTAGGCCTCACCGTGGGCGACCTATTCGACAACCCCGCAGGGATCGAATACCGCTACCACGACGGGCGCGTCGTTAACCGCACGCCCAACAAGAAGTTTCGGCAGGCCGGCAACACGCGCGGAACTGCGCTCTACCGCGTCGAAACGCTGCCCACCGACCGAACCGCCACCGTGTTCGTGACAGAAGGCGAGAAAGACGTTCACGCCCTCGAATCCGTCGATGCGATCGCGGTGTGCGGGGCAATGGGCGCGGGCAAGGCAAAGAAATTCGACTGGACACCGCTGGAAGGCCGACCCGTCACCGTCATCGCGGACAATGACGAACCCGGCTACAAGCACGCCGCCGAAGTTGCCGAACTACTCTCAGGCCTCGCAGCGTCAGTGACCATCGTTCGCGCCGCAGCCGGCAAAGACGCCGCCGACCATATCGCAGCCGGCCACCCGCTCACCGAGCTCGTGCCGCTCGACTACCGCCCCAAAGGCCGGCGCCTCAACATCACCCGCGGAACCGACGTGCACCCCAAACGCATCCGTTGGATTATTCGTGAGTGGATTCCCGCCGCCTCGCTCACCCTGCTCGCAGGGCGCGAGGGTTTGGGCAAGTCCACGATCTCGGCAAGGATCTGCGCAGACATCACCCGCGGCACCTTGGAAGGCGAATATTTCGGACAGCCCCGCACGGTGCTTTACGTCCACACCGAGGACAGCCGCGAACACACCGTGGCCCCGAGGCTGCAAGCCGCGGGCGCCGATATGTCACGTGTCTTATTCGTGGACGTGGCTACCGAGTACAGCGACCACGCCACCCTCACCTTGCCCACCGATGTGCTCGCGCTAGAACAGCTCGTGGAGCGGGAGAACATCGGCATGGTGGTGCTCGACGCCGCAACGTCAGCGATGAGCGCCGAGCTGTCAGGCCGAGACGATCGAGACGTGAGGCAATTCCTCGAACCGCTCGCGATGCTCGCCGCAAGACAATCCACCGCAGTGCTCGGGCTCGTGCACTTCGGCAAGCGCGACGGCGCCGACACCGGAAAGCTCATTCTCGGTTCGATCGCATGGTCACAGGTTGCTCGCTCGGTGCTTTCGGTGGCCCTCGATGAGGACACCGGCAAGCTCGTGGTGACGAACACGAAAACCAACCTCGCCACGCGGGTCCACTCGCAAGAGGCCGCGATCGTTAACGGCACCGTGGAAACCGACGACGGCCCCGCCGAAGTCGGAGTGTGCCAGTGGGGAGAGGCCACGAACCGTGACGCACGAGACCTACTCGCAGGCGATCCCGAGGACGACGACCGCGGCGAAATTGAGAGCGTCGTTTTCGACTACCTCGAGACGCAAGGCGGATCGGCCCCAGCCGGCGACGTACTCAAGGCAACCCGCGCCGCAGGGCTCAATGACAACGCCGTCAAAAAGGCCCGAAGGAAGCTCGGAGTCAAGACCGAGCGCCGAGGTTTCGGGCCGGGAGCTCAGTGGGTTTGGGCCATTGATTCCGGCATAGATTCGATAGATTCCCATTCACGTGCAAGGGAATCTATGGCACCTATGGCACCTATGGATGCTGCGAAGGTGCCCGAAGAATCCATAGATACCCCTCCACAAGTACGGGAATCTTCGGCACCTATAGCGGCCCCAGGCGAGGCCGGCTCGCCGTGCGCCGAGTGCGGGCAAACGCTACTGCTCGACTCGCCAGACGGACTTTGCACCCGTTGCGGTGGCCGTTGGGCGGTGGGGCAATGAGAGATCAGCTCATTACGTTCCGGCAGTGGATCCGCGAACAGAAACCCGCCCCGAAATCATTACCGTGCCGAGGCTGCGACCGTCCGAAGTTCGACGGCGTGAAGGGGGACGGCCTGTGCGGACCGTGCCCACGGTTCGCCGCCGCGCCGCCTGTGGCGAGCAGCCCCGCGGAACAGTCTGCGATCGAGTGGGAGCCTCCGGCATGAGCGACCTGGAAAAGACTCTCGCGAGTCTCGCAGACCCGCGACTCGACGGCGCCGCCTGTAAAGGCAAAGCGCCGTTGTTCGACGATCGAGGGCCACGGGAATCTTGGTACAACTACCGCGCCCGAATCGCGGAAGCTCGCAGCTATTGCCAAGTCTGCAAGATCCGAACGGTATGCGCCCAGATCATCGAGGAAACCCCGCGAACCCGCCGCGCAGGCATGTGGGCCGGCCACGTCCAAGGAGAGGCATGAGATTTCTTTTGATCCCAGAAGCGCCCATGAAAATCGCCACCCGAACCGGCGCAGATTGGCCGACACACCGAGGAAGAGCACGCCGACATAAGCGACGCGTCACAGCACGAAAGCGGGGGAGAAAATGAAAATCGCGCGTCTGCGACAGGGCAACCGCTTTGCGATTCTCAAGGTTCTGCCGGCTCCGGCAGGTGACGGCGTGACGCTCGTGTTCGGGACGTTCACGCTCACACTCAACCAAGACAAATCATTCCGCCTTGCGAACGCAATCGCGGATATCTGCGAGACGCAAGAACCCCGAGAATCGGGCAAAGGGAAATGAGCTCGGAACAGGTTGCCGGGGTGCTGGTGTCGGGGCAGGATCTCGCCGCGCTCGCGGAAGCCGTCAGAATCGCCAGTGCCGTACGCACCCGCTACGGCCTCAACGTGCCGCCCGAATGGGCCAAACTGCGAGCACTCGCGACCGGGAACGGTCACGAGGACGCCCCGCCGATAGAGGCCGACGAGGATCTTTTATCGACAGCCGAGATCGCTCGACTGTTGCACTGCTCCCCTCGCCAGGCTCGAAGAATGGTTCCCCTGCTAGACGGTCGCCTGGTGGGAGGGCGGTGGCTAGCACCGCGCGCGGCGGTGCTCGAACACCTGAAAGGAATGAGCGCGTGAAGCTCAACAACCTTGCGAAGAAGATGCTCCACCCCGAACAGATCGGAGCCATGCGAACGATGCTCGGCGCCGAGAAGTTCGAAGAGAAGTACATGGAGCCCGACACCGAACCCGAGAACCCAGAGACCCCCGAAGAAGAAGGAGAATCCGCATGAGCACCAACACCGACGAGAGCAACGCGAGCACCACGACTCGCCACGATCCGAAGACCGACGAGCTGACACAGGAGCAGGTCGAGCAGTACCTCATCGACTGTGACCAGGGCACGTTCGAAAACCTCATGGCCGAGGTTCACGCCGAGCGTGCCGCCGCGTCGAAGGACGGCCTCGCCCGCGGCGCCCGCCTGTACGAGCGGAACAAGGCCAACGGTGGGTTCAACATCGAGGGGCGATGAGCATCGCCGCCGCCGTCTACCTTCACGCCCTCATCGGCGCCGAGGTCGACGAAACCCTCGCCAGGATCTACAGGAAGCGAGCAGCCAATGACCGCTAATCGAGTTGCCGTAGGGGCAAAGTCGGCACGAGTGCTCGACCTCGCTGAAAGGCTCGACCTTCCCGCCGACATTCGCGACGACCTCGCAGCCGCCGAACAGATCTGCCTCAACGTCCACGGCGTAGCCAAGGGCGTGCAGTCGGTGGACGTAGCGAAGGCCCGCATCATCGCCGCCGCAAGAGAAGGCAAGACACCAGACCCCGGCGACGTTGCCGCGGTCGCCGCATGGTCCGACCTCAATGCGATCATCAGCGCCGCCACCAACGGGGCGCAAAGTGAGCTTGCGACCGTCATCGCCGGCCACGCCGACGAGATCACCCACGCGATCGCAGAACAGTGGCATGCCCCCGCCGTCGCCGCACTCACCCGGGTATCCGCCTGGTGGACCGGGGAGACCTCCGGGCAGCTGTTCACCGCGGGTAGGGACGCCGAGGCCGAACAGCTCCGCGCCGCCGAAACCTCGCACGCCCAACTAGGCGAAGCGTTGCAAGCACGCGATGCCGTGTACTCGGGGCAAGGCGCGGTAGGTATCCCGGAGTACGGGGCGCTCGGCTATGCCCGCTACCACGCCGAGCACAACACGCCGCCGCGAGATCGGTGGGGCAAGGTCGCCGGCCCTTGGGTTACGACACCGCCGCGCATCGCACTCGGCAAGATGGGCGACACCCTGCGCCTGCTTGCCGAGGGAGTGGACCTGTGGTTGCCAACTCTCGATGAGGCAGCGGACGAACAGCGCAGGATCATCGACGAGTTCAACCGCGACGGTGAACGCGAACGCGAAGCGAAGAGAGGTCAGCGCCAGTACGTCAGGATCACCTGACAAACCGCAGACCAGAGAGGGACGCAAGCCAAGTGCTTGCGTCCCTTTCGTCATTTCGTAACGATAAAACGTTTCAACCAGCACAAACAGCCAAACGCAATAACCGCAACAGTAAGCACAGACACAGAACGCACACAAAAACACGCCCCAAAACCCGCCTGACCAGCCCAAACACACCCAAGGCAGACGTGCCGAGAAAATGCCGGGGAGAAATGGGTCATATGCCGGGGAGTCGCCGCAACCGTCGACCCCGGAGCGTTCCCGCACCCCACCAGCCGAAAAGAGCGGCCTAGATCGAACGCTGACGGCCTCGCAGACAGTCCGAGGGGTGGCATTTGGGATGCGACCCCCTGAAAAGTCCAGACCCGTACGCACATCGAGCATGTATGCCGGGAGGGGAGAGCGAAGCCCGAAGGGGAAACCCCTGGCACCCCTGCTGTGACTAGCGGTGTGCCGCTTTCGGTTTCGAGCGCGGGCCGGTTGCTTGTGTCGATGGGTGGGGACGAGTCCCGGTCACCGCCGCCGTTGCGTTGCCCACGCGGCATAGAGGATCCCCCCGAAGGTGAAAAGGTGGGTGGTGGTTTCGTGGGGTTTTAGGCCTGGTGTTGGGCTGCTGTTTGGGGTTGTTTGCTGGTTTGTGCTGGTTGAGTGCTTTTGTTGTTACAAGTTTCGCGATAGAATGTTGAGTGTGAAACACGTTTGTCAGCGTTGCGGTTCGTTGTTCGTCCAGTCTGGTCGCGGGATCTCCCCGAGGTTCTGTTCGGGTGCGTGTCGGCAGGCTGCGCATCGTGCGCGGCAACCGCAGATACCTCATGGTTTGCGTTCGCGTGATCGGTGGACGCGAGCGGATGGTAAACGTCCTGTGCAGGTTGGGGGCGGCCCAGCGTCGTCGACGAACGAGAGGACGTGGACGAGCTGGGGCAAGGTTCGTTCGGGTGCGGGCGATGGGTTCGGGTTCATGCTCGGTGATGGTGTTGGCTGCATCGACCTCGACCATTGCCTAGACGAGAACGGTGCTGTCGTGTCTACGGTTGCCGCTGCGGTGCTCGATGCGAACCCTGGCGCGTGGGTTGAGGTGTCTCGCTCGGGGCGCGGGCTGCACGTGTGGGGTTTGTTGCCGGAGGGTTCGGGCCGGCGCGTGGAAGGGTGCGAGGTTTACAGCCGTGCCCGGTTCATGGTGGTGACGGGCAGGGTGTTTCGTGCGGGCAGGTTGGTGCCGCTGACGGTGCCTGCGGGTGTGCTCGACGCGGCCTAGGTTGCGGTGCTCAGCACCGTGACTGCGTGCGAGGTTTACCGCTGGGTTTGCCAAAGCGCGTGTAGCGCCTCGCGTGGTTGGGTAGGGGTGTAGGCGTGTTGGCCGGCGTGCTCGAACCGTTCCCCGGTCTCGACGTCGCGCAGCTCGAACCGATCGCCGGACCCCTCGATGTAGTGGCCGAGGCCGAGGGCCGCGGCGCGCAGATGATCCGGGAGGGTCGTACTCATTTCTGTGCGCGTGCCCGGTGGGCTGCGACTCGGCAGCGTCCCGAGCAGTAGCGGGAATCGGTGCGGGGCGGGGTGTAGTTGTCGCCGCAGTGGTCGCAAGCTTGGATGCGCGGCGCTGGTGTTCGGCAGGTCCAGCATTTGTATGGGGACCGCCCGAGGTAGCTCGACCTGTCGGGGGGGGCTGATGCACGGTTAGGTGACACGGTTAGTCACGCGGCCTGAGGGGCCTCGTGGTTGATGATTGTCTCGAATTCGATGGGGGTCAATCTGCCGAGGCGGTCTTGTCGTCTGCGGCGGTGGTAGGTGCGTTCGATCCAGTGCACGATGGCGGCCCGGAGCTCGTCTCTGGTGGCCCAGGATCGGCGGTCGAGGACGTTGTTCTGTAGCAGCGAGAAGAAGCTCTCCATGGCTGCGTTGTCCCCAGCAGCGCCGACCCTTCCCATCGACCCGAGCATGCCGTGCCGGGTGATGGCCTTCTGCATCTTCTTCGAGCGAAATTGAGATCCTCGATCGCTGTGTAGGACGCAGCCGGTCACGTCGCCCCGCCTGGCGACGGCGCTGTTCAGTGCGGCCACGGCCAGGCGGGACTTCATCCTGGAGTCGATCGAATACCCGACGATGCGGCCCGAGTAGACGTCCTTGATCGCGCACAGGTACAGCTTTCCCGCCGCCGTCCAGTGCTCGGTGATGTCGGTGAGCCACAGCTCGTTCGGGCCCACGGCGGTGAAGTCCCGCTCGACGAGATCGTCGTGCACGGGTGGGCCGGCCTTGCGATGCTTGCCGCGGCCTTTCTTGCTGATGGCACTGGTCCAGCCACCGGTTGAGCAGATTCGCCAGGCGGTCCGCCGGCACATCTTCTCGCCTGCGGTCTCGGCTTCGTCGGCGAGGTAGCGGTAGCCGAACTCGGGGTCCTCCCGGTGGGCGTCGTACAGGGCGTTGGCCCGGTACGCCTCGGCGAGTTCGGCATCGGTGACAGGGTTCTTGAGCCATCGGTAGTAGGGCTGACGAGCTATTCCAAGTACCCGGCACGCCACCGTGACGGGGATGCCGTCAGCGGCGAGCTCGTTCACGAGCGGGTACCACCTTTTCCCGGCAGATTCGCCTGGGACAGGTAGGCAGCAGCGCGGCGCAGAACCTCGTTCTCCTGCTCCAGCAGGCGCACACGCCGCTTGGCTTCACGCAGCTCACGCGACTCGGCCGACGTGGTGCCGGGCTTGATTCCGGCTTCGACGTCGGCCTTGCGGATCCACTTCTGCAACGTCATGGGGTGGATACCGAAGTCGGCGGCGATCTGCTCGAGAGTCACACCGTCTTCACGGGCCTGGGCGACGCGAACCACGTCGTCGCGGAACTCCTGGGGATAGGGCTTGGGCACAACAACATCCTTCCAGGCCGCCCCGGCAGGGCAAGCCAGATCAGATGTCACCTACTCGTGCACCAGCCCCGGGTACTCGCATGACGGTTTGAGTTCGTGGCAGGCGCAGCACCGTTTGAGTTTCATGCGCCGCATGCACGGTTCCCATTGTTCTAGGGGTGCGCTTTGGTCTTTCGGGGTGAATGCCGTTTGGCCGGCAGGGCGGGCGCGGTGCGCGATGTTGCGCATGCGCTGGTGTTCGTCTGTAACGGCTTTCATGGCTTAATTAAACCGGTTTACCCGTTACAAGGCAAGGTAGGGATCTTCCCCGAACGGTACACTTAGAGCATGTCCCGAGGCATCGGCAAGACCCAACGCAGAATCCTCGATTTTGTGAACGCTGGCGACGAACCATCGACAATCAGCGAGATAAGCGAATCGCTCGAAATCCCCCCGAGGCAGATACGAACCGCCGTGCAATCGCTGCATGAACGCGGCCTCGTGTTCGCCGGCAAAGGGTGGCGCGGTGACTTTCGAGAACCAGCGATTTCGTGGCGGTACACACCGGAGAAGATCGACGACCTCGACCGGCAAACCGTTGTTGCGTTCAAGGGTCTGCCGTGGCCGGGGAAGCCGGGAAAAGTGGCGCCTGGGTGGGGCACGTTCGTTGCGGTTGAACATCGGATGCCGACCGGCGTGCAACTGTATGTCCACCCGACGCGGGAGGTTGAGCGTATCCGGGAGCTACACCGAAAGATCGCGGCGATTTGGGCGGGAGCTTAGAGAAGCCCCTTCGGGGCTGACGGTGGGCACAAGTGCCCCGGAGTGTTTTGCCCTGCCTCCCAAAGCTCCCGATCAACCATTGCCACATAGACCCTCTGTGCCACGCTTCGCGGCCCCGGCTCGAAGGTGAGCCGCGGCTATCGAAAATGGCAGGTCCGCGAAATTGCAAGGTTCACGTCCTGGCGGTGATCCCCGTTCGATCGCCGTCTATAGCGTTACCGGGTGCCTCAAGGGTTGTTGTCGCGGTCGGGCCGAAAACTCCCGCGTGGATGCGCCAGCTGAGCGCCCAACGCGCACGCCCTAGAGTGATTGCCCAGGGCGGGCACGCAAGGGGCTCAGAGTGCGTTTGAGGGGCCGGTTTCCGAATCGCGGGCGGTTTTGATGGCCTCGATGATCGCGAGAGCGAACTCTTCGGCCTCAACCGGGCTCAACGCGCGTTCAGGGTCGTAGACGCGAACCGTCGTTGGGTAGGCGGTCGTGCCGTCCAGGGTGGTCACGTCTTCCGCGAGAAGGTCGACGCCCCACGATTTGCCGGGGCGGGAGAAGGATCGCACCCAGGTGTGGAATTGGGCGCCGGTTTTCCGGTCGACGCCAGTATCTTCGGCCTCGGTTTCGAGGCACCATGCAGGTCGCTCGCCGGGGCTGCGGTGATTGTCGATCTGGGAAGGTAAGCTGTTGCTTGCCATGAGGGTTGTGCTCCCTTGTGGTCACGACCCCGGAAGTTCGCGCTTCGCGGGGTCTTTTTAATTGACCAGCAAGAGTGAGACCGTACCGCTAATCGTATCCTTGACCCTTGCGGGCTTAGATAAGCGTTTTACCTGCGGTTATATGGTGCCCCCGACAGGATTCGAACCTGTGACACCTTCTTTAGGAGAGAAGTGCTCTATCCCCTGAGCTACGAGGGCCCGGGACGTTCGCACTCGCCCGTCTGGCGCTCGAATGATCGAGTCCGGCGGGTAACGCGTGCGCCGTTCCTGCTGGGCGCTTCTGACACGCGTGCGTCCCGCGCGTCGGCGTCAACGCCCTAGCGGAAAGTGTATATGCCGGTGGCGGTGCCGTGCACGTCGAAACGTCGCCTGCTCGGTGGCTGCGCCGCTGCGGAAGCGTGAGGGAAGGTCTATCACGGGCGAAGGGGAGAAAGCTGTGGAATGCTGGCAGGCATGTCTGTTCTGCAATTCAATGTTCTCGTCTTCCAGCAGACTCGGAACTTCTCGAAGAACGATTTCGCCATTTCCGAACCGAATGGCACGCAGGTTGCCCACGTGGAAACCGGCGGCAGCACGCTGGGTCGGATGTTGGGCGGCGCCCGTGAGCTCACGGTGTTCGACGGACCCGGAAGGCCGGTACTCCGCGTCTACGACACGATGACGCTTGGGCGCGAGCGGATGGAATTCCAGGATCCGGACGGTAATCCGATCGGCAACCTCGTCAAGCGGATCTCCTTGTTCAAGACCAAGATCGACCTCGAGGTCCTCGGGGAGCAGCTTCAGCTCGACGGAAACCTATGGGGCTTCGACTTCAACATCAACAGCCCGCAAGGCCCCATCGCCGGGGTCTCCCGCGAGTGGTCGGGCATGTCGAACGCCTTGTTCGGAAAATCCACCTACTCGCTGCGGCTGGCCGAGTGGGCCTCGGTGCCGCAGCGGCTGGGAATCATCGGTGGCGTGCTTGCTCTCGACCTCATTCGCGAGAAGCAGGAGCGCAACAACGGGTAGCCAAGAGTTCTGGCGCCGGCTCCTCGGCGTCGGCTGGCGGAAGCGCTTCGCATTACTTCGAAAGTGGAACGGAACTCGATTCGGCAGAACTTGAATCTGGATTCAAGTATGGTCGGTGCCATGGACATCGAAGCCCATCCGGCGCCGGGGCCGGCGCGCGCATTGCTAGTCGATTTCGGTGGCGTGCTCACCGCGCCGCTCGGGCAGGCGTTCGGCCGGTTGGATGCGGAGCTGGGGCTCGCGCGAGGGACTGCTCTGTCCCTGTTCGGCACGCATGAGGGCGCCCGGCGGGCGCTCAGCGAGCACGAGAAAGGACAGCTGGACGACGCCGGATTCGAGGCCGCCTTCGGCGCCGCGCTGGCCGAGGCGGGGGCCTCGTTCGACGGGGCGAGCGTCCACGGAGGCGCCGCTGGCGATCGCGCGGGGGAGCGCGGACTGCTGGAGCTCCTGAATGAGGGGCTCGAGATCGACGAGGCCATGGTCGCGGTGGTCGCCGAGATTCGCGGCGCCGGGGTTCCCGTGGCGCTGGTCTCGAATGCGCTCGGGTCTACGCTCTACGACGGCATCGATCTCGCCGAAATCGCCGACTCCGCCGTCATATCCGCGGAAATCGGGGTGCGCAAACCCTCCCGCCAGATCTACCGCGTCGCGTGCGAGCGGCTCGGAATCGCGCCGGAGGTCGCGCTGATGGTCGACGATTTGCAACAGAACCTCGACGGCGCCGCGCGGATAGGCATCCGCGGGATTCTGCACACCGACGCTGCCGCGACCATCGACGAGCTTTCCAGGGCCTTTGAAATCGAACTTTCCACTACACCTGTCGAGCACGCGTCGACGTCACACGAAGGGCGATAAGCCATGACCACCATGTTCGAAAACACCGAGCGCGGAACCGAGTACGTAAAGCGGCTCACGGCGTTCATGGACAGCCATGTTTATCCGGCGGAGGCCGTGTACGCGCAGCAGATGCGCGAGTCCGGAAACCCGAACCATCACCCGCAGATTCTCGAGGACCTCAAGGCCGAGGCCAAGTCGCAGGGGCTATGGAACCTCTTCCATCCGCATGCCGAGTGGGGGCCGGGGCTGACAAACCTCGAGTACGCGCACCTTGCGGAGATCACCGGGCGGAGCCCGCAGCTCGCGCCGGAGGCCACGAACTGCAACGCACCGGACACCGGAAACATGGAGGTGCTCACGCTTTTCGGCACCGACGAGCACAAGGAGAAGTGGCTGCGGCCGCTGCTCGACGGCGAGATCGCCTCGGCCTTTGCGATGACCGAACCCGCGGTCGCGAGCTCGGACGCGACAAATATCGAGACCTCGATGGTGCGCGAAGGCGACGAGTACGTGATCAATGGCCGCAAGTGGTGGACGTCGAACGCGCTGCACGAAAACTGCAAGGTCATGATCGTGATGGGCAAGACCGATCCCGACGCGCCGACGCACCGGCAGCAGTCGATGATGGTCGTGCCGATGGACACCCCCGGCGTGAAGGTTGTCCGCGGGCTCCCCGTGTTCGGCTACCAGGACCGCGAGGGCCACGCCGAGGTCCTTTTCGACAACGTGCGCGTGCCGACCTCCGCGCTGCTCGCGGGGGAGGGCGACGGGTTCATGATCTCCCAGGCGCGTCTCGGCCCCGGGCGGATCCACCACTGCATGCGCGTGATCGGCATGGCCGAGAGGGCGCTCGACCTGCTCATCGCCCGCGCGCAGCAGCGGGTGACCTTCGGCAAACCCATCGCCACCCGCGAGAACATCAAGGATTGGATCGCCGAATCGCGTATGGAGATCGAGATGGCGCGGTTGCTCACGCTCAAGGCCGCGCATCTCATGGACACCGTGGGCAACAAGCAGGCGCGGATGGAGATCGCCGCGATCAAGGTCGTAGCGCCGAATGTGGCCCTGAAGGTCATCGACCGCGCCATCCAGATCCACGGAGGCGGCGGGGTGAGTGACGATTTCCCGCTCGCGGAAATGTGGGCGCACGTGCGTACGCTCCGCCTCGCCGACGGGCCGGACGAGGTCCACAAGATGACCATCGCGCGGCAGGAGCTGCGCCGGGTCGACCCTGAGTGGGGACGGAAGAAGTAATGTCGCCCACCCCCACGCCGGCACTGGCAAGCGATGTGCCGATGGGAGCCCGCCCGCTGTCGGCGCGCGGCGAGCGCACCCGCGCGAAGCTCATCGCGGCGGCGCGCGTCGTCTTTGAGCGCGACGGCTACATCGATTCCCGCCTCACCGACATCACCGACGAGGCGAAGATGTCGATCGGCACCTTCTACACCTGGTTCGACGGCAAGGAAGAAGTGCTCGCCGCGGTGCTCCACGAGGCGAAGGACGAGATGCTCCACCCCGGCACTGCCCGAATGGCCCCGAAGGACGATCCCGCCGGGATCATCTCCGAGAGCAACCGCGCCTACTTCGAGGCGTACAAGCGCAATGCGAAACTCAATCACCTCCTCACCCAGGTCGCTTTGGTCGACGGTCGTTTCGCCGCGCTCCGGCGCGCGCGCACCGAGGCGTTTGTCGACCGCAACGCGCGGGCGATCGCCGACCTGCAACGCCGCGGCCTCGCCGACCCCGAGCTCGACCCTCAGCTCGCCTCGATGGGGCTGAGCGGAATGGTCTCGCGGATGGCCTCGGAATCCTTCCGCACCGGATCAGAGGACGCCGATATCGACACACTCGTCCGCACCGCCACCGCCCTGTGGACCAATGCCCTGGGGATGACGTCGCAGCCCCCGCGCGCCCCCTGACCACACGGATCTCACCGAACTCGACCCACGCGGCCGCGACGGTCGCGCCACGAAAGGACCACACGACATGCACGCGATCTCCATCACCACCCTCGACGGGCCTGACGCCATCGAATATGCCGAGCTGCCGGACCCGGAGGCCGGCGAGCACGTGATCGTCGACGTCAAGGCTGCGGGTGTGGCGTTCCCCGAGCTCCTGCAAACCCGCGGGCAGTACCAGATCAAGCCGCCGCTGCCGTTCGTTCCCGGCGCCGAGGTCGCGGGCATCGTGAAATCCGCGCCCGAAGGCAGCGGCCTCGCGCCCGGCGACCGCGTCGCCGCGCTGTCCCTCATCGGCGGATTCGCGGAGAAGGCGGCCTGCCGCGCGGACCTCACCTTCGCGCTGCCGGACTCCGTGGGCTTCAACGAGGGCGCGGCGTTCCTGTTCAACTACTGCACTGCATACTTCTCGCTCGTCGAACGCGGCAAACTCGCCGAGGGCGAGACCGTCCTTGTGCAGGGCGCCGCGGGCGGCATCGGCACCGCCTCGATCCAGGTGGCCAAGGCGTTCGGCGCCGGAAAGGTGATCGCAGTCGTCTCCACCCACGACAAGGGCGAGGCCGCCCGAAAGGCCGGCGCCGACGAGGTCGTCATGGCCGAAGGCTTCCTCGAAGCAGTGGGGAAGAAGTCCGTCGACATCGTCGTCGACCCGGTCGGCGGGGACCGCTTCACCGACTCGCTGCGCACCCTGCGCCGCGACGGCCGGATACTCGTCATCGGATTCACCGGCGGCGAGATCCCCACGGTCAAGGTCAACCGCCTGCTGCTCAATAACATCGGGGTCATCGGCGTCGGCTGGGGCGAGTATGCGCTCGCCCACGAGGGGCACATCGCCGGCGAATACGAGGCAATGCGCCCGCACCTCGAATCCGGTGCGCTCGCCCCACTCGTCGGGTCCACCTACCCGCTCGAAGCGGCTACGGAAGCGCTCAAGTCCATGGAGAGCCGCACCGTGATCGGCAAGGTCGTGCTCACGACCTAGCGGTGTGGGGCATAGGATTCGCACATGTCCTCCGGGCGCGCGCCCGGAACTCCCCGAGGAAGAACTGCACAGAAGTAGAGGTAGTGGCCCGTGTCCATAGCGCCAGAATCTCGCCCCGCGGTGTATGCGGCTGCGAAACGCAAGGCCATCGTGCGGCTCATGCCGCTGTTGCTGCTCGCCTACTTCATCGCCAACATCAACCGCACGAACGTATCGATCGCAAAGCAGAATCTGGAGATCCACGCCGGGATCGACGCAGCCGCATTCGGTCTCGGCGCCGGCCTGTTCTTCGTCACCTACGCGATCTTCGAGATCCCGAGCAACATGGTGCTGCGCCGCGTCGGCGCGCGCATCTGGATCGCCCGCATCGCGGTGTCCTGGGGGATCATCTCCGTCGCGCTCATGTTCACCACGGGGCCGGTGTACTTCTATATCGTCCGGATGCTTCTCGGTGCGGCCGAAGCCGGCATCTTCCCGGCGATCCTCTACCTGATCACCCGATGGTTCGCGCAGGAGGACCGCGGGAAAATGTCGGGCGTCGTACTCGCGACTGCGGCGCTGTCCTCGGTGGTCGCCGCGCCCGCCGGCGGCGCGCTGCTCTCGCTCGAGGGCCTGTTCGGCCTGCACGGCTACCAGCTGCTGTTCCTTCTCGAGGGCATCCCGGCGATCATCATCGGGATCATTATCTTCTTCACCCTGCCCAGCGGACCCGAGGATGCCGCCTGGCTCACCGAGGACGAGCGCGAGGTCGTGCTCGACATCGCGGGAGAGGAGCAACCCGGCCACGAGACCATCGGCGGGATCCTCCGGGCGGCACTGGCCAACCCGCTCATCGTCCTCGCGGCCGTGTTCTACGTGTTCAACATGCTCGCCGCGTACGGGATCATCTTCTTCACCCCGTCGATCATCTTCGCCATGGGCGTGGAGAACACCTTCCACGTCGGGCTCATCGCGGCGATCGTGAGCATCGGCTCGGCCGCGGGACTACTCATCGTCCCGCGCCTCATCCCGAAGGCCGGCGGAGAGATGCGGCTGCTGTGGTGCACCACCGGCGCGACCATCGTGACCGCAGCGCTGTTCCTCGCCTCGGCGGCGGGGGTGGGGCTGCCGAACAGCCACGCGCTGCAGATCGGGATCCTCGCGCTCGTGATGTTCTTCGTCTCCGCCTCGCAGCCGCTGCTGTGGTCCTCGCTCATGGCGCGCATCACCGGAGCCGTCGCCGCGACCGGGCTCGCGTTCGTGAGCATGTTCGGCCAGATCGGCTCGTTTATCGGCCCATACGCGTTCGGGCTGGTGGAGAAGAACACCGGGGACGCGAACGCGTCGGTGTGGCTGATCCTCGCGGCCACCGTCTGCGGCCTGGCGTTGCTGCCGCTGCTCGCGCGCGTCCTGGGGCGCGCGGCAGGTCCGACGTCATAAAGCGGTGAAAAACCCGGTTTGGTGACGGCGAACTGACGCCGTAACATGGACCCTCGGTGTTTTTCCTCGTCCCGAGGCGCTTGTAGTCCCGGGTGCGAGAAGTTCGCGCGGGTCCCAACCGGCCGCCGTGCGAAAGACGGGAAACCCGCTGGCCCCGTGCCAGTTCGGCCGGCAATCCACGATAGGTTCCGGAAGGTTAATCCTATGTCTACTTACGCCCCAAAGGCGGGAGACGTGGAGCGCGCCTGGTACGTCGTCGACGCCACTGATGTGGTGCTCGGCCGACTCGCAGTCCAGGTCGCAGGTCTCCTCCGCGGCAAGCACAAGCCGCAGTTCGCACCGAACGCCGACGTCGGCGACTTCGTTGTGGTCATCAACGCCGACAAGGTCGCGATTTCCTCGACGAAGCGTGAGCGCGTCGTCCACTACCGCCACTCGGGCTTCCCGGGCGGCATCAAGTCCGAGAAGCTCGGTCGCGCGATGGACACCCGTCCGGACCGCGTCGTGGAGAAGGCCATCAAGGGCATGCTCCCGTCGAACAAGCTCGGCCGTTCCATGGCCTCGAAGCTCAAGGTGTACGCAGGTGCCGAGCACCCGCACACCGCTCAGAAGCCGCAGCCGTTCGAGATCAAGCAGGTGGCACAGTGACCGAAGAGAATTTGAACACCGAGAACGAGATCGAAGATCCGATCGAGGACGTTGTCGCCGAGGTCGCCGACGATTCCTACACCGAAGAGGTGCTCCCGGGCTCCGAGTACGGTGACGTGACCCCGCCGGCACCGGTCCTCGACGGACCGGCCCAGGCTGTTGGCCGCCGCAAGGAGGCCATCGTCCGCGTGCGCCTCGTGCCCGGCTCCGGCAACTTCACGCTCAACGGCCGCACCCTCGAGGATTACTTCCCGAACAAGGTGCACCAGCAAATCGTCAAGTCCCCGCTGGTCAACGTCGAGCGCGAAGAGCAGTTCGACATCATCGCGCTGCTTCGCGGCGGAGGTCCCTCGGGTCAGGCAGGCGCCACGCGCCTCGCCATCGCCCGCGCGCTGACCATCTACAGCCCGGACGATCGTCCGTCGCTGAAGAAGGCCGGCTACCTCACGCGTGACGCCCGTGCGGTGGAGCGCAAGAAGGCCGGTCTCAAGAAGGCCCGCAAGGCTCCGCAGTACTCGAAGCGCTGATCTGTTCGCAGATCTCTGCTCGCGCCCGAAGGCGCTCGCCGATTCGTTCGGCGGGCGCCTTTCGGCGTTTTCGGGCGCGGAAGCTGCGGCGCGAAGGGCGCCGGGTTTAGAATTTTCAGGTAATCCCTCACTGCGGCACTCAACGTCCGCGACCCGCGCTCGGCGCACATCATCGACCAGGAGGCTCTACTACCTATGCCCCGAATGTTTGGAACGGACGGAGTCCGCGGACTAGCCAATAAGTCCTTGACCGTGGATCTGGCCCTTTCGCTCGGGGCGGCTGCCGCCTCGGTGCTCGCTTTCGACCCGGCCGCCGACACAGGCCACGAATCCAGCCGGGACCGGCAGCGCCCGCTCGCCGTGATCGGCCGCGACCCGCGCGTGTCGGGGGAGATGCTCGAGTCGGCGCTCGCGGCGGGCCTCGCCTCGCAGGGCGTCGATGTGATGCTCGTCGGACAGGTCCCGACGCCGGCGGTTGCGCATCTCACCGGGCATCATCAGGCCGCGCTCGGCGCGATGATCTCGGCCTCGCACAACCCGATGCCCGATAACGGCATCAAATTCTTCGCCGCCGGCGGGCGCAAGCTGTCCGACGAGCTCGAGGATCGTATCGAGGATGCCCTCGAGGCGCGGATCACGGGACCGACGGGAAACCGCGTCGGCCGCATCTCGCGCCTCGACCGCGAAACCGCTCTCGCCCCGTACCTCGAGCACCTGCTCGGAACGGTCCGCCACCCGCTCGCCGGACTGAAGGTCGTCGTCGACTGTGCCCACGGCGCCGCATTCGAGGCGGCCCCGGCGGCGTATGCGAAGGCGGGCGCCGAGGTCGTGGCGATCAACGCCGAACCGGACGGCTACAACATCAACGAGGGAGTCGGCTCGACGCACATCGAGGGGCTGCAGCGCGCGGTCGTCGAACACGGCGCCGCGCTCGGGCTCGCCCACGACGGAGACGCAGACCGCTGCCTCGCCGTTGACGCCTCCGGTGCGCTCGTCGGTGGAGACGAGATCATGGCGGTCCTCGCTCTCGGCATGTCCGAGGCCGGGGAACTCAAGGACAATACGCTCGTCGCTACCGTGATGAGCAACCTGGGGTTGCACCTGGGCCTGACCGAGCACGGCATCTCCGTCGTCACGACAAAGGTGGGCGACAGGTACGTGCTGGAGAAGCTCGCCGACGGGGAGTACTCGCTGGGCGGGGAGCAGTCAGGGCACCTCGTTCTGCCCGAGCACGCGACGACCGGCGACGGGACTTTGACCGGACTGTTCCTCATGGCGCGGATGGCAGAGACGGGGAAGTCGCTGGCGGAACTCGCCGCGGTGATGACCGTGATGCCGCAGGTGCTCATCAACGTGCAGGTCGCGGACAAGGCGAAGGTGTCGGTTTCGGATTCGGTGAAGTCGGCAGTCGAAAAGGAGGAAGCCGCGCTTGGCGAGACCGGGAGGGTGCTACTGCGCCCGTCGGGCACCGAGCAGGTCGTCCGCGTGATGGTCGAGGCCGAATCCCACGACGTCGCGCGGGAGAGCGCCGAGCGCCTCGCCGAGATCGTCGGAGCGGTCTAGCGCCGCTCAGCTCGTTGCCGTCTTGTGGCGGGCGTCCGCGCTAGCGCTTGATCGCGGCGCGGGCGACCGTCTGCCACATGGGGACTTCCTTCGCCTCCTTGGCGAGGGCGTCCTCCTCTTCCTTCTGGATCAACTTCCCGTCGACCAGCGTCGTGCCCGGGATCTCGGTTTCCGGATCGGAGAACGCCGCGTATTCGGCGTCCCCGGCGAGCTCGGAGAGCAGGAAACCGGTGGCCAGGCGGCGCACGAGTACCTGCGTCTTGTGGTCGCCCGAAGCGAGGCCCACCCCCCGAAGCAGCGGATTGCCCTCGACGAGTCCACCCTCCTCGGCCTTGACGCGGCGGTGGACGCATTCGCCGTTCCATGTCTGCCCGAGCCACATCGCCTCCGCCGCGTCTTCGCTGCCGTCGGCACTGATGATCAGCCCCGGAGCCGAGACCAGAGAGGAGCGGCCGACGGCGCCGGCGGCGACAGGCTTGGGGAATGCGGCCACGACGGCCGAGATGTCCGTGCGGTAGGACGCGAGGACAGTCGCGGCGCCTGCGCCGAGCCCGTGCCCCATGACGCCGATGCGTCCGGTATCCGGGCGGAGATTGCCGGAGCCGAGGTCCGCGTTGAATACCGCCTCGATCGAATCCGAGAGCGCGTCGACGTAGGAGGCCTGCTTGGCGAAGAAGCCCGAACCCGAATCGGTCGCGACGACGATGAATCCCCAGGACGCGAAGTGCTTGAGGGTGTCCTGGTAGTGCTTGCTCGACTTGGTCCAGTCGTGAGCGAAGGCGAGCAGGGGAGCCCGCCGCGCGTCCATCCGCGGTACGTAGACCTTGCCGGGGACGCCCGCGAAGCCGAGATCGCCGAAGTCGATATCGAACCGGCCACGACGGCCGAGCGGACCCATGAGTTTCTTCGCCTTCTTAGCCACGCCCACAAGGTTAACGTCTATCGACGGCAAACGCCGGATGTGGCGGCCGAAATGAGCAGATGTTCGCTGCGATATTCGCCTTTACCCCGCGCTGTGTGCGCCCCGGTTTGGTGAACGTCTATAGACTTTCTTTCTATGTGCGGAATTGTTGGATATGTCGGCGGCCGGCCCGCTAAGGATGTGCTGATAGGCGGACTCCGCCGCTTGGAATACCGCGGATACGATTCCGCCGGTATCGCGGTGGTGGACGATCAGAATCGACTCCATGTCGAGAAGAAGGAAGGCAAGCTCGCCAACCTCGAGGGCGCACTCGCCGAGTCCGGCGATGATTTCGCCGGCGGCACCGGGATCGGTCACACCCGCTGGGCGACGCACGGCCGCCCGAGTGACCGCAACTCGCACCCGCACGTCGCGGGCCGGATCGCGGTCGTGCACAACGGGATCATCGAGAACTTCGCCTCTCTGCGCGCCGAGCTCGAATCGGACGGGCGCGACTTCAACTCCGACACCGACACCGAGGTCGTCGCCCAACTCATCGACCGCGAGGTCACCGGTGGTGCGACCGCCGGCGACTTCGTCGCGTCCTGCCGCGCTGTCCTCGCCCGCCTCGAGGGCGCGTTCACCCTCGTCATCGCCGACGCGCAGGCGCCCGGAACCATCGTTGCGGGCCGTCGAAACACCCCGCTCGTGCTCGGTCGCGGCGAGGGCGAGATGTTCATCGGTTCCGATGTCGCCGCGTTCATCGACTACACGAAGGAGGCCGTCGAGGTCGGGCAGGACACCTTCGCTGTGATCACCGCAGGCGGGTACGAGGTGTTCCCGTTCCTCGAGGGCGGCGCCGCGGAGTCCCGCGAGTTCACCATCGACTGGGATCTCGATGCCGCCGAGAAGGGCGGTTACGAGTACTTCATGCTCAAGGAGATCGCCGAGCAGCCGTCCGCCGTCGCCGACACGCTCCTCGGCAAGCTCGTCGACGGGCGTATCGTGCTCGACGAGCAGCGCCTGTCGGACCAGGAACTGCGCGATATCGACAAGGTCTTCATCGTCGCCTGCGGCTCCGCCTACCACTCCGGTCTCGTCGCCAAGTATGCGATCGAGCATTGGACCCGAATTCCCTGCGAGGTCGAGATCGCCTCGGAGTTCCGCTACCGCGACCCGGTCCTCGACCGATCCACGCTTGTCGTCGCGATCTCCCAGTCGGGCGAGACCGCCGACACGCTCGAGGCCGTGCGGCACGCGAAGTCCCAGAAGGCTCGCGTCCTCGCGGTGTGCAATACCAATGGCGCGCAGATTCCGCGTGAGGCCGATGCGGTGCTCTACACGCACGCCGGCCCCGAGATCGGTGTCGCCTCGACGAAGGCCTACCTCGCCCAGATCGCCGCGAACTACCTCGTGGGCCTTGCCCTCGCGCAGGCGCGCGGCACCAAGTTCCCGGACGAGGTCTCGGCCGAGTTCCACGCGCTCGAGCAGATGCCCGAACTCATCGGACAGGTCGTCGAACGTCTCGACCAGGTCCGCCAGATCGCCCGCGAACTCGCCGACTCCAAGTCCGTGCTGTTCCTCGGTCGCCACGTCGGTTACCCGACCGCGCTCGAGGGCGCACTCAAGCTCAAGGAGCTCGCCTACATGCACGCCGAGGGCTTCCCGGCAGGCGAGCTCAAGCACGGCCCGATCGCGCTCATCGAGGAGGGGCTGCCGGTGTTCGTGGTGATGCCCCCGCTGCACGGGCGTTCGCTGCTGCACTCGAAGCTCATCTCCAACATCCAGGAGATCAAGGCCCGCGGCGCGCGCACCATCATCATCTCTGCGGAGGGGGATGAGGTCGTCAAGCCGTTCGCCGACTACCTCATCGAGATCCCGGAGACGACGACGCTGCTGCAGCCGTTGCTGTCGACGATCCCGTACCAGGCGTTCGCCGCCGAGGTCGCAGCCGCGCGCGGCTATGACGTCGACAAGCCGCGTAACCTCGCCAAGTCTGTCACCGTCGAGTAGAACGCACGCCCCGCACGGGCGGGGAGACGCTAGGAGCGCGAGGAACATGACCCACCGAGACGACTTCCGCGCGTACTTCGCCGCAGATATCCGCCGTGCCGAGGCGCCCGTCGTCGAGGCGGCGCCCACCGACGCGGTGATGCGGAGGGCGGCGTGGGCCGTCGCGGATGTCGCACGCACCGTCGTGCGTGCGCAGGAGGTTATCGGTGACGGCGGAGGCCACGTCTACGGGGCGAGCGCGGCCGCGCTGATCGGCGCCGGCGATAACGGCGGCGACGGGCTCTACGCCCTCGCCGACCTCGCCCGCAGCGGGATGGCCGTCCACGCGGTCCTTCTCTCCCCGGACCGCGCCCATCCCCGCGCGCTCGACGCGTGTCGCCGTGCCGGGGGCCGGGTGCACGAACCGGCAGATCCCGATGCGCTTGAGCAGCTCCTGCGCAGGCTCCGGCCCGCCGTCGCGCTCGACGCGATCGTGGGTCTCGGCGCCAGCGGGCCGCCACGGGAAATGGCCGGACACGCGGCGGGGGTCCTCGAGGAGCTTGGCACGCCTGTCGTCGCGGTCGACATCCCGTCGGGAATCGATCCCGACACCGGCGTCCGGCACCCCGGCGCCATCCGGCCGACCGCGACGGTAACCTTCGGCCTGTTCCGGCGCGCCCATCTGCTCGCCTCCACCGACTGCGGCGCACTGGAGCTCGCCGAGATTGGTATCGGTGCCCCAGCCGCCGACGACGGGCGCCCGGCCGAGATGCTCACGAGCATCGGCACCGCCACCGCCGGCGAGCTGTGGCCCGTCCCCGACGTCTCGGACAACAAGTACTCGGGCGGAGTGGTCGCCATTCGCGCGGGCTCGCAGCGCTATCCCGGCGCGGCCGTGCTCGCCTCCCACGCGGCGGTGATGTCCACGAGCTCCATGGTCCGCTACGTCGGCCCGTGCCGCGATCAGGTACTCGCCGACCGTCCCGAAATCGTCGCCTCCTCCGTCGTCACAAATGCGGGGCGCGCCCAGGCATGGGTGTCCGGGCCCGGCATGGGGACGGGACCGGAGACCGCGCAGGAGCTCGCGTGGATCCTGTCCCAGGATGTGCCGGTGGTGCTCGACGCCGACGCGCTGCGCGTGCTCGCCGAGCATCCGTCTATTCTGCGGCGACGCGACGCGCCACTCGTACTCACGCCGCACGCCGGCGAATTCGACGCCCTCGCGCAGACCTTCGCGCCCGCGCAGGCGGGCCTGCTGGCCGGGGACCGGGCGGGCGCGGTGCGGGGGCTCGTCGCCGAACTCGACTCCCGCGGGGTGAACGCGACGGTGCTGCTCAAGGGCAGGATCACACTTATCGACGACGGACGATCCGCGTTCGCCCAGGATGCCGGCACCTCGTGGTCCGCGACCCCGGGTTCCGGCGATGTCCTCGCCGGCATGATCGGCGCGATCCTCGCAGCCAGGGAAGGCCCGGGCGCGCTCGCGGACGTCGAGGTCCCGCGAGCTGTGGCCGTCGCGCAGGTCGTCCACTCGGTCGCGGCGCGGCTCGCCGCGGAGGAATTCGGGCGCCCCGGATCGCCGATCGGTGCGTCCGATCTGCTCGGCGCGATCGGAGAAGCTGTGGCAAAGGTGCGCGCGGTGGCAGGATAAGGGGCTATGACAACAATCGTGCCCGCTGCAGGTTCCACCGCCCCGATCCCGGCGGGGCCCGCGCGCGTGGACATCGACCTGCCCGCGATTGCGCATAACACCGAGATCCTCGCGGCCAAGGCGCCCGATGCCGAGGTCATGGCAGTGGTCAAGGCCGACGGCTACGGCCACGGCGCCCCCGCAGTCGCGCGCACGGCGCTGGAGGCCGGCGCGACCTCGCTCGGCGTCACCACCCTTGCCGAAGCGGTCGCGTTGCGGCAGGTCGGCATCTCCGCTCCGATCCTCGCGTGGCTGTACTCGGCAGGTGATGATGTCTCGGGCGTCATCGGCGCCGGGATCGACATCGCCGTTCCCAGCCCGGAGCACCTCGACGCCGTTGTGGCAGGCGCACGCAAGTCCGGCATGCGGGCAAGAGTGACCCCAAAACTCGACACCGGCCTCGGTCGCTCGGGAATCATGCCGCTGCATTGGGAGCGGACCTTCGACCGACTCGTCGCCGCTGAGCGCGAAGGAATTATCGAGGTCACCGGGCTGATGGCGCATTTCGCCAACGCCGACGCTCCCGGCGATCCGGTGATCGACTCGCAGGTCACCGCGCTGCACGAGGCTGTCGAGCAGGCGCGATCGATGGGCCTGGAATGCCCCCGCAACCATCATTCGAACTCCGCGGGAACGCTCACTCGCGGCTCGGACGGATTCGAGATCGTCCGCCCGGGAATCGCGCTGTACGGGCTGAGCCCCATCGAGGGCGAGGACTTCGGACTACGCCCCGCGATGACGTTTTCCGCCGAGGTTCTCATGGTCAAGGACGTGAACGAAGGGCAGGGGATCAGCTACGGGCACTCCTGGATCGCGCCCCGGGACACCGTCGTCGCGCTCGTCGCGGCCGGCTACGCCGACGGGGTCTGGAGACTTTTATCCAACAATTTCGATGTACAGCTACGCGGAGGGCGTTACGCTCAGGTCGGGCGAGTGTGCATGGACCAATTCGTTGTCGAGCTCGGCCCGCGAACGGCGTCTGGAGCGGTGCCCGGCGGGATCAGGGCAGGCGACAGGGCCGTGATGTTCGGGGATCCCGCCCGGGGAGCCCCGCACGCCGGTGACTGGGCGGACAAGCTCGGCACCATCCACTACGAGGTTGTGTGCGCGGCCCGCGGGCGAGCAGCCCGCTACGTACACACGACCTCGCTCCAGGGGGAGGAGTAGCGCACATGGTGCGAATGGACGCTCCGCGGCAGGCGCGGGCAGCAATGGACGATACGGGAACCGAGAACGTGGGTTGTCGTCGCTTCTTCTCGCGAGGTTTGAAGGCGGCACGCGAAGAGGACCGAGGGAGTAGGCCAGTGGACCCGGACAGCGACACGCTTTGGGGCACCGTTCGGGGGAAGATGCCCAGCCTTCCGCGTATGCCCGTACCGCGGGCGCTGCGCCCGCACCTGCCGCGCACGGAGGTCGATCGAGCCGAGGCGGACAGCGATTTCCACCCCCCGATGTCCTCGGGAGTCGTTGCAGGGGTCAGCGCGTTGCTGGTGTCCGCGGCGAGCCAGCTGCCGGATTTGCTTCCGCTGCGCTCCTACGATGCCCACGAGGGCGAACCCGTGTGGGACATCGGCTCCGATCGCGGCGAGATCGTCGCCGCGTCCGACGGTAACCCGCTCGCGGTCCGCGAGGTCGGTCCGGTCGACGCCGAGCTCACCGTCGTTTTCGTCCACGGATTCACCCTGTCGATGGATTCGTTCCACTTTCAGTCCACCGGTCTGAAGGAAAAGTACGGCTCCGACATTCGCATGGTGTTCTACGACCAGCGCGGACACGGGCTCTCCGGGCGCGCCGATAGCCGTACCTACACGATTACCCAGCTTGCCGAGGATCTCCACAATGTGATCGGTTCCGTGGCGCGGACCGGCCCGATCGTGCTGGTCGGACATTCCATGGGCGGGATGACCGTACTCAAGTTCGCCGAGATGTATCCCGATCTGGTCCGGGACAGGCTCGTCGGCGTCAGCCTGCTCGCCACTGCGGCGGACAAGCTCCCCGAGGCAGGTCTACCGGCGATCCTCGACAATCCGCTCATCACCTCGGTGGCGTGGTCGGCCGAGAAAACTCCCGGCGTTTACCACAGCGGCCGTCGCGCGCTGGGCATGGTCATCGAACCGCTCATCAAGGCCGGAGCCTTCGGTAATCCGACGATGGTCGGCAAGACCGTCGTCGAATTCACCAACGACCTCATCGGTTCGGCCGATGTCGAGGTCATGGCGGGATTCGTCGAGGCGCTGGTGACTCTCGACGCGAAGGGCGCATATCCGATTCTCGAGGACGTCTCCGTATCGATCCTGTGCGGCGACGCGGACCTGATGACCCCGGTGAATCGCTCGATCGAGATGTCTCGCGATATGCCCGGCGCCCGCTTCGTCGTCGTACCCGGTTGCGGTCACATGGTGCAGCTCGAGGCCATCGAGATCACCAACGACGAGATCGCCTACGTCATCGACGGCGCCTTCGACTCCATCGGGATCGAGCGCGAGCGTGTCAGTTCGGTGTGGACACGCACCGAGAACGGCACCGATACCATTCACGACGTGCGCCGCACCGAACGTTGAGCGGGCAGGGCTTCCCGGAACACGGCAGCCGCGAGCTGGCGGACCTCGACCAGACCCACGCGTTCGGCAGGGAACTCGGCGCGGCCCTGGGAGCCGGGGACGTGGTCATCCTCACCGGCCCGCTCGGCGCGGGAAAGACCTCGCTCACCCAGGGACTCGCCGAGGCGCTCGCGGTGTCGGGGCGCGTGACCTCCCCGACGTTCCAGCTCGCCCGACGTCATAAACCGACCGAACCGGGCGGGCCGGGGCTCGTCCACGTCGACGCGTACCGGTTGCGCGCGGACTCCGATCTCGAGGCGAGCGCAGCCGGCACCGGCGCGGCGCCGTCGAACCCGCACGCGCTGGCCGACGAACTCGAATCGCTCGACCTGGACGAGTTCCTGGGCACCGACGTCGTCGTCATCGAGTGGGGAGAGGGGCTCGGAGAAGTCCTCGCCGAGCGGCCGTGGCTCGTGCGCCTCGAACGCAACGATGCCGCCGACACCCGCACCGCTCGGTGGGCCCGCGGCCCCGAGGGTTTCCCGCCCGGCCCCGCCGCCGAGTAGCCTGTGTACCCGTGATCGTCGTCGCCCTGGATACCGCCACCTCCGCCGTCACGAGCGGTGTCGTTCGCCTCGACCCGTCGGGGGCGGATGGGGGCAGGCCTGTCGAGCTCGCCGCGACTTACACCCTCGATCCGCGTGCGCATGCCGAGCTGCTCATCCCGCAACTTCTCGGATGCCTACATGCGGCGGGGCTGGACGGCGGGGATGTCGACGCGGTCGTCGTCGGCTGCGGCCCCGGCCCGTTCACCGGTCTGCGCGTGGGCATGGCGACCGCCGCCGGGTACGCCGATGCGCTCGGGGTGCCGTGCCATCCCGTCGTCACCCTCGATGCCATCGCCACCACCGCCCGCTGGGCGCTCGCCGATGCCGGCGACATGGTAGCCGCCGCGGCCCCGCTTCTCGTGGTCACCGACGCGCGCCGCCGGGAGGCCTACTACGCCGCCTATGACGCCGGAGGTGCCCGCACCCAGGCCCCCGCCGTGCTCGCGGCGCGCGACATCTCCTCGCCGGTCGCCGCCGACGGGGCCGCGGCGATCGCGTGCGGGGATCCGGGACGGCTCGCCGAGCTGGCGCCGGGGCCCGCGATCCGCTCCGACCTCCAGGCGTTCCCCGCCGTTTCGGCGCTCGTCGACCGCGCCGCCGAGCCTCTGCTGGCCGGCGCCACGCCGGCCCCGCTCGAACCTCTCTACCTGCGGCGCCCCGATGCGGTGGAGCCGAAGCCGCGACCGATCTCGCCCGCGCTCACCGGCCGCGACAATGCCGCAGCCGAAGATTCTGGCGGGCAGCGATGAGCACGCTGGCTATCGACGCGTTCGCGCCGGGCGATTCGGCCGCCGCCGCCGCGCTCGAGCGGGTGCTGTTCCCGCGCCAGGACCCGTGGAGCGAATCCCAGTTCCGCGACACCCTCGGCCAGGAACACGTGCGCATGTGGGCCGCGCGCGGCGGCGACCGGCTCGCCGGCTATGCCGTGCTCGGCGCCTTCGGCCCGGACGGCGACCGCGAGTTCGAAGTGTTCAACATTGCCGTCGACCCCGATTTCCAGGGACGGGGCCTCGGCCGCGCGTTGCTTGCCGAGATGCTCGCCGTCGCCGATGCCGAGTCCGCGCCCGTTCTGCTCGAGGTCGCCACCGGCAACATCGCGGCGCGCACGCTCTACGAGTCGCACGGCTTCTCGGTCGTCGGCCTGCGCCGCAATTACTATCGACCCAGCGGAGAGGACGCCTATGCGATGGTGCGCTCCGCCGTCATAGGTGGGTCCGGGCCGCAGCCCGGCGAGCCCGCCGCATTCCCCGAGGAGGCGTGATGTCCACCGCTGCCACCGCCGGCGCCGCCGCGCCGCAGGTCGTCCCCGCCGCGCCGCTGGACCTATCGGCGCCGCGCGTGGTGCTCGGGATCGAGTCCTCGTGCGACGAGACAGGCGTCGCGCTGTCGCGAGTGCACCCGGGCGGCGAGATCGAACTGCTCTCCGATGTTGTCGCGTCGTCGATGGAGGAGCACGCGCGCTTCGGCGGGGTTGTGCCCGAGATCGCCTCGCGCGCGCACCTCGAGGCGCTCGTGCCCACTGTGCGGCGCGCGCTCGACGAGGCCGGCATCGAACGGCCCGACGCGGTCGCCGCGACCATCGGGCCAGGCCTGGCGGGGGCTTTGCTCGTAGGCGTAGCCGGCGCGAAGGGCTATGCCGCCGCGTGGGGCGTGCCGTTCTACGCGATCAACCATCTCGTCGGACATGTCGCGGTCGCGCAGTTCGACGGCGGGGCCCTGCCTCCCGCGGTGGCGCTTCTCGTCTCCGGCGGGCACACCCAGTTACTCCACGTGCCCTCGCTCGCCGATCCGCTGCGCGAGCTCGGCTCCACCGTCGACGACGCCGCCGGCGAGGCCTACGACAAGGTCGCGCGCCTCTTGGGGCTCGGATACCCCGGCGGACCCGTGGTCGATAAGGCCGCGCGCGGGGGAAATTCTGCGGCGATCGCATTCCCACGCGGCATGACCGGACCGCGCGATGCGCCCTTCGACTTCTCCTTCTCAGGGCTCAAGACATCCGTCGCCCGTTATCTCGAACGCGCCGAGGCCGCGGGGGAGACCGTCGCTCTCGCCGACGTGGCCGCGTCCTTCCAGGAGGCGGTGGCGGATGTTCTGACGTCGAAGGCCGTGCGCGCCTGCGCCGACACCGGCGCGGAGCGCCTGCTCATCGGCGGCGGAGTGGCAGCCAATTCTCGGCTCCGGGAACTCGCGGCCGAGCGCTGCGAAGCCGCGGGGATCGAGCTGCGAATTCCGCGTCCGCGCCTGTGCACCGATAACGGCGCGATGGTCGTGGCTGTGGCCGGATCCATGATTGCCGCGGGCAGGATGCCCTCGACCCTCGGCGCCGCGACCGACCCCGGGCTGCACGTGAGCCAGAGCCTGCTCTAGCCGGGCTGCCCGGGTGGAGTCCGCCGCAGGGGCTAGCCGAGCAACGCGAGCAGGTCGAGATCCATGAACAGGTGAATGCTGCCGAGGACGACCAGCTCGAACAGCAGGCCCGCGTAGCTGAGCACGAGCGCGGCGATGGCCAGCGACCTGCCCGCCTGGTGCGACCGGCGCACGCTGCGCAGGGCGAGATGGCCGAGCACGATCCCGAGCACGCACATCGCGAGCGTGAACAGCGGGAACAGGATCATCGACAGCGTGCCGACGACGAGATTGAAGATCGTGAGTAGGAACGCGAAGACGGCCAGCTTGTTTGTCGAGCGGACCTCATACGGGCCATAAGGCGCGAAGGACGACGGCGGCACCGCCGGGTCGGTGCATTCGGGAGACACCATCGAGGGGTTGCCGAAAGCGCCGGTATCCGTCCTCACACACTGGGACTCGGGATGCTGTTGCCTCCCGTACGGGCTCCACACGTGCTCCGAACCTCCTTGACCGGCACAACGAATTCCGCCCGTCGAGGGCGGAATCGTATGACGCCGGAAACTCCAAAAGCCCTGGTCATGGCCAAAACGTGGGCATTCGCGTGTTATTGCGTCCAGGTGGACCTTACGCGGGCAGTCTGAAAGTTCTGTGATTGCGAACCAAGAATCGAGTACCTTGTAAGTTGGCACTCTCGGGTATAGAGTGCCAATTGGTTAGAGGGTCGAGTTGTACGCCACCCGCGACGGCTATTCATCGCGGCCCTCCCGGCCAGGAAACGTACCTTTTAAACTTTACGCATCAGGAGGATCCCGTGGCGATCAAGCCGCTTGAGGACAAGATTCTCGTCGAGGTCAGCGCTGCTGAGACCACGACCGCTTCCGGACTCGTTATCCCGGACACCGCCAAGGAGAAGCCCCAGGAGGGCTCCGTAGTCGCGGTCGGCCCGGGCCGTTTCGACGAGCAGGGCAAGCGCATCCCCGTGGATGTCGCCGAGGGCAACAAGGTGATCTTCTCCAAGTACGGAGGAACCGAGATCTCCTACGACGGTCAGGACTACCTGATCCTGTCGGCTCGCGACATTCTCGCGGTCATCGACTAGAACCGAGCGCCGAGGTTTCTATCGGCGCCAGGCCCCGGCGCTGCCGCTCGCAAGCGAACCGCAGCGGCCGGGGTTTTCTACTCTCCTTAGCACTTCTTTTTCAAAGGAATTGACGCACACATGTCTAAGCTCATTGCTTTTGACGAGCAGGCGCGCAAGTCGATGCTTTCGGGCGTCGATCAGCTTGCCGATACCGTCAAGATCACCCTCGGCCCCCGTGGACGCCACGTCGTGCTGGCCAAGGCGTTCGGCGGCCCGACCGTCACCAACGACGGCGTGTCGATCGCCCGCGAGATCGAGCTCGAAGAGCCCTTCGCGAATCTCGGTGCCCAGTTGGTCAAGTCGGTAGCGACGAAGACCAATGACGTCGCCGGCGACGGAACGACGACCGCGACCGTGCTCGCCCAGGCGCTCATCCGCGAGGGCCTGCGTAACGTCGCGGCCGGCACCAACCCGATGGCGCTCGGCAAGGGCCTTGCCGCCGGCGCGGACGCCGTCGTGGAGTCGCTCAAGGCTGCTGCCACTCCCGTGTCGGGCTCGGAGGGCGTCGCCCAGGTCGCGACCGTGTCCTCCCGTGACCCGTACATCGGCGACATGGTCGCCAAGGCGATGGAGGCCGTCGGCACCGATGGCGTCGTCTCGATCGAGGAGTCCCAGTCGCTGGGCGATGAGGTGACGGTGTCCGAGGGCGTCGCCTTCGACAAGGGCTTCCTGTCCCCGTACTTCATCACCGACGCCGAGGAGCAGAAGGCGATCTTCAACGATCCGCTCATCCTTCTGCACCGCGAGAAGATCTCCGCGCTCGCGGACCTGCTTCCGATGCTCGAGAAGGCAGCCGAGGCGGGCAAGCCGCTCGTCATCCTCGCCGAGGACATCGAGGGCGAGGCCCTGTCCACGCTTGTGGTCAACTCGATCCGTAAGACGATCAAGGCCGTGGCCATCAAGTCCCCGTTCTTTGGCGACCGGCGCAAGGCGTTCATGGATGACCTCGCGATCGTCACCGGCGGACAGGTCATCTCCCCGGACCTCGGCATGTCGCTACGTGAGTCGGGCATCGAGGTGCTCGGTTCCGCCCGTCGCGTGACCGTTACGAAGGACGAGACGGTCATCGTCGACGGCGCCGGTTCGGCCGACGACGTGCAGGCGCGTGTCGCGCAGCTCAAGCGTGAGGTCGAGCAGTCTTCGTCGGACTGGGATCGCGAGAAGCTCAATGAGCGCATCGCGAAGCTGTCCGGCGGCGTTGCCGTGATCCACGTCGGCGCGGCCACCGAGGCCGAGATGACCGAGCGCAAGCTCCGCGTCGAGGACGCGGTCAACTCGGCGAAAGCCGCGGTTGCCGAGGGCGTTGTCGCCGGTGGCGGCTCCGCGCTCGTGCAGGCTGCCAAGTCGTTGGACTCCCTCGAGGAATCCTTCGCCGGCACCGATGAGGCCGTCGGTGTGCGCGTGCTGCGCAAGGCGCTCCAGGCTCCGCTGTACTGGATCGCCGACAACGCCGGCGAGGACGGCTCGGTCGTCGTGAGCAAGGTCGGAGATCTTCCCGAGGGACAGGGCTTCAACGCGGCCACTCTTGAGTACGGCGACCTCATCGCCGAGGGCGTCATCGACCCGGTGAAGGTCACCCACTCCGCCGTCGTCAACGCCGCGTCGGTGTCCCGCATGGTGCTCACCACGGAAACGGCGATCGTCGACAAGCCCGAGGAGCCGGAGGAGAATGCCGGCGGACACGGGCACTCCCACTAGGGTTTTCCCTGGCCCGGGTCGAATATTCGGGTCTATGAACGGCCCCGCGTGCTACGAACGTCCAGCACGCGGGGCCGTTTGGTTTTGTCGCAATAAAATTCAGGAAGTTTCGGGGTCGTGGCGCCATCGAAACCGGTTGCCGTTACGCTCATCGCCTGTAGCGTGGAAATCTCCGCTCGAAAAGCGGCGATATTGCCATACTGAAGAGAATGGCGGAACATAAGCCGGGGCCAAATGCTCTCAAAGGTATTGATGGGCCGAGCTCGAGAAATTTCTTGGTGATCACTCTGCAGAGGAAGGGACCAGCAGCGACGTAACGTTCGCGCACACGAAGTCGATGACACAGACAGCAGACGAGTTGGAACTCGCAGTGGCTTCCGCCGTAAAGGGCGATAAGGCCGCGGCAAGCCGGGTGCTTGGATTAATCAAGCCCGGCGTCGCGCGCTATTGTCGTTCGCGCGTCGGCGTCGCTGACAAGGGCCTGCTCTCTGCGGACGATGTCACACAAGAAGTTCTCATCGCGGTTCTCTCGGCAATTCCGGGGTACCGAGATCAGGGCAAGCCGTTCATGGCGTTCGTATACGGCATCGCTTCGCACAAGGTTGCAGACGCACACCGAAGCGCGGGGCGAAATCGGTCCGATCCCGTGGAGCACCTGCCCGAAACGCTTGCCGCCGATGGCGGACCGGAGGATGCGGCGCTGGCCAACGATGCCAACGCCAAACTCGGAGCACTGCTCGCAGAGCTCCCGGAAAAGGCGCGGGAGATCATCCGATTGCGTGTCATTGTCGGACTATCCGCGGACGAGACCGCGGAAGTCGTCGGCAGCACCCCGGGAGCTGTGCGAGTCGCGCAACATCGCGCGATCAAGCAGCTCCGGGAGCGTATTGAAAGGGATGGTGAAGGGAGATGGCGCTAGATCGCGACCGGTTCGACGAGAACCGCGTCGACGGCATTCTGGACGCCCTCGGTCAGGGGGAGCGGCCCGATGCCGTCACCTCGACCGATGATGCTCTTTTCGACCTGCTTCTCGGAGCTAGGAGCGCCACTGAGGCTGCCCCTTTCCCCGAGGGGCCGAGCGAGTACGACATTGACACCGCTTTCGAACGTGGCGCCGCTACAGATGAAGACGGAACAGATCACGTCACGAGCCTCGATGAGGCGCGCGAACGTCGTGAGCATCGGCGTGGGGGCCGCAAACGCGGCCTGAGCACTATCGCGGTGGGCGCTGCGTCGCTCGTCGCCGTGGCCGTGGGCAGCTTGTCCATCATGGCCTTCAACGCACAGCCGGGAGACCCGCTGTGGAACGTCAACCAATCGATTTTCGGCGGGGAATCCAGCGACGTCGAACTCGTCTCGGCGCTCGAACGTGATCTCGCCGCAGCGAACGATGCCCTGTCGCGGGGAGACACGGCCGAGGCCGACCGGCTACTGCAGTCGGTGTCCGAGCGCCTCGACGGCGTCGAGTCGGCGGCGGATCGGGTCAACCTGATCCGGATCCGCGACCAGATCCAGCGCCAGCTCGACCGCGGCCAGGCGGGGGAGCGCGGCGCGCTTCCCGCTCCGGAGTCGCCGGATCCGAACTCGGGGCAGATCCAGCCGAACGAAGAACAGGCCCCCGTGCCCACCACGGAGACCTCGGTGCCCAACAGCGCGCAGCAGCAGGCTCCGGAGCCGACGGGCGCACCCGTCCCGCCACCGAACAATCAGGATCCGGTGCCGCCACCGCCGGCGACCCCGGCTCCGGACCGCAGTATCGATCCGGTGAGCCCGCTCGATCCGACCGATATGCAGCAGTTGCGGCAGGCGGTGCCAACCCAGTCGAACCAGAGCAACCCCTCGCCGACGCAGGAAACTACGCAGAGCGGTAATTCCGGGGGAAACTCCGGCGGTTCTGGGCGCAACATGGACATGCTCGAATCGCCGAAGACGTCAACGCCGAGATAGCGATTCGGCAGAGGGCGGCGCAGACGACGTCGTCACACGAGAATGAGCCAGCGACTTCGCTGGCTCATTCTCGTATTATCCGGTTCTCGTCGCACGTAGCTGCGCGCGGGCCGACTGTCTAGAACAGCCCTCGGCGCACACGCCGCGGCGCCTCGAGACCGTCGAGGAAGCCGAGGCAGTAGTCCCACGTGACATAGAAGTCCGGGTTGGGATCCATCGCGGGCTCGTGCGTGGGGATGCTGCCGTCTCCGAGCATCTGCTCCATGCGCTCGCGCAGAATCGTCCAGTCGAAGTAGTGCATCTCCTGGCAGTCGACGCAGTCGATAACGATGCCCTTGACGCCGCGCGGCGCGAGCGCGGTCTCGAACTCGCGGAGATCGGCGAGATCCTGCTCCAGGAGCGCGCGCTCCTGGTCGCTGAGCGGCTCGAACGCCTCGTCGTCATCCTCGAACATGCCCGACTCGGAGGTGACCTCGGCCATGAAGTCGTCGTCGAACGGGTCCGGCGGCATGCCGGGCGGCATCGGTGGATGATTGCTTGAACTCACGCGGTCCAAATTACCCGCTATGTCCAATAATAGGTATCCCGTCGCAAGCCGCCCGTGACGCTGTGAGCGATTTGCTCCCGGCATGCCTGCCGCTCCGGGTGAGATCGGGCACGACCGCGCCGGCCTCGGGATGCAATCAGGCCCCGCCGACGTTTAAGCTCAGTGAATCGGGATCAGCGGCGAGAAAGGGTCGAAAACTCATGGCAGTGGATCAGGCAAGCGGAGCAATTCGAACGGGCGGGGACGACCCCGACAAGATCGCGATGATGGGTCTGACGTTCGATGACGTGCTCCTCGTCCCCGCCGAGTCGAATGTGGTGCCCTCCGACGTCGACACGTCCACGCAGCTCACGCGGGAGATCTCCCTTCGTATTCCGATCCTTTCCTCCGCGATGGACACCGTCACCGAATCGCGCATGGCCATCGCGATGGCGCGCCAGGGCGGCCTCGGTGTCCTGCACCGCAACCTCTCCGCCTCCGACCAGGCGACGCAGGTGGAAATCGTCAAGCGCTCCGAAGCCGGCATGGTGACCGATCCCGTCACCGCCTCGCCGTCAGACACCCTCGCCGAGGTGGACGAGAAGTGCGCCCGTTTCCGGATTTCCGGTCTTCCCGTGGCCGATGAACAGGGCCGCCTCGTCGGGATCATCACCAATCGCGACATGCGGTTCGAGGTCGACATGTCGCGCCGCGTCGAGGACGTGATGACCACCGCGCCGCTGGTCACCGCGCAGAAGGGCGTCACCGCCGACGCCGCGCTCGGGCTCCTGCGCCGCCACAAGATCGAGAAGCTGCCGATCGTCGACGGCGATGGCAAGCTCACCGGGCTCATCACGGTCAAGGACTTCGCCAAGACCGATGAGTACCCCGATGCCACGAAGGACGCCGACGGTCGGCTCATGGTCTCGGCCGCGGTCGGCACGGGCGCCGACTCGTTCCAGCGCGCGGCTTCGCTTGCTGACGCCGGGGTGGACGCGCTCGTTGTGGACACCGCGCACGCGCACAACAACAACGCCCTGCAGATGGTCTCCGACATCAAGGCAAACTTCCCCGGTGTGCAGATCATCGGCGGCAACCTCGCCACGCGCGCGGCGGCGCAAGCCATGATCGACGCGGGCGCCGATGCCATCAAGGTGGGCATCGGCCCGGGTTCGATCTGCACCACGCGCGTCGTCGCCGGAGTTGGTGCACCCCAGATCACCGCGATCATGGAGGCAGCGGCCGCCGCGAAGAAGGCAGGCGTGCCGGTCATCGCCGACGGCGGTATGCAGTACTCCGGCGATTTCGCCAAGGCGATCGCTGCCGGCGCCTCGGTGGCGATGTTCGGTTCGCTCCTCGCCGGCACCCGGGAGGCCCCGGGCGACCTCATCCTCGTCGACGGCAAGCAGTACAAGACCTACCGTGGCATGGGCTCGATGGGCGCGATGAAGGGCCGCGCAGGCGACAAGTCCTACTCCAAGGACCGCTACTTCCAGGACAACGTGCTGTCGGAGGAGAAGCTCGTCCCCGAGGGCATCGAGGGGCGCGTGCCGTTCCGCGGTGAGGTCTCCCAGGTCGTCCACCAGCTCGTCGGCGGCCTGCGCGCCGCGATGGGATACACGGGCGCTCGCACCGTCGCCGACCTGCAGCGGGCGCAGTTCGTGCAGATCTCGCCCGCAGGTCTCCGCGAGTCCCATCCGCACGCGATCCAGATCACCACCGAGGCGCCCAACTACCGGGCTCGCTAGTCCCGACTAAAAGGAAATCTCCATGCGCGACGTCGTTGAAATCGGGATGGGCCGCGAGGCCCGCCGCACCTACAACCTGCACGACGTGGACATCGTCCCGTCCCGCAGGACCCGCTCCGCGAAGCATGTGTCGACCACCTGGCAGATCGATGCGTACTCGTTCGAGATGCCGCTGATGACCCATCCGAGTGACGCCGTGGTGTCCCCGGAATCGGCGGCCGAGTTCTCGCGGCTCGGGGGACTGTCGGTGCTCAATGGCGAAGGACTGTGGGCGCGCCACGAGGACCCGGCCGCGGAAATCGCGAAGTTGCGCGAGCTCGCTGCCGACTGGGACCCGACCGACCTGTCCAAGCCGAATAAGGCCGTGCGGTACCTGCAGCAGCTGCACCAAGCTCCGCTGCGCCACGACCTTCTGGAGAACGTCGTAGCGACGATGCGCGAGTCCGGTCACACCGTCGCCGTGCGGGTGTCCCCGCAGCATGCCGAGGAGCTCGCGCCGGTGCTCATCAAGGCCGGCGTGGAGATGCTCGTCGTGCAGGGCACGATCATCTCCGCAGAGCATGTAATCGGCGAGCCGGGCGAGGACGGAACGACGCCGGAGCCGCTCAACCTCAAGGACTTCATCTACCAGCTCGATATCCCGGTCATCGCCGGCGGTGTCGTCGACTACCGTACGGCGCTGCACCTCATGCGAACCGGTGCCGCCGGCGTCATTGTCGGTTTCGGGCACGTTCCCGGAGTATCGACCACCGGTGAGGTACTCGGCATGAACGTGGCGATGGCGACCGCGATCGCCGACGCTGCGGCCGCGCGCCGCGACTATCTCGACGAGACCGGCGGGCGCTACGTCCACGTGATCGCAGACGGCGACATCGCCGCCTCCGGCGACATCACCCGTGCGATCGCCTGCGGCGCCGACGCGGTCTCGCTGGGCCTGCTGCTCGCGCAGTCCGACGAGGCGCCGGGCAAGGGGACCTTCTGGCAGTCCACGGCCGCGCACCCGTCGGTGCCACGCGGGGACGTGCAGCCGGTGTTCGACTCGACCGTGCCGATGGAGGAAGTCCTCCTCGGGCCGACCGCGGAACCCTTCGGTACCCGGAACCTTCTCGGCGGCCTGCGCCGGGCGATGGGTAAATCCGGCTACACCGACGTCAAGGGATTCCAAAAGGTCGACCTCGCGGTCCGGCCGGACTAGCGACCACCGAAATTAGACAAATCGCCCCCGAATGTAAGGCCGGCTACCGCGGGGATCTGACCACGGAGTAGGGTTCTGTGTAACCCAAGCCACTCCCCGGAGTGGCTGACGGGTGTTTGGTCAGCCCCTGCCCAGGAGGACTTACATGTCGGCCGTCCCGAATTCCGCCGCCTCTGCCCGTAAAACCGCCGGACCCGTCGACGTCGACGTGCTCGTCGTCGGCTCCGGATTCGGAGGCTCGGTGTCCGCGCTGCGGCTCACCGAGAAGGGCTATAAGGTCGCCGTCGTCGAGGCGGGGCGACGCTTCGAGGACGACCAGATGGCCAAGACCTCGTGGCGGCTGCACAAGTACGTGTGGGCGCCGAAACTCGGTCTGTTCGGCGTGCAGCGTATGCATCTGCTCAAGGACGTGATGATCCTCGCCGGAGCGGGCGTCGGTGGAGGCTCACTCAATTACGCGAACACCCTCTACAAGCCGGGTGAGACGTTCTTCAAGGACAAGCAGTGGGCCCACATCACCGACTGGGATGACGAGCTCTCGCCGTTCTACGATCAGGCCCGCCGCATGCTCGGCGTGGTGACAAACCCGCTGGACACCCCGTCGGATTCGGTGATGCAGCGCGTCGCCGCGAAGATGGGCGCCTCGGACACCTTCCGCAAGACGCCGGTGGGCGTGTACTTCGGGAAGAAGACCGGCGGCAAGGGCGACATCGGGGAGACCGTCGAGGATCCGTACTTCGGCGGCGTGGGGCCGAATCGGACGGTGTGCACCGAGTGCGGTAACTGCATGGTCGGCTGCCGCGTCGGTGCGAAGAACACGCTGCTCAAGAATTATCTCGGGCTCGCCGAGAAGGCGGGCGCGAGGATCTGGGATCGCACGACCGTGACCGGTCTGCGGCCCCGCTCGGACGGAACGTGGGAGGTGCAGCTCGAGCGCACCGGCAGGTGGACGAAATGGGGCAAGAAGGCGCGCACCGTTGTCGCCGGGCAGGTTGTGCTCGCCGCCGGCACCTGGGGAACCCAGCACCTCCTGCACTTCGCGAAGGCCGATGGGCGGCTCCCGAACCTGTCCCCGGCGCTCGGAGAGCTGACGCGCACGAACTCCGAGTCGATCCTCGGCGCGATGGCGGACGAGGTCGACCCCGAGGCCGATTATTCGTCGGGCATCGCGATTACGTCCTCGTTCTATCCGCGTCCGGACACCCACATCGAGCCGGTGCGCTATGGCAAGGGATCGAACGCGATCGGCGCGCTCCAGACCCTGCTCACCGACGGCGATCGTTCTCGAATCGGCCAGTTGCTCGCCGGGGTCATGAAGAACCCGTTGCTGCCGCTCAAGCTGCTCAACCTGCGGCACTGGTCCGAGCGCACGATTATCGCGTTGGTGATGCAGAACCTCGACAACTCGCTGACGACATACGTCCACAGGTTCGGCCCCTTCAAGTTCGTCACCTCCCGGCAGGGGCACGGGGCGCCGAACCCGACATGGATCCCGGCGGGCAACGAGGCCACCCGTCATATTGCCGACGAGATCAACGGCATCGCCGGTGGCACGTGGAGCGAGATCGCCAATATCCCCCTGACGGCGCACTTCCTCGGCGGATGCGCGATCTCTGATCAACCGGACAAGGGCGTCCTCGATCCCTTCCACCGCGTGTGGAACTATCCGACGCTCCACGTGGTCGACGGCGCCTCGATTTCGGCGAACCTCGGCGTCAACCCCTCGCTTTCCATTACGGCGCAGGCCGAGCGCGCGATGTCGCTGTGGCCCAATAAGGGAGAGGCGGATACGCGCCCCGAGCAGGGCGAGGGCTACCGGCGGATCACTCCGGTGGCGCCGACCGCGCCGGTCGTGCCGGAGTCGGCACCGGGTGCGCTGCGGCTGCCGATCGTCGCCGTCGGTTAGCGGCGCAGCGCCGCCCGTCTACACTGGTTTCCGTGACAGAGCCGCAGAACTCAGCAGTGTCCCTCTCCGCCCCGCGACCCGTGCTCGTCGTGGATTTCGGCGCGCAGTACGCGCAGCTCATCGCGCGCCGTGTGCGCGAGGCCCGCATCTACTCCGAGGTGGTGCCGCACACCGCGACCGCCGCGGAGATCGAGGCGAAGAACCCGGTGGCGATCGTGCTGTCCGGCGGCCCCGCTTCGGTGTACGCCGACGGCGCGCCGAGCATCGACCCGGGCGTGTTCGATCTCGGGTTGCCGATGTTCGGCATCTGCTACGGCTTCCAGGTAATGGCCCAGGCGCTCGGCGGCGAAGTAGCGAAGACCGGTTCGCGCGAGTACGGCCGCACCGATATGGAGGTCTCCGGCGGTGCGCTGCACGCCGGCCTACCCGGCTCGCATCCGGTGTGGATGAGCCACGGCGACTCGGTACACGCCGCTCCGGAGGGCTTCGAGGTGACGGCGACGACCGCCGGCGCCCCGGTCGCCGCGTTCGAGAACACCGCAGGCAAGATGGCCGGCGTCCAGTACCACCCGGAGGTGCTGCACTCGCCGCACGGCCAGGAGGTACTCACCCGCTTCCTCACCGAGGTCGCAGGGCTCGAGCCGAGTTGGACGGCGGCGAATATTGCGGACCAGCTCATCGACGCGGTGCGTGAGCAGGTCGGTGAGGGACGCGCGATCTGCGGGCTCTCCGGCGGCGTCGATTCGGCTGTCGCGGCGGCGCTCGTGCAGCGCGCGATCGGCGACCGGCTCACGTGCGTCTTCGTCGATCACGGCCTGCTGCGCGCGGGCGAGCGCGAGCAGGTGGAGAAGGAATTCGTCGCCTCGACGGGCGCCCGTCTGGTCACCCGCGACGATTCGGACACCTACCTCGGCTTCCTCGACGGGGTCACCGATCCGGAGGAGAAGCGCAAGATCATCGGCCGCGAGTTCATCCGTTCCTTCGAGGGCGCGGTGTCCGAGGTGTTGGGCGCGGAATCCGAGAGTGGCGCGAGCGTCGATTTTCTCGTGCAGGGCACGCTGTACCCGGACGTGGTCGAGTCCGGTGGCGGAGCCGGCACGGCGAACATCAAGAGCCACCACAACGTCGGCGGGCTGCCGGAGGATCTCGAGTTTTCCCTCGTCGAGCCGCTTCGGCTGCTGTTCAAGGACGAGGTTCGTGCGGTCGGGCGCGAGCTTGGCCTGCCCGAGTCTATCGTCGGCCGGCACCCGTTCCCGGGGCCGGGACTTGCGATTCGCATTGTCGGCGCCGTGTCGCGCGAGCGCCTGGACACACTGCGCGCGGCGGACGCGATTGCGCGCGAGGAGATGACGGCGGCGGGCCTCGACGACCAGGTGTGGCAGTGCCCCGTTGTGCTGTTGGCCGATGTTCGTTCCGTCGGCGTGCAGGGCGATGGCCGGACCTACGGCCATCCGATCGTGCTGCGGCCGGTGTCGTCGGAGGACGCCATGACGGCGGACTGGACGCGGATGCCGTATGAGACGCTGGCGAAGATTTCGAACCGGATCACGAACGAGGTGCCCGACGTCAACCGCGTGGTTCTCGATGTGACGAGCAAGCCACCGGGGACGATCGAGTGGGAGTAGCTGCCGGCGGCGCCTATTAGATGGCGCCCTGGGCGTGGAGCTCGCGGAGACCCTGAGTGGTTTTCTTCGCGAGCTCTTCGCGTATTTCGGCCACCGTCGTCGCGCCGATGTCGAGATTGCCGGCCGCCTCGACCAGTTCGTCATCGGTGAGCGAGGCGAGGACATGTTCCGAGGAGCGCAGCAGGTCCGCGTCTCCGAAGAAGGGGCGCCGGGCGACCATGGCGGTGGCCCAGCGCGCCGAACCCGACAGCGCGCGCAGCTCGGGGGTGATCTCGCGGATGCAGGATCCGGCGAGCGCGCCCTGCCCTGCGGTCGGTACCGCGCAGGAATTGGCGTCGGGTCCGGTGTTCATCAGGATCTCCTCGTCGCGCGTGGGTTGTAGGTCTGTGCGGTTCAACGCCGTTCGGGCGCGACTCATTCCGCGGAGCTTCGGTTGCCGCGGAGGACGGGTTGCACGGCGGCGGGGAGGTCGCCGATGAGCTCGCTCGAATGGGACGGGTGGACGAGGTAGTCGGGCGGGGAGTGCGACTTGTCGCCGGACCGCGCGCCTGCGCCCATGGGCATCGCGCCCATCATCGGTCCGCCCATGCGCGAGCCGGCCGTCGATCCGGCGGAACCGGGGGAAGCGACAGGCGAGCCCGAACCCGCGGTGAGCCCGGTTCCTGCGCTCGGCCCTGTGCCCGCGCGCGGCGCACCGCCGGCCGCGCCGGGACCGCCCGATGTGCCGGCTCCGCTCGAGGTGTTTCCGCCCGTAGAGAACGGCAGACCCGAGCGGGCAGAACCTCCGCCGGCAGTTGCGCTAAGCGGTCTCGCACTCGCCGAAGTGCCGCTCCCGACCGCGCCCGCACCGGTCGAGCTCGAACCATTTGGCATTCCGCGCGCGCCGATCGGCGCCGAGGAGGAAGTCCCGGACACCGTTCTCGCGCCCGGGGAGGAACTCGAATCCCGCCCAACTGTGGTGCTCGTGCCACTCGCCGCAGGGGTAGGCGCGGCGGCGCCGGATCGGCTCGGGCTTGTGGCAGTCGCGCTCACGGGGCGTGTCGCTCCGCCGGATGCCGCGCCTACGCCCGCCGGCATGACGCCGGACGCCGCATGCCCCGACGCGGCCGATGTCCCCACCACCGGTGAACCGGCGGAAGACGGCGAGCCGCCACCTCCCGCGGGTGCCGGCGCGCTGGCGCCGCCTGCGGAGCTGGACGCTGCCTGGGTGGCCGCATCCACGCCGGTCCGAGATGCGCCGCCTACCCCGCCTTCGGGCCCGACGATCTCGCGGTTCCACAACGCCACCGGCGATACGCCTTCGGTGCCGACCCCGCCGGCACTGCCGACGCGGTGTGCCGGGGTAAAGGTGAGCCCAGAGAGGTTTGCGCCTTCAAGACGCGGGTTGTAGTCGGAATGGATCACGCGTTGCGCGTCCAGCCGGGCGGACTCGCGCGAAGCCGCAGCCTCGCTGTCGCGGCCTGCGCCGGTATCGGGCGTGATTCCGCCGACGCGGTCGCGAGTGAACTCGTAGCCTTCGGCCAGGGAATTCGCCCGGTCTGCGACAGTCGTCAATTGACCGGCCAGTTCGGTCGCCGAGCTGTGGAATTGCGCTACGTTCGATATCGCAGTGTTCGCGAACTCGCCCTGCCAGGACGATCCGAGTTCGCTGTTCACGCTTGCGAGGAGCTGGTCTGCTGCGGAACTCAATGTCTGCGAGGCAGTGGAGAACTGTTCAGCTGTCGAGCGAAGGTCACCGGGGGACAGGCTCTCGGCACCCGACTTCATCTCGTCCAGCGACATCCCGGAAGCGTCCTCGCCGGCCACCCAGCTGAACTTGTCGGTTCGCGAGCTCTCCGCGTCGAAGGCACTGATGGAACTGAGGCCGGCGATCGCCATTGACGGACCATTGATCGACGGCGGCGCGCTGGCCGCGTTCTTGAGCGCAGCGGCTGCTTCCTCATCCTGTGCAGATAGATTTCCACCTGCGATCTGAAAGAGTGCCCCCATCGCCGTCGCCTGAGAATGGAAATCGTCAAGCAACTGCGGAAGAGCCTGGCTTCCGCAGTTTGAGTAGACCCCATTTATTTCTGCGGCTGACCTAAAGTCAGGGCTCGTAAATGACCGACTTTTCGTCGCGGATGAATTTGTAGTTTGCAGGATCGCTTCTGAAAACTGCCGACAAGAAGCGCTAAGTCTTTCCGCCGCGGCCGGGTCAAGGTAAAACTGATCACTCATGATCTGGGCTCCGGAATTGATGCAGACAAAGCAATGAAGACGTCCGTCACGCTTTCGCAAGTGTCCTGATCGTTTCGGACTGCGTTAGATTCGGTCGTTACTCGAATTGCGTCCAGGGTTATCAGTCCACGATTGGTTTCAGCCGCAACGCCACAGGCCATTTGTCGATTCCGAGAAGGCCGTTCCAACGTCCCAAGAACATATGAGCCGATGTCACTTACGGACGTAATTTCTTCGGAGAATCCGTCTGAGAGTTGGTCCATCGGCGTCCAGAGCGAACCGATACTGAGTGTGAAATTGGCAGACTTCCAACCGCACTGGCGAAAGGGAGGATCCTCAGAAGAATCATCCGCTTCTGGCCAGGGCGTCGGGTTTTCGAGGCCCGCCGCGGCGAGGTCCTCGAGGGAGATCTCGGTGCACGGGTTGAACAGTTCGGGGCGGTCCTCGATGGGAAGGGTCCACGGATCCACGGCAGCGGGCGCCGATGCGGCGGTGTCCGCCGCAGCGGAGCCTTCGGGGAGCGGAGCCGCGCCGTCATCCCCCAACGAGCAGGCGGACAGCGTGCCACCGAGCACCGCAAGAAAAGCGCAGGATGCGCCGACTCTTATCCTCATGTCCACAACGACGTTCCGTCCCATGTCTCTGGTTCCCCGAACTTGAGAGAAAGTTTTGCACGAAAACCTTTTCGCTGCGGACGAGCGGCCCGAAGAAACTCGCCCGACGGCGCAAGCTGGCGGGTTAATCTTGGGCCATGAGTTTCCTCGGCGCAGGACGGGCAGCCCAGTCGGCCATCTTCTCCCGCGGGGTCGCGGGGCTAAAGCCCAAGGTCCCGACCTCGCCGCGCGCGCTGGAGGAGGCGGCGTGCAAGGCGATGGGAGCGAAGGCGCGTGCCTACGTCGTGGGCAGCGCCGGCGCGGAGAACTCTGCGAACGCGAACCGCACGTCCCTCGACCGGGTCGAAATCCTTCCGCGCATGCTGCGGGAGACGACCGCGCGCGATATGTCGACCACGGTGCTCGGGCAACACCTGGAGGCTCCCGTGCTGGTCGCGCCGGTCGGGGCGGCTGGGCTCGTCCGGCGTCATTCCGATGTGGCAATCGGAGAGGCGGCGGCGAAGGTCGGCGTGCCGTACATACTGTCGAGCCAGGGCTCGGACCCGATGGAAGAGGTCGCGGCGGCGATGGGCGCGGGGCCGCGCTGGTTCCAGCTCTATTGGAGTAAGGACACAGAGCTCGTGCGCAGTTTCGTGCGGCGCGCGGAGTCGGCGGGTGCGGGGGCGATCGTGCTCACCGTCGACACGACGCTGCTCGGGTGGCGCCCGCGCGACCTCGACCTCGGTAGCCTGCCGTTCGCGCGCGGGATCGGCATCGCGCAATACACCACCGACCCGCGGTTCGAAGAGCTCGTCGCCGAGCGGCTGGCGGCGCCGCCCGAAAATTCCGACGCGCAGGCCGATCCGCCGCCGACGCCCGCCGCGGTGCGTACGCTGCTCGACATTTGTAGAAACCACCCTGGCGATTTCCTCGACAACCTCCGCTCGCCCGTGCCGCGCGCAGCGGTGCAGACGTTTCTTGACGTGTACTCGAATCCCGCCCTGTCCTGGGAGCACGTGGAACAGCTTCGCGGGATGACGTCGCTGCCCGTCGTCATCAAGGGAATCCTGACCCCCGCCGATGCGAAGCGGGCGTTCGCCGTGGGAGCCGACGCGGTGATGGTGTCCAACCACGGCGGGCGGCAGGTCGACGGGACGATCGGCGCGCTCGACGCGCTGCGCGAGATTCGCGGCGCCGTGTCCCGTACCGACACGTTGCTGTTCGATTCGGGCGTGCGTGGCGGGGCGGATGTGTTCAAGGCGATCGCGTGCGGCGCGGACGCGGTAACGATTGGGCGGCCGAGCATCTACGGGCTCGCGATCGATGGCAGGCGGGGGGTGGAGGCGGTGCTGCGCAACATCATCGCCGAGTTCGACCTGACGATGGCGCTCGCCGGTGTGCGTTCGCTCGCGGAGATCGATGCGTCGACGGTGCGTACGCGCGAGGCGCTGTAGTCCCTCCGCCTGGGAGTCCGCGGCCAGCGTTTCTTCGCGCTCCGGCGTAGGCTCGGCTGCAGGGGCGACCGAAGTTCCTCGGGAACCGGCCGGGGCCGGTCGCTGGAGGGAGATTCGTTATGGCTCAGCAACTTTCAGACTCGTATGAGTATGTAATCGTCGGCGGTGGGGTCGCCGCAGATAAGGCTGCGCGGGCGATCTCCGCGGAGTCCGGCGGCGGGGGAATCCTCGTCGTGTCGGCCGATCCGGACGGCCCCGTCTACCGCCCGGACCTGTCGAAAGACCTGTGGCAGAAATCGGGCGCAGAGGCGGACCCTGCCGGCTCACTGCTCGGTACAGGGGAAGTCGACGGAGTCGAGCTGGCGCTCGACGCGACCGCGACCGCTCTCGATCCCGACGCACACACCGTCACTATCGCGGCCGGCGGCGAGGAAAAGGTCGTGTCCTTCGGCAAGCTCCTGCTCGCCACGGGAGCGAGCCCGAACAAGCCCGCCGAGCTCGACGATCCGCGCGTGGTCTACCTGCGAAGCACCGATGACTATCGCCGACTCCGGAGCCTCGCCCATGATGGCGTGCGCGCGATCGTCGCAGGTGGCGGATATATTGGCTCCGAGATCGCGGCGGCGCTCGTGGCGAACGGAGCGCGCACCACGATGGTCTACCGCGAGGCAAAGCTACTCAGCCAGATGTTCTCCTCGTCGATTGTCGAGCGTGTGGAGGAATCGTTCCGGTCGGGCGGCGTCGAGCTGCGCCCCGCGTTCGAGATCGGCGAGATCGTCGCGGGAAACGAGCAGGTTTCCGTCGTCAGTGCGTCGGGAGAGGCGGTGGACGGCGACCTTGTCGTCGTCGGCTTCGGCGTCCACCCGAACATTGATCTCGCCGAGGCTGCGGGACTCACCGTTGACGGCGGGGTGGTGGTCGATTCCGAACTACGCACCTCGGCGCCGGACGTGTACGCGGCCGGTGATCTCGTGGTGTTTGAGGATCCGCTGTTCGGGCGTCGACGCGTCGAGCACGTCGACCACGCCGAGCACTCGGGGGAGACGGCCGGCAAGAACATGGCCGGGGCGTCCGAGAACTACGACTACACGCCGATGTTCTGGTCCGACCTGTTCGATGACGGCTATGAGGCGGTCGGCAGCCTCGACGGGCACGCCGAGACCATCGAAACGTGGGACGACGACGGCAGCGCCGCGGTGGTGTGGTACCTACGCGACGCCTCGCCGATCGGCGTGCTGCTGTGGAACACGTGGGATTCGGTGGGCAAGGCAAAGCAGGCAATCGCCGACGTCAAGGCGGGAAAGCTTGCCGTCGACGACCTGCGCACGGTGATTGAGCCGGGGTAGGTCGGCAATGGGAGCCCGTTAGCGCGACATTGCGCGACGAGCACCGAGAATCCAGGTGATCCCGGCTGCGAGCAGTCCGCACACGGCGCCGACGAGCGTGCCGGTGACGATGCTCGACACCGCCGCGAAGGCTCGGACGATCGCGTCGTTAACCACGGGCGAGAGCTCGGAGAGGTTCCCGCCGAGCTGCGGAGTGCCGTCGGGGAACGACGAGGTCCACAAGAGCTGATGGCCGGCCATGAGCCCGATCCCGTAGACGATGCCGACGACGGTGAGCGTGAGGAACGGCTTTCGAATCCGCGCGAATACGGCAACTCCGATCCAGACCAGCGGCGGCACGAACACGAACAGTGTGTTGACGACCGTACCTTCGTCGATCACGCCGAGGTCGTGGAGGATCACCCGCGGTACGGCGAGCGCGGCGAGCACGAGGATGGCCCGGAGAGGCAAACCGAGCCGGGGTAGGCGAGTGTCGTGGGAAGAGGGATGGGTGGGCGCGGAAGCTGTCATGCCAGTTAGTCAATCCGGCTCCGCGCGGGAAGACATCGGCCTCCGGGCGCGCCCTAGGTATGCAAAAAGCGACACCCGGGCGCGCCTCAACGCGACGCCCGCGCACTCAGTCCAACCGGAAGCGCACCTGGGTGCCGGGCGCGGCCTGCGCGAGCAGCGGCAGGTCGTCGGGGTGGACCACGGCGATCACGGGATACCCTCCGGTCGTGGGGTGATCGGCCATGAAGACCAGCGGTTGCCCGCTCGCCGGAACCTGGATCGCCCCGCAGATGATGCCCTCCGACGTCAGCTCGTCGGTGATGCTGCGTTCGAGCTCCGGCCCCTCGAGGCGCACGCCGATCCGATTCGAGCGCGCGCCGACGGAGTAGGCAGATGTGCGTAGCAGCTTGAGCGCGTCGTCGGTGAACCAGTCGAGCCGCGGGCCGGGCAAAATGCGGGCCTCGACCACCTTCGCGATGGGGGCGACGGCGGCGTGGTCGATCCACGCGGTCGGCGACTCCGCGGGGTCCGGCACGCCCACCGGGATCGAGGTGCCATCGGCCAGCGGATCGGGACCGAGTCCGGACAATACATCCGTAGAGCGGGAAGCGAACAGCGCGGGCGCATCGAACCCGCCCGCAACCGCGAGGTAGGAGCGCAAGCCCGCCCGCGGCATGCCGAGGCGCACCGGCGTGCCAGCCGGAACGCGGAGGGCGGCATTGATGCCCTCAAGCCGCTCGCCGACGAACACGTCGAGCTCGGCGCCGGTGACCGCGAGGCGCACGTCCTCGTCGAACTCCACCTCGAGCCCGCCGAGCGTGGCCTCGATCGTCGCGCGGTGCTCGCCGTTGCCCACGAGCCTGTTCGCGAGCCCGTGGCTGCGCCGATCCATCGCTCCCGAGACCGGGATGCCCGTGCCCATATGGCCGGCGCGGCCGAGGTCCTGGAGAGTCGACAGCGGCCCTGCCTTGCGGATGAGTGCGTGCGACGTCATACCTACGCCTTCCCTTCCTGCTGCGGCACGAAGCGAACCTCGTCGCCCGGGGCGAGCCTGTTCGGACGCGGCCAGTCGTCGTCCCACAGCGGCACGGTCGCGTGCCCGATGAGGTTCCAACCGCCCGGCGACGTGCGTGGATACACCGCGGAGAACTCGCCGGCCACCGCTACCGAGCGCGGCGGGACGGCATCGCGCGGGTCATCGCGGCGCGGCAACTGGAGCTTGGAGGGAAGCCCGGTCAGGTAGCCGAAGCCCGGGCTGAACCCCATGAACGCCACGCGATACGTCGGCTCGGAATGGAGGCGTATGACGTCGGAGGTGCTGCCGCCGATCTGGCGGGCGACGTCATCGAGATCGGGGCCCGAGTAGTCGACGGGAATCTCGTGCAGCTCGCCTGCGCGAACGTCGGCGGTGCCCGGCACCCACTGCTCGCAGGTCGCAACGGCCGCGGCGCGCGCGGACGGGTCCTCGGCCTCGATCATCACGGTGCGCCCGGCGGGGACGAGCTCGACAACCCCACCGAGTTCGCCCGCCGCGCGGGCCTCGGACAGGTGAGCGAACAGGTCCTCTACTTCTGTCAGGGAACCGAGTTCGAGGAGCGAGGCGTGCGGACCGTAGGGGAGCACGCGGAACGGGCGGTCGGCGCGGAGTTCGCGGGGAGCGGAAGACATCTAGGGCACCTGGTAATCGGAGTCGGGGGCATCGGTGATGAGCATCATGCCCGGCGAATGGGTGATGGCCAGCGGCGGGGCCGACGCCATAACCATGGCCTGCGGGGTGACCCCGCACGCCCAGAACACGGGAACGTCGCCGTCATCGATAACGGGCGGGTCGCCGAAATCGGGCTGCGCGAGATCGGCGATACCGAGCGCGGCGGGCTCGCCGATATGCACCGGCGCGCCGTGCACCGAGGGGAAGCGCGAAGAGATGCGGACGGCATCGGCGACCTGTTCGGCGGGGATCGCGCGCATCGATACGACGAGCTCACCGCGGAATTCGCCCGCGGGCCGGCACGCGCGGTTCGTGCGATACATCGGCACGTTGCGGCCGGCATCGATGTGCCGCACGGGCACGCCCGCGGCGAGCAGTGGGTGCTCGAAGGTGAACGAGCAGCCGATGAGGAACGCGACCATGTCCTCGCTCCAGAACTCGCTCGCGTCCGGGGTTTCGGCGACGAGAGAGCCGTCGCGCCAGATGCGGTAGCCAGGGGCGTCGGTGCGCACGTCGGCGAGCGGATCGCTCGCGCCGTGCGTGCCTCCGCCGAGAATCCCGGCGCGGAACTGCCCCGGCTCGAGCACCTCGAGCACCGGGCAGGGCTTCGGATTGCGCTGGGCGAACAGGAGGAAATCGAAGGCCTGCTCCCGGGGCAGCGCGATGAGATTCGCCTGCGCGAAACCGGTGCACCACCCCGAGGTCGGGACCGATGGGCCTCCGCGGAAGAAGGCGCGGGCCTGGGCCGGGGTAAGCGCGCCCGGGTCGGCGGGGAGTTCGATGATGGCCATCACGCGCCGCGCTTCCCGGCGAACGAGGCGATGGTGACGCCGGCGGCCTCGAGCTCGGCGCGGACCGCCCGCGCCATCTCCACTGCGCCCGGGGAATCGCCGTGCGTGCAGATCGACGCGGCATCGATGCGGACCTCGCCGCCCGTGCGGTCGGGCAGCGCGCCGTCGGTGACGAGCCGCACCATCCGCTGCGAGACCTCGGCCGGATCGCTGAGCACCGAGCCGGGCTCGCGGCGGCTGGCGAGCGTGCCGTCGGAATTGTAGGCGCGGTCGGCGAACGCCTCGACCGCAGTACCGAGCCCGGACTGTTCGGCTTGTGCGAGCAGCTGCGAGCCGGGCAGTCCGAGCATCACGAGGCCCGAGTCGAACGACGCCACCGCCTCGGCGATCGCGCGGGCCTGGACATCGTCTGTGAACGCGTTGTTGTACAGCGCACCATGGGGTTTGACGTAGGAGATCTCGCCTCCCACGGTGCGCGCCATCCCGTCGATCGCGGCGAGTTGGTAGAGCACGTCCGCGCGCAGCTCCTCAGGGGCGTAATCGATGTAGCGGCGACCGAACCCGGCGAGGTCCCGGTAGGCGACGTGCGCCCCGACCGTGACCCCGCGGGAGAAGGCCTGCTCGAGCGTGCGGAGCAAGACCAGCGGGTCGCCGGCGTGGAAGGCGCAGGCGACGTTCGCGCTGGAGACGATGTCGAGCATCGCCGCGTCGTCGCCCATCGTCCACTGGCCGAAGGACTCGCCGAGATCGGCGTTGAGGTCGATGTGGTGGTCACTCATGTCAAAGCTCCTCGAATTGCTCGGTGCTATGCGTTCCACAGGTCCTGGAGACCGCCGATCGATTCCACGCCCAGCCATAGCGTGAGCAGCCAGGCCAGCACACCCACGATAAGCAGCCACGTCGGGTACTGGTACCCGTGAAGCAGGTCGCGTCGGCGCCAGGCGACGTAGACGATGACCGTGAACCCGATGGGCAGGATGATTCCGTTCAGGGCGCCGGCGAAGATCAGCAGAGTGGTCGGTGCCTTGCCGAGGAGAAGGAACAACGCGAGGCAGGCGACGATGAACCCGACGGTGAGGTAGTTGCGCGTGCGGGGCGTGGTCTTCTGCGTGGTGATGAAGGACACCGTGGTGTAGGACGCCCCGATCACCGAGGTCAGCGCCGCCGCCCAGAAGATGATGCCGAACATCCGCAAACCGACCTCGCCGGCCGCGAACTGGAAGGCATCGGCAGCCGCGTTGTCCTCTCCGAGCGCAGCGCCCGCGTGAACGACACCGAGGATCGCGAGAAACAGCACGGCGCGCATGATTCCGGTGACGATGATGCCCATGACCGAGCTACGGGCGATGGAGCTCGCGTGCTCGGGTCCGGTCTGCCCGGCGTCAACAAGCCTGTGTGCGCCAGCGTAGGTGATGTAGCCGCCCACTGTGCCGCCGATGAGCGTGGTGATGATGACGACGTCGATGGTGTCGGGAAGGACGGCCTGGGTCATCGCCTCGCCCACGGGAGGGGAGGAGGTTACCGCAACGTAGATCGTCAGCCCGATCATGACGAAGCCGAGCACGACGACGATGCGGTCGAGGGCGGCGCCGGCGCGTTTGATGAGGAAGATCGCGATCGCGACAACGCACGAAATAACCGCGCCGGTCCGCGGTTCGAGACCGAGCATCGCATCGGTGCCCAGGCCCGTGCCCGAGATATTTCCGATGTTGAATACAGCGCCGCCGAAGAAAACGAGCCCGGCGAGCACCCAGCCGAGGCCGGGTAGGACGGTGTTGGCGAGTTCGTTGGCGCGCATCCCGGCGACACCGAGCACTCGCCACACGTTCATCTGCACCGCGAAGTCGACCAGGATCGACACGAGGATCGCGAAGGCGAACGCGGCGCCGATCTGGACGGTGAAGCTGGTGGTTTGGGTGATGAACCCGGGGCCCACGGCGGAGGTCGCCATGAGGAACATCGCACCGAGCACGGTGCCGCTCGCGGATGTGGATGCGGGTTTTTTCGCCGCTGCGCCATCGGAGTTGTCGTCGCGTCTTCCGACGTTCGCCGGAGTATCGGAGCTGGCCATGAGCTCTCCTCGTGGGTGGACCCGCGTGATGAGGCGGGGTGTCGGTGTCAAAGGTAGCGTGTGAGCTAACACACAGTGTGTAGGATTGTCCCACAATTGCGCAAGACCTAATTCACCTTGGTGGACTTAAGAATCTTGATGCAATCCGGTGGAAGGAGGTGGCGATGGAACGGCAGACCGAGGACACTGCCGTCGTCGTCGGCCGCGCGTTTGCCTCGCTGCGGCCGCCGTCGACCATGGACGCGGCCGTATCCGCGCTGCGTGAGGCCATAGTCCGGGGCGATATCGCTCCCGGCTCGCGGCTCGTCGAATCCGCGCTCACCGAGTCCATGGGCGTCTCGCGCAACACGATTCGCGAGGTTTTCCGCCTCCTCGAAACCGAAAGACTTATTGAGCACGTAACAAACCGGGGTGTCTTCGTGCGCCGCCTCACCGCCTCCGACGTCACCGATGTCTACGCGGTCCGCCTGCTCATCGAGGTCAATGCCCTTCGCCGCGCGGGGGAGTCCTCTGGCCGCGCGCGTCGCGTCGCGGTGCACGAGATGCGGGAGGCTATCGAGGCGGGGCGAACGGCGATCCGCGAGAAGGACAAGTGGGGACTGGGGTTCGCGGACCTCAATTTTCACGCCGCCATCGCCGGGCTCTCGGAGAGTCCGCGGCTCATCCAATTCATGGCCGGGCTCAAGACCGAGCTCCGCCTCGCCTTCGCCGCCACCAACGACGTGCTCGATTTCCAGCACCCCTATGTCGAGCGCAACCAGAAGGTGTACGAACTTTTCCTCGCCGAGGACTTCGATGGGGCGGCAGACGAACTCGAGCGCTATCTCTCCGAAGCCAAGGCCGATCTGCTCGACCGGCTCGAGCGCGCGCGGGTGACCGAGTAGAACGCGGCATCGTCCAACTCGGTCACCCCCGCCGGCGCGATGGTGGCCGATTCGGCCGTGCAGCGCGGGTACCGCCACTACCCTTACTCGCATGTCTGCACCAGCAATCGTCGTCACCGGAGCCTCGGGCGGTATCGGCCAGGCGGTGGCCCGGCGCCTGTCCCAGGACGCGCCGCAGAATTCGACGCTGGTGCTGGGGTATCGCAGCGCATCGCCGGACAATCTCGCCGCCGAGTGCCTCGATCTCGCTGGCGAGGCGGGGCGCGCTATTTGCGTAGAGCGCGTGCGTCTGGACTTCTCCGCTGCCGAACGCGAAGAAGCCGCCGCAGTGCTCGACGATATCGGTAAGCGCTGCGGCGGCATCGCTGTGTTCGCGCACTGCGCCGGCCCGCACGTGCCCATGGTGCACATGTCTTCGGTTATGACGGCGGACGTCGCCGCCCAGCTCGACGACGATGCCGCCGGGTTCTTCGCCGCAGCGTCCGCGGCGCTGCCTCACCTTCGCGCCGCGCGCGGCGCCGTGGTGGCGGTGACCACCGCCGCAACGAGCCGGTACCCGGTCCGCGACGGCCTCTCCGCCATCCCCAAGGGCGCGGTCGAGCAGATCGCCTGGGCGCTCGCCGCGGAGGAGGGGCGCTACGGGGTGCGCGTCAACTGCGTCGGCCCGGGGATGCTCACCGACGGCATGGCCGCCCGGCTCATCGACTCAGGCGAGCTCGACTCCCGCGCCCTCGAGGTGACGAAGTCGAACATCCCGCTGCGGCGCTTCGGCAGCGCCGAGGACGTCGCCGAGGCCGTGGCCTTCCTCGCCTCCCCGCGCGCCGGCTTCATCTCCGGGCAGAAGCTCGACGTCGACGGAGGCTATGGGGTCTAGAATGCTGCCGGTGGCTCGCTCAGCGTCCGAGTAGCCGCTGCATGAATCCCGTTTTCGGTTCGCTCTCGTGTCCCGGGCACCGCTCGGATTTCGGGATCGGACCCATCACCTGGTCGACGTGATTGCCGCAACCGGCCCAGGTGGTTTTTCCGCATTTCTTACAGGTGACTGCTCTGCACATGGTTTGTCCTCTGTGTAGTCGTATTCGTGGTGGTTTCGAGATCGCCGGCCGGCGCCGGGGAGGCGGGCGCCGACCGACGTTGCGGCCGGGGTCCGCTCAGCTGCGCGCTGCCTCCCAGGCGGCGTAGCTGCCCTCGAGCTCGACAATGTCGAAGCCCTGGCGGCGCAGCATCGAGGACACGACGCTGTTCCTCGCCCCGGACTGGCAGAACGTGACCAGCGGTCCATCGCTCGGCAGCGCGTCCAGCGTCCAGTGGGCCTTTCCTCCCGGGAGGTGGAGCGCACCGTCGATGGTTCCGGCGTCGAATTCCGTCTGCTCGCGGACGTCGACGAGCGCGGCGTAGTCGGTGTCGGACAGGTCGTCGACGGCGACCAGCTTCGGCACTTGGGTGAGATCGGCGTCCGCGGGGGAGAAGTAGTCGACCTCGTTGTCGACGCCGACGCGCACGAAGGCGTCCGAGCAATCGCGAGCGAGCTCGGCGTCATCGGTGGCGATGATCAGCCGGCGGTGTTCGCTGTCGGGATCGATGGTCCACGCGGCGAACTTGGACGCGTTTGCTCCCGCGGGAATGTTGAGCGAGCCCGGGTAGGTGCCCGAATGCACGGCGTGCTGATCTCGCGGATCGACGACGATGGCTTCCTCGTCGCGTACGAGACCGTCCACGGCTTCCGACTCCAATTCGTCGGGGCGGTGGCGCTGGCCGAGCAGCGCAGGCCCCTCCTTGTTGAGGCGCTTCATCCTGGAGAAGTACGTCGGCGCGTCCGGCTGTCCTTCGAGAAGCGAGTCGATGAAGCCCTGCTCATCATCGTTTTCCACGAACGGCGCCCACCAGGCGGTCGCGCGCTCGTAGCCGACGGTCGTCGATGGGACGGCGCCCAACGATTTGCCGCACGGGCTTCCCGCCCCGTGTGCCGGGAACACCTGCACGTAGTCGGGCATGGTGAGGAAGGTGTTCTTCAAGCTGCGGAAGAGGTCCTTCGCGCCGGTGAAGCGCGTGTCCTCGCCGCCGGCGGCCTCATCGAGGAGGTCGGGGCGCCCGACATCGCCGACGAACACGAAATCGCCGGTGAGCATGTAGCCGGGCTCGTCCGCCACGGCGCCGTCGGTGATGAGAAAGGTGAGGTGCTCCGGGGTGTGGCCGGGCGTATGCACCGCCTCGACGGTGATGTTGCCGAGGGTGATCGTGTCTCCCGTGTGCAGCCGCTCGGCCTCGAACCCGTACTGCCAGTCCTCGCCGCCTTCGCCCGAGACGTACAGGGTGGCGCCCGTGGTCGCGGCGAGCTCGCGGCTCCCGGAAAGGTAGTCGGCGTGGATGTGGGTTTCGGTGACGGCCTCGATCGTCAAGCCGTGCTTGGCGGCCAGGTCGAGGTAGACCGAGACGTCGCGACGCGGGTCGACGACGAGCGCCGTGTTCTTCTTCTGGCAGGCGATCATGAAGCTCGCGTGTGCGAGTCCGTCCTCATAGACGCGTTCGAAAAGCATAATCACTCCAATTCGTGTGGTGACAACGTTGAGAATAATACCCCCTGGGGTATATTGCAAGGATGAGTTCGCCCCGGGTGCGAACCGGCGAATAGGTGTCCCGCATATCCCCCCGGGGTATTCTGGGTGGATCATCGAGGTGAAAGGAAAAGTCGAATGGAACTCGAAGCCACGGAATTGAAGGCAGTCGCCAATCGGCTCAAGCGCGCGCAGGGGCAGCTCGCCGGCGTCGTGCGGATGGTCGAGGAAGGAGGCGATTGCCAGCAGGTCGTCAACCAGCTCGCCGCGGTGTCGAAGGCACTCGATCGGGCGGGCTTTGCCATCATCTCCACCGGATTGCAGCAATGTCTGACGTCGGAGGATCCGGAAGTCGACGTCAAGGCGCTGGAAAAGATGTTCCTCAGCCTCGCGTAGGCGTCGGTCGGGGCCCGCGTGGCGCTCCCGATTTTTCCGCTAACCGAGGACTCTGGGGAGGCTCTGCGCCGCGGTCGCCAGCGCGACGACGAGGAGAATGCCGGCAAAGGCGAGCTTCAGCGTGCGTGGCTCGACGCGGCGCGACACCGCGGTGCCGGCAAACGCGCCGGCCACCGTGGCGGCGGACATCGCGGCAATGGCCGGCCAGGGGAGCGAGGTCGCGGTCTCGGCGTGGAGGCCGAGCGAGATCGCGCCGTTGATGGCGACGATGACCAACGACGTGCCCACCGCGCTGGTGATCGGCACTCCGAGTGCGATCGTCAGGGCGGGGACGACGAGAAAACCGCCACCCACCCCGAACATGCCGGTGAGGAAGCCCGTGGCCGTCGCGGTGGCGAGGGTGACCGCTCGTGTGCGCCACTTCGGCGCCCTGCGATCGCCGGTCTCGGCGGCGTTCTCCGATCGAGTGCCGCGAAACATCGTGAACGCAACGACGGCGAGGATCACCGCAAAGAGGCTCATCAACACGTCTTCGTCGACCATGCCGGCGACTCGGCTACCGAGGAAAGCGCCCGGTAGGCCGGCGAGGCCGAAGGCAATGCCCAGCGTAAAGCGGATACTTGTGCCTGTGCCTGTGCCTGTGCTCGAGCTTGTTCCCCGCTGGGCGATTCCGGCCAGCGCGCCGGTTCCGACGACGACGAGGGAGGCCACGGTCGCCTCGTGTGGAGGTAGGCCGAGCCCGAAGGTCAGTAGCGGAACCGCCAAAATGGCGCCGCCGCCTCCCAGGCTTCCGACCAGAAGTCCGACGATCAGTCCGCCGACAATCGCGATAACCACAAATGACCCTCCTCGAGTGGGTGTCGACTGCCAATATACCCCAGGGGGTATATGAAGCAAGTGGGCTTTGCGGAGAATGGCCGAGGAGGACGCCCGGATCGAGCTGATCGATGCGCAGGGGCTGAGAGTGAAGTCGAGTACGTGGGTGTAGAAGCGGCGTAGGCTCGGGACATGAAGACGCACACGGAAAGTCGCGTAATTCCACGCTCGCAGAACATCGCCCGCTACGCGCTCGGCGGATTCATGTCGTTTGCCGGCATCGCGCACCTGACGTTTGCACGGCAGGAGTTCCAGGCTCAGGTGCCGGACTGGTTCCCGCTCGGCGAGGACTTCACCGTCCTTGCCTCCGGAGTTGCCGAGGTAGGGCTCGGCGCTGCGCTCCTGGGATTTCCGCAACGTCGCCGTCAGGCCGGTATCGCACTGGCGGTGTTCTACGTATTGATCTTCCCCGGGAACATCGCGCAATACGCCGAAGGAACCGACGGCTTTGGGCTCGACACCGACGGCAAGCGATTGGCGCGGCTGTTTTTCCAACCGCCGCTGATAGCGGCTGCGCTGTGGGCCGGCGGAATCCCGAAGCGTGCTCGCCGCAACACCGCACGGCGACGATAGAACAGAACGACGGTGGGAATCGCCCAGCTCCGGTCCTGGGAACATCGAACGGGAGGACTTTGCCGATGAGGTCCGACGATCCAGCGGACGTGACTGACCGCAGCGCCGAACTGCTCGAGGTGTTGCGTGAACGATCGCCGCTCGTGCAGAACATCACCAACGCAGTGGCGACGAACTTCACCGCGAACGTGCTCTTGGCGATCGGCGCCTCCCCGGCGATGGTCGACATCCCCACCGAGGCGGAGGAGTTCGCGCGCATCGCGTCCGGCGTGCTCATCAACCTCGGGACCCCGCACGAGGAGGCGAGAGCGGCCATGCCGGCGACCGCGCAGGCCGCGCGGGCGTCCGACACCCCCTGGGTGCTGGACCCGGTCGCGGTGGGGGCGCTTCCGGTGCGCACGACCCTCGCCCGCGAGCTTGTCGCGCTGCGGCCGACGATCGTGCGCGGCAACGCCTCGGAGATCCTTTCTCTCGCCGGGTTCGGGGAAGGCGGGCGAGGCGTCGAGTCCACGGACTCTCCCGAGGGCGCACTGGACGCGGCGCTCTCGTTGGCACGCGAGCACGGCGCGGTCGTCGCCGTTTCGGGGCCGACCGACGTGATAACCGACGGCCGGCAGGTGATGAGGGTGAGCAACGGGCACCCGCTGCTCACGAAGGTCACCGGAGCCGGGTGCGCCCTGGGCGCGGTGATGGCGGCATTCGCCTCGCTCGAGTCTGATGCTTTGGTCGCGGCCATCGCGGCTACCTCCGTCTACACCATCGCCGCGGAGCTGGCGGCCGAGAAATCGTCCGGCCCGGGAAGTTTCGCCGCGGCGTTCGTGGACGAGCTGGCACGCATCGATGCGGACACCGTTCGCGCCCGAATGGCCGTGGCATGACCTCCCGCGTCGATCCCGGTTACCTACGCACCTATCTCGTGACCGACCCGGTGCTGTGCGGGGCGCGCGGCGTGCTGTCCGTCATCGAGTCGGCTGTGGCCGGAGGGGCGACCACGGTGCAGATCCGGGATAAGACTGCTGGCGGGCGGGAGCTGTTCGAGCTCGTCTGCCGGGCGGCGGAGCTCACCGACGGGAAGGCGACGTTGCTCGTCAACGACCGAGTGGACGTGTACAGCGCCGCGAAGGCGGTGGGCGCCGCCGTCGACGGAGTTCACCTCGGACAAGAAGACCTGCCGGTCGCGGCGGTCCGCAAGGCAATCGGACCGGACGCCGTCATCGGATTATCGGCGGACACGCATGCCCACCTCGACGAGGTCCACGCGCTTGGTCCGGGGACCGTCGACTATCTGGGCGTCGGGGCGATCCGGGAAACCAGCACCAAGGCGGATCATCCCGCGCCGCTGGGGTACGTGGGATTCGCGCAGGTCGCCGCGGCTACGACACTGCCGTGCGTGGCAATCGGGGGAGTGCAGGCCCGCGACACCCTCGCGCTGCGCGAAGCGGGCGCCGCAGGAGTGGCGACCGTGTCGGCGATATGCGCCGCCGACGATCCAAGACGCGCGGCCCGCGAATTCGCCCAGGCGTGGGATGCGGCCGAGGCGCCAAGCGGAAAGTAGGGGCTTACGCTTTCTACCTTTCGGGGTAGAATTTGGGGCATGGCCACTCTCAATATCAAAGATCCGCGCGTCCACGAGCTCGCTACAGAGCTCGCGCGTCGACGCGGCACCACGGCTACGGCGGTCGTTCGGGATGCGCTTGAGAAAGAGCTGGACGAGACACCCGTTCCTATCGACATCAAGAAAATCGAAGCGCTGCAACAACGAGCAAGAGAACTAAATCTTGCCTGGTATTCGGACGAGGATTTGTACGACGAGGACGGTCTGCCGAAATGATCATCGACACTTCAGCGATGGTGTCGATACTCAGAGGCGAGAACGATGCAGGAGTTCTCCTCGATGTTGTTTCAGGTGCTCGGCAGCGAAATGTATCTGCGGCGTCGATTCTCGAACTGACCATTGTCTTGTCCGACCCCACCGATTCTCTTATCGATGACTTTCTCGACGACGCGAAGATCGTCGTGCTCGACGTTGATACCGACCACCTGCGATGGGCCAGGCACGCGCATCGCATTTATGGTCGAGGCTCAGGATCGCCTGCGAAATTGAATTTCGGCGACTGCCTGGTATACGGTGCCGCCAAGGCGACCGCCTCGCCCCTTCTCTATAAGGGAAACGACTTCTCGCACACGGACGTTCGGCCAGCCGTGCGGGTGCGGTGACGAGACTTCAGAAGTTCCCTACACCCCGTAGCCGATGGACTTGTACTCGAGGAACTCCTCGAAGCCTGCCTCCCCCATCTCGCGCCCGATGCCCGACTGTTTGACGCCGCCGAACGGCATGTCCTGGCCGAAATACTGCCCGCCATTGACGGACAGGGTGCCGGTGCGCATGCCGCGGACGGCGCGCTCGATGCGGTCCGGGTCGGTACCCCACACGGCACCGGAGAGCCCGTACGGATTGTCGTTCGCCAGCCGTACGGCGTCATCGTCTCCATCGTGGGGAAGGATGACGAGCACAGGACCGAAGATCTCCTCCTGCGCGACGCGCGAATGCGGGTCGAGCCCGGAAATGAGGGTCGGCGTGTACCAATTGCCGCCGCCGGTCGGGGAGTCGAAGACTTCGCCGCCGATTTCGATCGTGCCGCCCTCCTTCTTGGCGAGCTCGACGTAGCCCGAGACGCGCTCGAGCTGGCGCGGGGAGATGATCGGCCCGCACATCGTGCCCGGATCGTTCGGGTCGCCGGGGACGATGCCGGCCATCACGCCCTTGGTGGTCTCGATGGCCTCGCCCAGCTGCTCGCGCGGGACGATGAGGCGGGTGGTGAACACGCAGCCCTGGCCCGCGTGGAGGGTGCAGGTGATCGCGGTCATCATGCACGCGGTGGCGAGATCGGCGTCGTCGAGCACGATCGCCGCGGACTTGCCGCCGAGCTCGAGGAACACCTTCTTGAGAGTCGGCGCGGCCGAGGCCATGATGTGCCGGCCGGTTGCGCTCGAACCGGTGAAGGAGACGACGTCGACGTCGGGGGAGTCGACGAGGCGCTGGCCGGGATCGTTGCTTTCGCTCGTGACGACGTTGAACACTCCCGCGGGGAGGTCCGTGTCCGCCGCGGCGACGCCGAGTAGTGCGCCCGTCCACGGCGTATCCGGCGCGGGCTTGAGGACCACCGTGCACCCGGCGGCGAGCGCCGCGCCGATCTTCGCGAAGTTGATCTGGTGCGGGAAATTCCACGGCGTGATCGCCGCAACGACCCCGGCGCCCTCGCGGCGCACCTCGTGTCGCGAGGTAATTCCCATGAGCTCGTGGCTGCCCTTGTTCTCGGAATAGTCGAACTTCTCCGCCAGGTCGGCCCAATAGAGCAGGCCATTGATGGGATCTTCCATCTGTGGACCCGTGGTCATCGTGTGCGAGGTGCCGACCTCGGCGATCGTGACGGCTCGGATTTCTTCGAGGTCCGACGTCAGACGTGCGTGGAGTTGGCGCAGGCAGTGGGCGCGGAAGGCCGCGTCGCGGGTCCAGTCGGTGGTGTCGTAGGCGCGGCGGGCGGCGGCGATAGCGGCGTCGGCATCGCCTGGGGTGCCGTTGGCCGCGTGGCCGATCTGTTCGCCGGTGGCGGGATTGACGACCGGGTAGGTGCCGCCGTCGGTGGGGCGCAGCTCTCCGTCGATGAAGAGTGCCGAGGTGTCGTCGGGGAAGTAGCCCATTGGTGCCCTCTCGTCGTGCCGCGGCGTGGCGTGCCGGTGGCGTGTTGTGCCGGGGCACGCTGTGGCGCGGGCGCGTTGTGATGCGCACCACAGTAGGTGTGTTGCGGCGCGCGCGTCGGCGAGAGGCCGGTGGGTGGAACGGTATCTGGGCTAGGTGGCGAGCGAGTTGCCGAGTTCTGCCAGGGAATTGTCGAGGTACTCGGGCGGGAAGGGCGGCATGCCGCCGACCTCCTCGCGGAACTCATTGGGAGTGTCGTTCCAGTTGTAGGTGAGCGTGACGCGGGAGCCGTTTCCCTCGGGGGCGGGCTCGATGTCGTAGCGCCACCACCAACCGCCGGGCTGGTGATTGCCGTCCTCGCCAAGCGTGCCGGGGAGCCACGCGATGGTGCGGCCCGGCTCGAACTGGGTGACGACGTTGTGCATGTCGTAGGGGCCGCCGACCTGCTCGAGGTACATGTGGACGCCGAACATCTGACCCTTGGCGGTGATCGGCTCGGTGGTGATGGCGTCGCGCACCCAGTCGGTGGGCTCGGTGTGCTGGTGGTTCGCGGGGTCGCAGAGGAAGGCGAACACCGCGTCCGGTGCGGCGTCGATGTGGGCGGTGGCCTGGAGTTGTTCGTTGGTGGCGTCGGTGGCGCTCATGGTGGTTTGCTCCTTGTGCGTTGGCGTACTGCCAGGGTGACACGGGATCGAGCGCCGGATTGTTCCGATCGTGCTTCGGTTGGCCGGGGTTGGGAGCGCCTGGGTGTTTGGCTCTTGGAGGGCGAACCAATTTGTTGCGAGATTCTGTAGTCACTGTCTACAAAATTGCGAGATGAATGCGCACGGTTCGTGGTGCGGGAGTGAAACGCCGTGCAACTTAGTTTCGGTAGGAACAGATAGTTCGTCGGTATTTACGGCGCGTCTAGTAGCTGCATGTTCAAGGAGCCGAGATAGCGATTGTTTCCGAGGGTGTCTCTCGGATTCCGCATGCCAAGAGCGCGCAACACCTCGCACCGGACAACACTTAGTCGCGACTAGAGCCCGCCGACCCGCATCGCTGCCCACGACTCCTCCGGTACGGAATAGACAATTTCCACGAAGCGATCGACAAAGTCATCGGACTCTGCACGTTTCATCCACTGGCCTGCATCCTTCGCAGCGCGATACTCACTTACGAGCTCATTAAACACATCCCGCCCATACCACGCCGCCATCAACAACGCCGCTGCGCGAAACTGAAACAATTGGATACGCCCAGGAGGATGCGGCGAAAGGCCGGCATCCAATGCGCACGCCCTCAGGCCCTCACGCGATCCAGCAATCACATCAACCGCGCGCGCAATTTCCGGAACACGTCGAACAAAATGTTCGTCAAACTCCTCAGTCGTCAACTCGAAGTCAATTTTGTTACCGCGTTTTACCCTCTCGCCGAAAAGATACATGCAATCAATATTTCGCCGACTACCCACGCCCTTGCCGAAAAGTTCATCCATCTCGGAGATTGTTTGTTCCGGAAGTGCGGACTTAAGGAGCGCAACTTCAGGGCGTAGGCCTAGCCAGCCTCCCATACGCGCACCTACTCTCTTTCCTGTATCAATCGATAAAATGACCTCACCAACACACCAGGGCAACTGATCGAAGGATCTCACCCATCTAGTCGAGTCGTTTTGGGAATTTACGTCGATTATGCTGTAGCCCGCAGCAGATAGCTTCTCATCGGCGTAGGCTTCCATTTTCCGACGATTTAAATACATGTTTTTCACGCAACCTTTCAACGGAGCCAGTCGAGGAAATCGGCCGCGGCGACGACGGGCTTTCCCCACTTGAGTGCCGCCTTCGACTTGTTGCTCTGGGTGCCGAGCTCGGCGACGACGAGCGCGTCGCACTTCGTCTTCGTCACGTTTGCGACCGGCGCGAGCCCGGCCCCGCGCGCCCGCCGCTCCATCGATTCCCGCGACAACTCCCGGCCATCGTGCAGCACGGTCCCGGTAAAGCACACGCGCGCGCCGGGGAAGAAGATCCCGTCGAGGTCTGTCGCCTCCGGATCCTCCCACTCCGGCGGCAGCACATCCTCGCTGAGCTCGGTCCCCAGCCCGTCGAGTTCCGCGAGGAGCGGCGGGCTCGGCATCGACCGCTCGGCCGCCCGGCGCACATGAGCGGCGAGCGCCGCATCATGCCCCAGCTCCGGCGGTTGCGTACCCACCAGGCGAAACGCCCGATCTCGGCCGAGCGTGTAGCCGGACTCCATTGCGGGCTCGGCCTCGAAGAAGTCCGCATCGCCCGGCACGGACCACCCGCGGGTGACGGCGGAGTCGCGCATCGCGCGGGCCCGGGAAAGCGCGTCGTGCGACGTCATCGCTTGGGGATTCTCGACAGCGAATGGCAGCGAACGGAACTCGATGCCCATGGGCACGACGACGAGCACCCCGAGGCGCTTGAGCTCGAAGTCGAGGTACTCGAGCGTCTCGTCGCAGCGGGCGGCGACGACCGCGCGCCCGGCGAGCGCACGGGCGATGCCCGGCCAGGCCTCGGGGAGCGTCGGGGCGAGCTGGATGTCGGCGACCGAGATGTCGTAGTCCGTGCGCGCCGAGCCGAGGTCGCGTTGCGGGTTGATGAGCGTGGAGAACTCGGTGCCGTCCTCGGTGGCGACGGCGATCTCCACCGGGCGCGGGCGGTAGCGGTCGCCCGCCTCGCCGACCATGAGCGCCGAGAGGAACGCCGGCGCGACAGAAGTAGAGGAGCGGCGGGCGTGCTGCCGGAGGAAGCGGCGCACCCGCTGGTCGACCTTGAGGTCCTTGGCGAGCACATCGCGCCGCAACACGAGCCCGTCCATCGAGGTACACCGGCTCAGCGCGACGTAGAGCTGCCCGTAGGCGAACGTGCCGCCGCTGAGGTCCACGACCAGGTGGTCGACCGTCTGCCCCTGCGATTTGTGGATGGTGATGGCCCACGACAGGCGCATCGGGAGCTGTCGCACCGTGCCGACGACCCGGTGCGAGATGTGGCCGGCCTCGGCGACCGGCTCGGTGACCTCCCACGTGTGCTGCCCCACGTCGACGACCCGCCCGGTGTGCAGCGCGACCTGCGCGGCGAGCTCTCCGTCGTCATCGAGATAGATGGAGCGAACTTGGCCGATGGAGCCGTTGACCCAGCGGCGGGACGGATCGTTGCTGAGAAGCATGACCTGCGCGCCGGGCTTGAGCGCGAGCTCGGTGTCGACGGGCATCGCCTGGCGCTCGACCTCGCCGGAGACCATCGCGTGCGAGTGGAGCTCGTCGCCGGGGAGCTGGTCGAGCATGCGCCGGTTGCGCGAATCGGCGAGCTTGTTCGTGGTACACAGCGTGAGCCAGAACTCGCCGACGGGCGGCTCGAAATCCGGCGCCGTGCGGGTGTTGAGGTGTGCGCGGGCGTCGCCCAAGAGCTGGCCTTCGCGGACGGTGTTGAGGATCCGCGTGAGCTCTGGGTCGCCGATCTGGCGGAAGACCTTCGTCAGCTGCACGAGCGGGAAACGCTCGGGGGTGTAGGAGCGGGAGGAGAAGAAATACGGGGTGTCGTAGGTATCGCGGAAATACCACTCTTCATGTGTAGTAACCACGGGCGCGAGCTGGAAGAGGTCGCCCACGAGCACGATCTGCACCCCTCCGAACGGCTCGCCCGGCTTGGGGCCGAAGCGCGTGAGCGCCGCGTTCATCATGTCGAACAGGTCCGCGCGCACCATCGACGCCTCGTCGACGATGAGTGTGCCCACGCTGCGCAGGGCGGCCGCGAACCGCGTCGGGTAATAGTCTCCGCCCATGACGTCGGACAGTGTGGTCGTCGTGTGGAACCGGAACAGCTGGTGGATTGTGTATCCACCGACGTTGAGCGCGGCGATACCGGTCGGCGCGACGACGAGGGTCTCGCGTTCGGTGGTCGCCATAAAGTGCCGGATGAGCGTCGACTTGCCGGTGCCCGCCTTGCCGGTGAGAAACATGGAGTGCCCGGCGGCGAGCAGGTCGAGGGCGGCCGTGAACTCCTCGGTGAGCTCGATGTTCGCGGGCCGGTTCACTACCGCGGCCTCCGGGGTGTGGTGGTCATTTCGAGGTTCACGATACCCGCGGCGACCCTCGCGTGAAATCTGTGCATCACGACTGATGCAAGCCTGATGTACCATTGGGGCATGCGTACGACAATTGATCTGCCCGACGCGGTGCACCGACGGGCCAAGGAGCTAGCACAGGCCCGAGGGGAATCGCTGTCCTCCGTGGTCGCAGATCTTGCGGTCAAAGGGTTGGCAGCCGCCGGCGAACCCATGCGGATCAACCGCGACCCAGTCAGTGGGCTTCCGACTGTGAATCTCGGCTACCGTCTAACTTCCGAAGAGGTCGCTCGAGAGCTCGACGACGAATGAGCGAAAGGTATCTGCTCGATGCGAATGCGCTCATTGCCTTAGCAATCGTCGAGCACGAACACCACGAGCGCGCGGCTCGCTGGTCGCTGGGAGCTGCAGAAATTCTGCTGTGTCCCGTGGTCGAGGGTGCGCTGTGTCGCTTTCTAGTTCGGAGTGGAGTTCGAGGCAACGACGCTCGCGAATTGCTCCAAGCGTTCTATGGCGAGCCGCGCATTTCGTTCTGCCGAGATTCGATCTCCTATTGCGATGTCGACCTGGACCACGTGGTCGGACATCGCCAGATGGCAGATGCCTACCTGGCGTCATTGGCAGAGGAGACCGGTTCACGGCTCGCGACCTTCGATAAAACTTTGGTCGGTGAGCGCCCCGATGTGGCGACGATGATTCCGTAGTTGGACGGTCGCACGGAAGACATGCACTACCGTGCTAATGAAAAACGTTGTCATTAAAGCGCCTGGTACAACGCGAATTTCGCGCCCGCCCGCACCCCACGGCGCCGAGAAACTTCCCTAAGCTGGCAGCAGAGACCGGCGCTCGAGAAGATCGGCGCGACCGGATACGAGCGAAAGGGGACGAAGCAATGTCGAACACCGTCAAGGGAGTCATTTCGCGCGTCAAGGACGAGCCGGTTGAGCTCGTCGATATCGTCATCCCGGATCCCGGGCCGAACGATGTGGTCGTGCGCATCCAGGCGTGCGGAGTCTGCCACACGGACCTCGCCTACCGCGAGGGCGGCATCAACGACGAGTACCCGTTCCTGCTGGGGCACGAGGCCGCGGGGATCGTCGAGACCGTCGGCGAGCGCGTTACCCACGTCGCCGAGGGCGACTTCGTCGTGCTCAACTGGCGCGCGGTGTGCGGCGAATGCCGCGCGTGCAAGCGCGGAGAGCCCAAGTACTGCTTCGACACCCACAACGCCTCGAAGTCGATGACGCTAGAAGATGGCACGGAGCTCTCGCCCGCGCTCGGGATCGGCGCGTTCGCCGAGAAAACGCTGGTCCACGAGGGTCAGTGCACCAAGGTCGACGAGAAGGAAGATCCGGCAGTTGCCGGCCTCCTCGGCTGCGGCGTGATGGCCGGAATGGGCGCCGCGATGAACACCGGCGAGATCAAGCGGGGCGAGTCCGTGGCCGTGATCGGCTGCGGCGGCGTCGGGATCGCGGCGATCGCCGGGGCCAAGCTCGCCGGGGCGAGCAAGATCATCGCGGTTGATATCGATCCGACCAAGCTCGAATGGGCCAAGGATTTCGGCGCGACCGACGTCATCAATTCGAAGGACGCCGACCCGGTGGAGGGCATCCAGGGGCTGACCGGCGGGTTCGGCGCGGATGTCGTTGTCGACGCCGTGGGCATTCCCGCCACCTATAAGCAGGCGTTCTACGCGCGTGATCTGGCCGGGCGTGTCGTGCTCGTTGGCGTGCCGACTCCGGACATGACGCTCGAGATGCCGCTGCTTGACTTCTTCTCCCGCGGCGGCGCGCTCAAGTCCTCGTGGTACGGCGATTGCCTGCCCGAGCGCGACTTCCCGATGCTTGTCGACCTGCACCTCGAGGGGCGGTTGCCGCTCGACAAGTTCGTCACCGAGCGGATCTCGCTCGACGCGGTCGAGCAGGCCTTCGAGTCGATGAAGGCCGGCAAGGTGCTGCGCTCGGTCGTCGAAATCTAAACCACACCTCTTCCACCACCTAAGGAGCAAGCATGACGCACGAGGTTACGTCGCAGGGCCTCGCGAACGGCCTGCGTATCGAGAAGGTCGTCACTTCCGGCATTTTCGCCCTTGACGGCGGAGAGTGGGAGGTCGACAACAACATCTGGATTCTCGGCAACGACGACGAGGTGTTCGTCATCGACGCCGCGCACGATGCCGCGCCGATCCTCGACGCTGTCGGGGACCGAAAGGTGCTCGGCATCCTGTGCTCGCACGCGCACAACGACCACATCACCGTCGCGCCGGAGCTGTCCGAGAAGCTTGACGCTCGGTTGTTCGTGCACCCCGGTGACCAGATGTTGTGGGAGGAGACGCACGGCGGCCTCGCGCATGAGGACCTCTCCGACGGTGACACCTTCCAGGTCGCCGGCACCGATCTGAAGGTGATGAACACCCCCGGACACTCACCGGGTTCGTGCGTGTTTCACGTGCCAGAGGCCGGCGTGTTGTTCTCGGGAGACACGCTGTTCAACGGCGGCCCGGGCGCGACGGGGCGCTCGTATTCGGACTTCCCGACGATCATCACGTCGATCAAGGACCGGATCCTCTCGCTGCCCGCCGAGACGCTCGTCCACACCGGCCACGGTGACGGGACGAAGGTCGGCGACGAAGCCCCGCACCTCGAGGAGTGGATCAAGCAGGGGAGTTAGAACCCCGCGATAATCGCTGGAAGCGCGCCGGTAGATTTCATGCTGGCGCGCTTCGTTGTTCCCGGGCCCGACCGCACGACGGGCACGCGAAAACTAGCCCTCGTGCACCGCGATCCAAGCGCAGATCTCGGGAGCGATCTCGTCGGCGCGCTCCTCCGGAAGCCAGTGGGAGGCGCCGGCGAGGTCGACGAACTTGTACTCGCCGCTGACGAACTCTGCCGACTTGTCCGCCGAACTGCGCGAGAATGCGATGTCCTGGTCTCCCCAAATGTAAAGGGTCGGCACCGTGACCGTGAGGTTCGGCGGCAGCTGCCCTTTGCCGAGCGCCTGGTAATACTTCAGCACGGCATCCATGATCCCCGGCTCACGGAAACGCTCCACGTATGCCGCCACCGTCTCTCCGTCGACCGCGCCGCCGTATAACGCGCGCAGCAGTGCGGCATCGTCGGCGAAGAGAGCATCGCGTGAGGCATCCGGGTCTGCCTGTATTCCGCGAATGTAGCTCATCTTCTTGTACTGCCCCGGGTCCTCGGCCGTCGCTTGCAGCTGCCCGACGGGGTGCGGCGACGCGAGCGAGGTGTACGAACGCAGGCGCTCGGGATGTGCCGCGGCGTAGATCCACCCGATGATCCCGCCCCAGTCGTGACCGACAAGATGGAACTTATCGATGCCCAGCGCGCGGGTGACCTCGTCGATATCGCCCGTGAGTTGCTCGAGCGTGTAATCCTCCACCTCGCCGGGCCGGGCTCCGGGGCTGTATCCGCGCTGGTCGAAGGCGACCACCTCGAAACCCTGGTCGAGCAGCGTGCGCGCGAACTCTTCCCAGCAACTCGCGAACTGCGGCCATCCGTGCACGAGCACGACCGTTGGGATGCCGTTCGCAGACGCCGAGGGCATGGCCCGGTAGCCGTCGAACGTGAACCCGCGCGCCTCGACGCTGAAAGCCTCGCCTCCGAGCCGCTGCGCCACCGAGGCGTTGTCGTGCGGAAAGCCGACGGGACGGGAAGCGGGCGCTGAGCCCGAGGGATTGCTCATGTCCTCAAGATAACCCTTTTCCTATGACGGCGTAGGCGTGAAGCTCATCCCTGTGGCCACGAATTCGGCTGCGGCGGCGGTGGAGTTCCAGGCGTACGCGGAGGGCCGGATGGCGGCATAGCCTCCGGCGGCCACTGCTGCCCGGGGAGCCTCTCGATCGCTTCCGCGGTGCCGGTCGTCTGGAACGTCAGCTGCTTGTCGAAATACATAAGGGCGGTGATGAGCAGTGTGGTGCTTACGCTGAAAATCGTTGTCGGGAGGGTGATGAGTGGCTCCGCCGGATTCTGTCCGAGGAAAGCGGCCGTCCCGATCGCCACCCAGTTGTTGGCGATATGAAATCCGATGGGCACCTCGAGCCCGCCCGTTGCCCAGGCGAGGAAGCCCGCGCATGAGGCGAAGACGGCGACATCGACGAGCCCGAGATAGTCGTACACGTGGAGCGCGACGAAGATCGGCGTGGGAAGGATAAAGGCGAACGCGGGGTGGCGCAGCCACGAGCCGATGGCCTGCGCGGCCACGCCGCGGAACAGCAATTCTTCGGCCGCTGCCTGAAATGGAACGAGAACGAGAGTGAGCGCGAGGATCGCCAGAGCTGCGCCGTCCATCATGATCGTCACATCGTCGAAGAAGACATTGGACAGGGCGTAGGCGAGACCGATTGCCAATAGGGAATACGCCATCGCGCGAAACATGAGAGGCCAGCGGAACCTTCCGGCGACAGAGAACAGGCTTCCGAGCCTTCTTCGTCCGGCGATGTTTACCGCCAGGAGTGCCGCCGGAAAACAGACGGCGAGGGCTGTCATCGTGAAGCCCCATTCCAGCGGGGATTCAGGAAGGACGCCTGCGGCGAGGAATTCTTCGAAGTCCTCCGCCTCGTCGCTATAAGGCGAGGCCAGGCCAGCCCCGATAATCGCGGCGATCACTACGAAGTATTGGAGGGTGACGTACAGGACTGCGGCGATGACGAGTTCCCAGAACGGGCGCCAATTGGTGTATCGGGGCGAGGTCCTGGCGAGCCGGTGGTAGCGGACGGGACCGGGAATCGCTTTCGGGTTCGGCGGAAAGATCGCTTTCTCCTCTGCGGCGAATCGAGAGCTAGCTGTGCGAGGTTACAGTCCGTTCGATGCGCGCAGGGGAGGAGAAGTTCCGGCCGCGCCCGAGCAGCGGCGGATGCGGGCGATCAGCCGCGCAGCGCGGAGTGGATCCAGTCCTTCGCCTCGGGGTACCCGGTGAACGTGGCGACGAAATGCTCGCCTGGAACCTCGCGCATCGTTACCGGGACCCCGAGGTCGCGCTGCTTAGCCGCGAGCGCGCGGACGGGTCCGAGGGGAACCCAGAACTCGTCGCGGCCGTGGTAGATGTACAGCGGCGCGGGGATTGCTCGGTCGCTCATCCGCGCGAGATCGTAGATCTTCTCGGCGGTGGGCGATTCGAGGGCGCCCGGGGCGGCGATCCGGTCGATGTCCGCGAGTGTTGCGCCCGCGAGGGAGACCTCGTCCATGCAGCTGTCCTTCACTGCCGAAGCGATCTGCACGCCCTCGTCGGTGAGTAGGTCGAGCATCTCCGGATGGGCGCGGGCCACTCCGAGGGTGGCGGCGCCGAGCAGCCCGACGGCGAGGTTGCTGTTCATGCTCGTCATCAGCGTCTCGAAATCCGCCGGCACGCCGCCGACGGCCACGCCTTCGAGGCGCTCGGCGACCTCCGGCGCGTACTCGGTGGCGAGCTTGCCGGCGCCGAGCGAGGCGATGGCTCCGCCGGAGTATCCGGTGAACACCAGGCGGCCCGCGGCCGGCATCGGACCGGTGCGGAGCGAATCGAGAATCGTGTGACCGGCGGTGAACGGGTCGGCGTAGGCCATCGATGGCCCCTGGTGGTCGGGCACGAGCACCGAGGTTCCCGAGCGCAGAGCGTCGGCGACCACCGGCGGGAACGCATCGATTATCCGCCGAATGGGGGACACCCCGGCGGCGATGTCGCCGTTGGCGTAGGCGAAGCCGGGCGTGCACTTGCGGCCGAGCGAGTCGATCGCCGCGTTATACACAAGTAGAGGTTCGCCATCGATGCCGTGGCCGCTAGCGCCCTCGGTGCCCGGCGCCTCGAGGAGCGTCGCCGTGCCGAAGGTAGGAGAGCCGTCGGCGGACGTCGTGCGGAACTGGAACTGTGTCGCACGGGATATCGGCGCGCCTGCGATGGGGGCGGCCATGGCGGTAACGTCCCGGCGGGCCAGCTCCTCGCCCGGCGTCGCCGCGGCGAGGCCGTCGGCGTCCACGGCCGGCGCGTCGAAGAAGGCGTCCCCGCTCGGCGAAGGGAGGACTGCCTCTAGTCGTTGGTCCGTGGTTGGCGCCGGCGGTAGCGGCAGCGCGGACTGCGCCGCGGCGAGCGGAGTCGTAGCGAGCGGGGCGGCACCGAGCGCCATCGCGGACACCACCAGTACCGAGAACAGGGACCGCGCCTTCGACATGGAAACCTCCAACACGCTGCCGGCGAAATCGACTAGCCGGCAGCGGTCGACGAGGCCGTCGCGGCGAAGTCGTACGCGGGGAGATTGCGGAAACCCCGCGTAAAAGGAGACTCTATGCGCCTCGCCCCTCCGACGTCAGCGGAAATGGCAGGAAAGGCGGCATACAACTCTTCCAGCGCTACGCGCGCCTGCAGCTTGGCGAAATGCGAACCGATGCAAAAATGCGGCCCTTGCGAAAATGCGAGGTGACTGGTGAATTCGCGGTGGATGTTCAGTTCGGCGGCGTCGGGGCCGAATTCGCGCTCGTCTCGGTTGCCCGAGCCGTAATACATCATCACCTTCGACCCCTCGGGAATCCTGACGCCGGAGATGCTCAGCTCGCGGGTCGTCGTGCGCGCGAGTGCCTGCACCGAGGATTCGCGGCGGAGGCATTCCATCAGCGCGCCGGTAATGAGCCCGGGGTTCGCCGCGACCTCGGCGCGCTGCTCCGGGTGCTCGGTGAGCTGGGCGATCGTGTGCGAGATGAGGTTGCCCGTGGTGTCGTTTCCGCCGGCGACGATGACGAAGCAGAACCCCAGTACGTCCCAGTCGCTCAGTTGCTCACCGTCATACTCCGCGCGAAGGAGGCCGGTGATGAGATCGTCTGGCACCTCACGCCCGGCATCGATATCCTCGCGGCGCGAGGCGATGAGCTCGCCAAAGTACTCGAACATCTCCGCCACAGCAGACACCGCCGATGTGCCGAGCCCGCCGAAGGCGAAACCGTTGTCCTGGATCGTCGTGAGCGCCGACACCCATGGGTCGAGGCGAGGGCGATCGGCGGCGGGGATGCCGAGCAGGAACCCGAGGACGAAGGTGGGAATCGTGGCCGAGTAGAGCGAGTGGATATCCACGGTCTCGCCCGACCGGGCGCGTTCGGCGAGCTCGGCGAGCCGCTCGCGGGCGAAGGAGCGGATCGTGTCCTCGGTCTGCGCGACCCGGCGCGGAGAGAACCCCGAGGCCACGAGCCTACGTTTGAGTGAATGCTCCGGCGGGTCCATCATCACCAGCGTCGGTGCCAGGCCGAGCGCGGCGATCTCATCGGCGTAGAACGTGAGCCCGTGTGCGGAGGAGAACGACTCCGGCTCGCGGACCGCGGCGACGATGTCCGCGTAGCGGCTCAGCGCCCAGAATTCGGGGCGGTCGTGATCGGGGTCCGCGGGGTGGAAATGCACCGGGTCGGAATCACGCAGTACCGAATACGCGGGATAGGGATCGCGCAGGAACGCTGGATCGAACGGGTCGAACGTCTTGGTCGAGGGCGCCATGAGTAGATCTAACAACACGTGTTAAATGTTGCGCAAGCGACGTTCCGATCGAAGAGCCGCAGTAGCAGACTAGCTCGCCTGTCCGACCATCTGTTGCCAGCTCTGGTAGCGGCTCTGGAGTTTGAGCCACAGGTGCGGACTCGAACCCATGGCTTCGCCGATCCGGACGGAATCGTCTTCGGATAAGGGGCGGCGGTCGTGGAGGAGTTCGGAGGTGTGGGCAGGGGAGACGCCGAGCTTCGAGGCGAATTCGTCGACCGTCCAGCCACGGGCCGCGAGCTCCGCCTGTAGGAGTCCGCCCGGAGAGACGGCGCTGGTGATGGTCATGATTCGCCTTTCGTGTCAACGTGCGTTCGAGCCGTGAACTTCTGAGTCTTTTATTGAGAGGGCGTTAGCAGATATTTTGTTCCCTCACAGGGTCATTGCCTGTAGTTGCCGAAACGTTACATTCCGAGTCAGCGTCTCATCGTGAACAACACGACGATGGACCCGATGACGATGAATGGGGCCGCGGCGAGCAACATCCCCGCCGCGGATTGGCCGATCACCACGGTTACGACGGCGAGCGCGAAGATGAGCAGACCGAGGAGAAAGTACATCACCGATCCTCGGCGGCGCTGCGGCGATTGGACCATAGAGGCAGGCGCGACCGGTGCGAACGTCGGGATCGACATCTGTCCGGTGGCGATCGGGCCGCGGAAGTCGGGGCCGCCGGCCCCGGCGTGGGCCGGGATCCCAGGGGGAACGATGGGGTCTTGTTCGACCTCGTATATCTGGTGCGCCGGCGCGCCGAAGTCGGGTCCGCCGAAGGACGGTTGCTGGTTCGTGCGGCGATCGTCGTTCATGATTACTGGACCTCCATTGCGGCGGCGAGCAGATTGGCGGTGACGGTGATGGTCGGGGCCTCGCCCTCGGCGGGTGGCTCGGTGGCCGGGTAGGTGCGGGTCTCGCAGTCGGACATGGCCGCGGCCTCGCAGTCGATGTGCAGAGTGTGGTTCGCCGGCCGTTCGAAGACGATGGTCGAGCCGATCGCGTTGACTTCCGTGCTGGCGCTTTCATCGGCAACATCCGACAGGTCGAGGATGACGCTGGACCCGAGCGCGTTGATCCCCTCGTCCAGCAGGGCATCGGTGGCCGCGACGTTCTCGGTCGTGCCGATGAAGGAATCCTCGGCCTCCGGGTTGAAGTTCGTCGGCCCGATGTATTGGCCGTTGAACGAGGTCACGGCCATGGCCGCGCCGAGCAGCATCGCGATCGGTAGCAGGCCGAGCCCGCGTTTGCGGAACGCCCCGATCATCATCCCCAGCGCGACGATGGCGAGCGCGATGGCGAGCGACTGCGTCACCGAGGGGAACCCGAGGAACCTGCCGAGAACGAACGCGCCGAGCCCCGCGAATCCGGCGAAGGTGATGAAAAGCCAGGTCAATCCCGGGCCGCAGGATCTTTCCTTGTCGCCGCCGGCGCCATCGCCGTTCTCCGGGGCCGGTGGATCGGGGAGGTCCCAGGCGAAGCGGGCCGCTCCAAGCGGATCCCATGACGGCGGAGTGCCTTCGCCGTCATACGCGGAGAAGCCTTCGTCTGCCTCCGTGGTGGCGCCGCTGCGACCGTAATCGGCGGGGCGTCCGGGGCGTCCCTGGCGCTCCCACTGGGTCATCTGCGGCTTGGTCATCATGTACGCCGGCGAGGCCGGGTGGAGGCCATCGCGCGGAACCCTCGTGTACGCCCACAGCATGTACTCGGGCGGCTGGGGCCGGTGTCGGTAGAGGCCATATAGGCCGGCGAACATCACGAAGATGATGACCCAGGCGAGCACGTCGACATCGGAACCGCCGATCGCCCACGGGCCGACGAGGATCGCCGCGATCGTGAGAATGATGGGAAGGAACAGGGACTTCCCCTCGTCCTTGCGGTGGAACATGGTCTCGTGGACCCGCAGCGCGTCGTCCTGATACTTGAACAGCAGCGCGCACAACAGGTACACGGCGACGCCGGCGCCACCCATGAGGGCCGCGACGACGAAGACGACTCGGACGAGCACGGGGTCGACGTCGAAGCGGTGGCCGACGGCGGTGGCGACCCCGGCGAGCTTCTTGTCCCCTGCGGGGCGAACCGGGCGCGTCGCCCACAGTTCCTTGAGCTGGGCGCCGAAATCCCGTGCCATGCCGGGAGTCGGTTCCTGGGTGCGTGTGTCGTTCATGTCTTCTATCGTGGTCGCCCGGACTCCGGCGCGCTATTGGGGAAGACCCTGAACTTTTACCCCGGGGCCCGGAGGGGGAACCCACCCAGCGGGGCACGGGGCCGGCGGATTCCAGGGTTGTCCCCGATGCTTCTGCGGGACGAAGTTTGCTTGGATGGAGACATGTCATCTGTGTCCCGCGCGCCCGAACCCCGCGACCGCGTCGACGCCCAGCCGCAGCAGCCGGCTCCGGCGCCGGACAATGCGGTGGCACGGCGCGGATACCCGGGGCCGCACAAGCTCTACCGCAATCCGCGCCGCGGGATCCTCGGTGGCGTCACCGCCGGGATCGCCGAGTATCTCCGTCTGTCGCCCACACAGGTGCGCGTGGCGTTCGTCGTGCTGGCGATGCTCGGCTTCTTCGGTGGGCTTCTGTACGCGGGCCTGTGGATGTTCCTGCCCTCGCGCCCGCTCCCGCCGCAGCTTTCGAAGGAGGAGCTCGATTCCGAGCGTCGCACCGGGCACTGGTTGATTTTCGCGGGTATCGTCGCCTCGCTGTTCGCAGGGTCGATGCTGGTGTCCGCGCTGTTCATGGTCGCGATACCGCTGGTCGTGGTCGCGGCCGGTGCGGCCGTGGTGTGGCAGGCGCTCGACTCCGCCGGGGATGCGGCCGATGAGTCGGAGTCCGGCTCTACTTCCGTCTTGTCGGGGCTGCTGTCGGACCGCTTCGCGCTGTTCCGTCTCGGCGGTGGCGGCGCGCTGGTGTTCCTCGGCCTCGCGGTGATTCTGCTGCGCGAGGTCTCGATTGCCGAGATGGGCTCGGCGGTTCTCGCCGTGGTAGTCACGCTCGGTGGAATCGCGCTGCTCACGGTGCCGCTGTGGATGCGGATGATCCGCACGGTCGAGACCGAGCGCGCCGAGAAAGCCCGCGAACGCGAGCGTGCGAACATGGCCTCCCACCTGCACGATTCCGTGCTGCAGACGCTCGCGCTGATCCAGAAACGTGCAGACGATCCCGCCCAGGTGACCAGGCTCGCCCGGCGTCAGGAGCGGGAGTTGCGGCAGTGGCTGTTCGAGGCCGGTGAGAAGAGCCGAAACGATCCGTCGTCGGTGGCGGCCGGCGTCGAGCGGATCTGCGAGGAGATCGAGGACAACTACGAGATCGCGGTGTCGCAGGTGGTTGTCGGTGGCGATGCGCCGCTCGCCGACAAGGAGAACGCGGCCCTCGCCGCGGCCCGGGAAGCGCTGGTCAACGTGGCCAAACACGCCCAGGTCGACCGCGCCGATGTGTTCTGCGAAGTCGACTCCGATGACGGCGGAGTGCTGGAGATCTTCGTACGGGACCGTGGCATCGGCTTCGATCCGGACGCGGTGCCCGGCGATCGCAAGGGTCTGGCGATGTCCATTCGTCAGCGCGTCGAAAGTCGCGGGGGCTCGGTGCGCGTACGCAGTACTATGGCAACCGGTACCGAGATCGCCATCCGCATGCCGTGCACGAAGTCGGAGGAGAAGGTCGGCTAGAACAGCCCGCCTGCGCGCTCCTTCCCGCTGGTACGGCGCGCCCACCCCTTCGAGGAGTAACCGTTGTCCGCGCCAGACGCCGCCGGTGAATGCACTGTTTTCCTAGTCGACGACCACGCGGTGTTCCGTGCCGGAGTCACCGCCGAACTTGCCGATGAGGCCGGCCTGCGCGTTGCGGGCGGGGCGGGAACTGTGGCCGAGGCGGTCGAGGCGATTACCCGGACGCGGCCCGACGTCGTCCTTCTCGACGTGCACATGCCCGATGGCGGCGGGCCCGCGGTGCTCCGCCAGGTCGTCGAGAAGCTGGGTGATTCCTCGCCGAAGTTCCTCGCGCTGTCGGTCTCCGACGCTGCCGAGGACGTGATCTCGGTGATCCGCGGGGGAGCGCGCGGCTATGTGACCAAGACCATTTCCGGTCCCGAGCTCGCCGAGGCCGTTCTTCGCGTCGCAGACGGGGACGCGGTGTTCTCCCCGCGTCTGGCCGGTTTCGTGCTCGACGCATTCGCCGGGCAGCCGCCCGCCCCGTCGCCCGACGCCGCCGAGCCCGCGGCCCGGCCCGGCGCGGTGGAGCCGGCGCAGATCGACCCCGAGGTCGAGTCGCTCACCCCGCGCGAGAAAGAGGTCCTGCGCCTGCTTGCCCGTGGCTACACGTACAAGGAAATCGCCGAGGAGTTGTTCATCTCGGTGAAGACCGTCGAGACCCATGCCTCCAACGTGCTGCGCAAGACCCAGCAGTCCAACCGCCACGCGCTGTCGCGGTGGGCGGCCTCGCGGCGGCTGGACTAGCGGCGCCTCCTAGTCCACGGGGGAGACGCGGATGAGGTGCCCGTCCGGGTCGGCGACGACGAACGTCCGCCCGAACACCGCGTCGTGGGGTTCGCTCACCACCTGTAGGCCCTTCGCGCGCCACTGCTCGAAGCGCGCATCGATCTCGGCGGCTCCGCCGGGCAGTGTGAGCCCGATCTCGTGCCTCGGCGCGTCGCCTGCATCCGCGGCGCGAGCGTCGGCATCTGCATCCTCGCCGCTCCACACGGCGAATGAGACCCCGCCTGCGATATCGAATGAGATGAAGAACGGGCTCGTGAACGCCGGTTTCATGTCGAAAAGATCCCCGTAGAAGCGTGCGGACGCGGCGGCGTCGCGTACGTAGATGAGGAAGAGATTCGGTGCGCCCATGTCGGGCCTCCTTCTTTCGAATTGGTGTCGTACCTGCGTCCGTCTCTCGGACACTGCCGACTTTGCTTCCAATACATGACAAAACCTGTCGTGTTTTTTGGAATACTTTCCCCATGAAGTCCTCGCGGCTACTTTCCCTGCTCTTGCTGCTCCAGGTGCGCCCGCACATGACCACCGGCGAGATCGCAGCGCGCCTCGAGGTCTCCACCCGCACCGTGCTGCGCGACGTCGAGGCGCTGTCGGCGGCAGGCGTGCCCGTGTTCACCCAGCAGGGCAGGAACGGCGGCGTCATCCTCCTGCGTTCGGCCCGTCTCAACCTCTCCCACCTCGACCCCGCCGAACTCGACGCCCTCGGTGTCGCGGGGCTCGACGAGACCCAGCGCGCCCGGATCGGCCTCGCCGCAGCGTTCGGCCGCGCGACCTCGAAGGTCGACGCCCGTCGCGCCACTGGTCCGGGCCCGGATCGTTCGCTGGCCGCGGTCGTCCTCGTCGACAACGCCCCGTGGTTCGCGCCGGACTCCGAGACAAAAGTAGAGCCAGAGTCCGTCGACGTGGCGGCGCTGGCCGTGGACCTCCTCGCCGGTCGTCGCCTCGCAATCACCTACCGCAGCAGCGGCCAGTCCCGCGCGCGCCGCCGGACCGTGGACCCCTGCGGTCTCGTCGCGAAGGCGGGGCAGTGGTACCTCGTCGCCGATAGCGGCGGCGAACCGCGCCTATTCAACCTGCGCCGAATGCTGCGCTACTCGGTCGGCGACGCGCCTGCGCGCCGCCGCGCGGGCGCGACCCTGGCCTCCGAATGGGACGCGCTGCGCAGGCGAACGGAGGCCTCGGGCGACGTGGTCGTCACCGCGCGGGTGCGCACCTCCCGCATCGACATGGCGACCCGCATCCTCGGCGGCCGCCTGGACTTCGTCGGCGTCCCCGACTCCGCCGGGCCCGGCTGGTCCCTCGTCACCGTGCGTTATCGCGAGTATGACGCCGTACGCCACCTTCTCCAGTTCGGCGAGAACATCGAGGTCCTTGAACCGGCGCCCGCCCGCGAGGTCATGGAGGCCGTGGCCCGCGATCTCGCCGAGCGCCACGGCGCCTCGCCGCCTGCATGATATTCGATACGCAAGCCGTTCGAATCCATTCGAATAGGGGTTGGCTACAAAGGCTGTAACGGCGTTACCAGCGGCTTTATTGCGCCTTGAACTGCGCTATTGAAAAATGTCCGAGCCGTAGTGTTCACTACTTCCTGTAGCGAAAATATTTTCGATTATTTCGCAGATGTTCGCCTATGTCGCGCTATGGGGAGGTGGAGCCTCAAATGGTCAGCACGGCCACTGTGGACCGCATGTCCGTGGAATCCGGCAGCGCGGAAGACACTCCCGACAGGGACGATTCCGGCGCCGGTAACCCGCGTGCACTCACCGTTGCGGAGCTACGCAAGAAGGTGGCGGCGGTCTCCGGCGGCTCCGGGGCGGCCACGTCGCGGATGCCGTCCCGCGGCGCTGTCGCCGCGACCGTGTCGCAGTTCCCGGCGGACGCCGGCATAGGTGCAGGCGCCGACTCTGCCGCCGTGCAGAATCCCACCGCGCCCGCGTTGCCGGCGTCCGCTCCCGCGGAGGGCGCGGGAACGTTCGATCGCGGCGTACCCGCCGACGTGGTCCCGCTGCCCAGGGATCTGCGTTCGGTCGTGCCGTCCGGCGCCGTCGCCCCGGGGCAGGTCGTCGCGCTGGCCGGAGGTCACTCGTTGGTCGTGGCGCTCGTCGCCGCAGCGACGGCGGCGGGGAAGCGCTGCGCGATCGTCGGCTACCCCGCGCTCGGCCTCGCCGCAGTGGCCGCGGAGGGAGGGGACCTCTCCCAGGTGGCTCTCGTCCCCTCCGCCGGTGCCGACCCCGGGGTGGTGACCTCCGTGCTGCTCGATGGGATGGACATGGTGGTCCTGGACCCGGCCTGCGGACGTATTCCGCCCGCGCGGGCACGGGTTCTCGCCGGGCGTGCCCGCTCGGCTGGCACGGTCCTGGTCGCCGGGGCCAGGGACTGGCCGGGGGCGGAGCTGCACCTGGAGGCCACCCCTTCCCGTTGCGCGGGGCTCGACCGCGGATACGGGCGCATCTTCTCTGCCTGCGCCCCGGTTCTCGCGCGGGGAAAATTGCTCGGAGGCGCCGGCGCACGCGGCGAGCTCACGCTGCACGGGTGCCCCTCGCGCAGCGTGGCGGGCTCGGCCGAATCGGCGGCGCCCATGCGCGGCCTCCCGCTGCGCGACGGAGTGGACGTCGCCGCGCCCGCCGCCGAGAGGAGGGTGGGGTGAGCGCTGTGGGCCGGCACCACGAGAACATCCGCGTGGTCGCGGTGTGGTGTCCGGACTGGCCTGCCATCGCGGCGGCGCGCGCCGAGTCCATCGGAGTGGAGCAGCCGCTGGCGGTGCTGCGTGGCGGCGCCGTCATGGCGTGCAATGCCCCGGCCCGCGCCGCGGGGGTCAGGCGGGGCGTGCGGCGTAGGGACGCGCAGTTTCGTTGCCCCGAACTCATCGTCCGTGAGGTCGATCCAGGCCGGGACACCGCGGAATTCGAACCGGTCGCCCGTGCGCTGGACGGCGTCGTCGCGGGCACGGAACTCCTGCGCCCCGGGCTCGTCGTCCTGTCCGCGCCGGGGGCGCTGCGCTACTACGGCGGCGTCGACGAACTCGTCGAGGTGCTGGTTGCCGCGGTGGCGGAGGTCGACGTGGAGTGCCTGGTCGGTATCGCCGACGAGATGCCCACGGCGATCCTGGCCGCACGCGAGGGCGCCTGCCTGGAGCCCGGGGCGGATGCGGGTTACCTGGCCCCTTTGCCGCTTGGCCTGCTCGCCGCCGAGCAGGCACTCCTCGCGGGACCCGAGCTCGATGAGCTGCTCGACCTGCTGCGCCGGCTCGGCGTACGCACCCTGGGCGCATTCGCCGAGATCGCTCCGCGCGACGTCGCCACCCGCTTCGGCTCTTTCGGTACCGCCGCCCATCGGATCTGCCGCGGCGAGCGCTGGCGGCTGCCTTCGGTCACGTCTCCGCCGCCGGGGCTGGAGGTCACCGAAACGTGCGATCCTCCGCTCGAGCGCATCGACCAGGCAGCCTTCGTCGGGCGGCGTCTCGCCGTACGGATGCACGACCAGCTCGCCGCGGCGGGAGTCGCGTGCATCCGACTCGCCGTGGTCGCCCGCCTCGAGGACGGGCGAGAGGTTCGCCGAGTATGGCGCTGCGCGGAGCCGCTCTCGGCAGAGGCGACGGCGGACCGCGTGCGCTGGCAGCTCGACGGATGGATCACCGGCGCCGGAAGTGGGGCCGCCCGCGATGACGACGGCGTGGAGCAGCGCTCCGAGGCGGCGATCGTCTCCCTCGTGCTCGAACCTTTGGAGGTCGTCGCCGCGGGAAAACTACAGGAAGGGCTGTGGGGCTCGGCCGGTCTCGCCGGCGCGAGAGCGCGCCGCGCGCTCCAGCGTGTCCAGGGCCTGCTGGGCACGGAATCGGTTCGGGTGGCCGCTGCGGCAGGCGGCCGCGAACCGGCCCGCCAGGTGGAGACGGTCCCCTACGGGGAGGACTTCGCTCCCGTGAGGGTCGACATCACCTGGCCCGGCCAGATCACGGGCCCGGCGCCCTCGGTGGTGTCTCCGCCGAAGTCCTACAGGTTCCTCGTCGCGGAGGGCGGCGAACGGCGGCTCGTCCCGTTGGGCGAGGGGGTCGAACTTCTCGACCGGCAGGATCGCGCGATCGTCGCGGGGGAGCGGGGGCTTCTCACAGGGGAACCCGTGCGCGTCCGCCTGGGAACGCTGGGGCTCGGGATCCGGGGCTGGTCGGCGCCCTGGCCGGACGACGGCGGCTGGTGGCACGGCGGGGAACTACGCGTGCGAATGCAGATAGCCCCGGTCGGCGCGGCAGCGTTATTGCTGTCCGCGGCCGCCGGGGCTTCGATGTGGAGCGTGGAAGGGGTCTACGAGTGAGGGGCCTAGCGATCTATGTCTACGACCAGCCGGGGCGGGTTCTCCAGGGTGAACGCCGTGTAGCTGCGCTGGGAATCCAGGCCGATCACCGTCTGGCCCTGGCCTTCGAACTGGCCGGCGAAGTACACGCCCCGGACGCCGGAGTCGCCCTGCGGGGTGACCAATCCCTTCTCCACCTCATCGACACCCTCGACCATCGTGGGAATGATCTGGCCGGTGAGCATCACCTGCAGGTAGTTCGATCCCGGCATCTCGATGGCGTCGCCGCTGCCCTGCTGGGCGGGCGCAGAGACGTAAGAAATGGCGTAGCCAGGAGCGCCCTCTCCGGTGAACTCGTAGACCACGCGGTCCTTGCCGTCGTGCTCGCCCATACGGATCTCGGTGAGAACCAGTGCGGAATTCGGGGCGGCGTCCGCGCGGGAATCGGCGGAAGAGGACTGTCCCGAACTCGAGTTCTGGCTGGTCTGTGCCGCGCCCGAGCTGTCGCTCTCGTCTTCCTTGAGGCCCTGCGCGAGCCCCATCTGATCAGTAGGGGCGGATGTGGTGACCGACGTCGAGCTGCCCGAGGTGCCGCTCACGTTCAGCGCTTCCTCGGAGGACTCGTCGGTGCCACACGCCGACAGTGCGAGCGCGACACACGCGGTGCCCGCCAACAGCGACACGTACTGACTCTTAAATTTCATAGTTCAACCATAATCACTCGGTATAACAAAAAGCTCACAAGATCATTTCAGTACCATCGATTAATTGCGTTCACATTCGCAACTCAGGCGTTTACACCCTATCGAAGGGGAAACGTGCGTCTGCACCGGGCTCAGGACACGATAAGGACGTGCATTCACAGCCTGGAGAACACCACATCCCGCCCCGCCCGTTCGGAGCGCGCTGCTCGGAACAGTCCGCCGACGAACCGCTCGCGGGCACGGCCTCTCATCAGCGCAGATGGGTCCTTCTCGAGCATCCCGGCGCGTGGAGCAGGGACATTCTGGACGGCAACGTCTTCGGTGCCGAACTCACCGCCGCGCTGCAGGAGCACCTCGATCGGGCGAACGCTCGTCTGCTACTCATCAGGCATCCCGGCCGAGCGGGACAACACGATGGCGCCAGGCGCGCGTACCTCGTCGACACCGCCCCGGGACAACGCGACATGCTCACGCTCGAGGTGTCAGGACCTGCGGACCTGCTCGCCATCGATCTGCACGACGGCACTCCGGTCGGCGGCGGGGAACCAGGCGCCACGCTCCGCCGGGTCGACGGTCCGCTGGCGCTCATCTGCACGCACGGCAAACGCGATCAATGCTGCGCAGTGCGCGGACGCCCTGTCGCGGACGCTCTCGAAAGACGCCTCGGAGCCGAGCTCGCGGACATCGACCCGGCCGCAGGGGTGTGGGAGTGCTCGCACACCGGAGGGCACCGTTTCGCCCCGGTACTCATCACCATGCCCGGCGGGCTCACCTACGGCTCCGACGACGTCGACAGTTACGTCGCCGCGGTCAGGGCGGCACGAGAAGGGCGCATCTCGCTCACCGGTCTGCGCGGCCAGAGCGCGTTATCGCCGGTCGAGCAGGTCGCCGATATCGCCGTACGTAGCGCGACCGGCGACGTCGATCTCGATGCGCTGTTCGTCGTCGGGAGCACCGACCCTGCTGATCCCGAGCGCGCCCGCGCCGATGTGCGGCATTCCGACGGCAGACACTGGCATGTCGAAATGCAGCGACGGGCGCTGCCCGAACGGCCCGCGAGCTGCGGCGCCGCACCGAAGAAGGCCGGAACGTGGGACGTGCTGTTCGTCGAGGAACCCAACCCGCGCGTCGGCTGACCGACCCCGGCAGTCGGCCGAAGCCCGGGGGCTGCGGTAATGGGCTGGTTCCACGGCCCGGCCGAATGGTCCGAGGTCGAGCGCATCCTGTCCGGGCGAAGCGCTCCGAAACGGCCGGAGCCCACCGAATCGGGGAAGCGGGTCAAGCGGACCGGAACGTTTCTCCCGCCGGTTCGCCACACTCCCGACGAAGCACCGCCGAACAGTACCTACGCCGAACTCCATGCCCACAGCGCGTACAGCTTCCTCGACGGGGCCTCTTCGCCGGAGGCGATGGTGGCCGCGGCCGTCGACCTCGGGCTCAGCCACATCGCGCTCACCGACCACAACGGCTTCTACGGAGTCGTGCGCTTCGCCGAGGCAGCCGCAGAACACGGCATCGCGACCGTCTTCGGCTCCGAACTCACCCTCCCCGGCGACGAACACCTCCTTGTCCTCGCCCGCGGCAACGAAGGCTATCGGCGCCTGTCTGCGAGCATCGCGGAGGCACATATGCGGGGAGGGGAGAAGGGGGTCCTCTCCTACGACATCGACGCACTTGCCGAGGCATCCGAGGGGCAATGGCAGATCCTCACCGGATGCCGAAAGGGCGCAGTACGGCGGGCGCTCGCCGGAGGCGGAACCGAGGCGGCGCGCACCGAACTGCGCCGGCTCGCCGCGCTCTTCGGGCACGGCAACATCGCGGTCGAACTGACCCTGCACGGCGAACCCGAGGACACCGAACGCTGCGACGCGCTCGCCCGGCTCGCAGAAGAAGAAGGCATGCCGATCGTCGCGACGACCGCGGCGCACTGCGCCACCCCCGCAGATGCCCGGCTCTCCTCTGCGATGGCCGCGCTCGCCGCCCGCGATTCGCTCGACGATCACGCGGCCCGGCTGGCACCGGCCGGGGGACACTTCCTGCGTTCTGCGCAGGAGATGGAGCAGCTTTTCCGGAGGTGGCCGGACGCCGTTACCAACACCCAGAAGATCGCGAAGGAAGCCGCATTCGACCTGCGACTCGTGGCCCCGAACCTACCGCCCTTCGATGTGCCCGAAGGCCACGACGAGGCGAGCTGGCTCTGCGAGCTCGCGCGCAGGGGCGGAAAGCGTAGGTTCCTCGGCAAGAAGCACGAACGCGAGGGGTTCGCGCAGATCGAGAAGGAACTGGAGGTGATCTGCCAGCTCGGGTTCCCCGGCTACTTCCTGGTCGTGCACGACATCGTCGAGTTCTGCCGAGCGGAGGCGATCCTGTGCCAGGGGCGCGGGTCCGCGGCGAACTCGGCGGTGTGCTTCGCGCTCGGGATCACGGCGATCGACCCCGTCGGTGCGGGCCTACTGTTCGAGCGGTTCCTCTCGCCCGAACGCGACGGGCCGCCCGATATCGATATCGACATCGAGTCAGGGCGGCGTGAGGAAGTCATCCAGCACGTCTACAACGCATACGGGCGCCGGCATGCCGCGCAGGTCGCCAACGTCATCACCTACCGCGGGCGTTCGGCGGTCCGCGATGCGGCGAAGGCGCTCGGTTACTCGCCGGGCCAGCAGGACGCGTGGTCCAAGGGGGTGGACAGGTGGTCCGGGCTAGGCGCCGAGAGCCGGGAGAAATCCGAGGGCACCGTGCCAGAGGATGTGCTGCACCTCGCGCGGCAATTCGTCGGGTTGCCCAGGCACCTAGGCATCCACTCCGGCGGCATGGTGATGTGCGACCGGCCCGTCGCCGAGGTCGTGCCCACCGAATGGGCGCGCATGGAAAATCGCAGCGTGCTGCAGTGGGACAAGGACGACTGCGCAGCCGTCGGCCTGGTCAAATTCGATCTCCTGGGGCTCGGCATGCTCACCGCCATCCACGAGGCGATGGATCTCGCCCTCGCGCACAAGGACCTCGACGTCGACCTCGCCGACCTCGACCTCTCCGACCCGGAGATCTACGAGATGCTGTGCCGCGCCGACACCGTCGGGGTGTTCCAGGTCGAGTCGCGCGCGCAGATGTCCACACTGCCGCGCCTGCGACCGCGCACGTTCTACGACCTCGTCGTCGAGGTGGCGCTTATCCGCCCGGGCCCCATCCAGGGCGGATCCGTGCACCCCTACATCCGTAGAAGGAACGGGCGGGAGAAGGTGACCTACGACCACCCGGCGCTTGAGAAGTCGCTCGGGCGTACGCTCGGCATCCCGCTGTTCCAGGAGCAGCTCATGCAGATCGCGACCGACCTCGCCGGATTCACCGGTGCCGAGGCCGACCAGCTTCGCCGTGCGATGGGATCCAAACGCTCGCCGGAGAAAATGGAACGCCTACGCCGCCGCTTCTTCGACGGAATGCGCGAGCTCCACGGCATCGGCGACGGCCCGCCCGGCACGCCCGAATCGATCGAGGTCGGGCAGAAGGTGTGGGAGAAGATCGTCGCGTTCGCCGCCTATGGCTTCCCCGAATCGCACTCCCAGTCCTTCGCCTCGATCGTGTACTACTCCGCGTGGTTCAAGCGCTACCACCCGGCGATCTTCTGCGCCGCCCTGCTCCGCGCCCAACCGATGGGCTTCTACTCCCCGCAGTCCCTCGTCGCCGACGCCCGTCGGCACGGGGTCACGGTGCACCGACCCTGCGTCAACCGCTCGCAGGCGCTGGCCGACTGCGAGGCCGGGGGCACCGAGGTCCGCCTCGGTCTCGCGTCGGTGCGGGGGCTCGGCAAAGATGTCGCCGAGCGCATCGCCGATGCCCGCGACCGGCACGGCCCGTTCCGCGATGCCGCCGACCTGTCCGCCCGCGCGGACCTGTCGGTCAAACACATGGAGTCCCTGGCCACCGCGGGGGCGCTCGACGCGCTCGTCGCCGTCGCCGATGCGCGCTCCAGCCGCCGCGCCGCGCTGTGGTCGGCGGCGACCGCGGCGCGCCATAAGGAGGGCATGCTGCCCGGGCTCAGCCAGGTCGAGGCGCCGTCGTTGCCCGGGATGAGCCTCGTGGAACTCGCCACCGCGGATCTCGCGATCACCGGGATCACTCCCGACTGCTATCCCACGGAGTTCGCGCGCACCTTTCTGGATGACGCCGGAGTGCTGCAGGTTTCCGGACTCGCCGCGGTGCCCGACGGCACCAGGATCCGCGTCGCCGGGGCGATCACCCACCGCCAGCGGCCGGCCTCGGCCGAGGGCGTCACGTTCCTGTCTCTCGAGGACGAAACGGGGATGGCAAATGTCGTGTGCTCGCGAGGACTGTGGTCCCGGTACCGGCCGATCGTGTCCTCGGCGCCGTCGGTCGTGGTCCGCGGCATCGTCGAGAACGCCTCCGGCGCCGTCAACGTGGTGGCCGACAAGATCGAACGGCTACACCTGGGCATGGCCATCGGCCGCAGCCGCGATTTCCAGTAGCGGTAGCACGCCGGCGGACCGAGACGAATGCCCAGGGAGTCACAGGTCGCCGAGCCGAACCTCCCTCTCGGCGACTCCGGTCTCGCGATCGCCAGGACCCCGGTCCCGGTCGTCGGGCGTGCGTGCCGGGTGCCGCAGGGCAGTCCAGCGCTCGGCCAGGTACGGGCCGAGGTTGGCCATCCGGAACATACCGAGCCAGGACTCGCGGTGGACGAAGAGCGCGACTACGGTGCCTCCGGCAGCGAGGATCCAGGACACGACGAACAACGCGCCGAACACCCACGCGGCGGCGCCCAGCGCGGGCATATCCCAAAGCCGGCCGAGGATGAGCAGGCCCGGAGCCACCGAGGTCAGCGGATACACCGGCGCCCACCACGCGGGCGTGAACGGCATCGCGCGGCGAAACCCGGAAAACATCTTGACCAGCGCCCACGCGAAAGCGAGAGCCCCGAGCGGAAGCAGGACGACGCCCTGGACCGAGGCGGCCGCCCACATCCACCGCCCGGCCTCGACGGAGGCGAAGCCCTCGACGTTGTGTGCCTGCATCTGCGAGGCGGTCGCGCACTGCCCGACGAGACCGAGCGGGACGGCGGCGGTCGGCACCGCCGCCAGGGGGAGCGGCGTGCGCCACCAATGATGGGCGTAGCCCACCACGAAAATCACCGCGGCGGACACGACGCCGCACAGGAAGAACGCGGCGCTGAGCATGGCGAGGGCGAAGGACACGACCGCATGGCCGTGCAGGACACCGAGCCAGGCGCTCGAGTTCGAGGCGATGACCAGCGGCATGACGGCGCCGCCCCAGCCGAAGGTGGGAGTGCCGGCGCGGCCGGCGCGCACGCGGTGGGCAAAGACGACCGGAACGACGAGCGCGAGGCCGGCCCCGACGAGCAGGCACACCCAAATGATCAGCCGGGCCGGGACGAGACCGGACGGGAAAAATGCCGCCACGAGCAGGCTCGAACACACCCCGAGCGAGAGGAGGCCCATGGCGACCTGGCCCCACACGAGAACCTCGGCGCCGGCGCCCCACGATCGTCGCCACACGGTGCGTTCCTGGGCCGAGCGGACAAGAAAGTGCGCCGTCAGGAAGCCACACAACAGCAACGTCGCGATCCAGAAGACCAGCGAAGGAACGGCGAGCGCGTGCGCGACGGCGGAGTGTTCGGTCTGCAAGCCGGGGCCGAAATAGACGAATAGCAGGATCGGGAACATGGTGGTGCCCATGACGGCCCCGAACCACACCGGACCCGGAGCGGGGAGGGGCGCCGACCACGGGCCGTGGCGGGCGTCGAGGCGCGTGTAGGACATGGGTCAGCAGCCGCCGCGGAATCCCTGCTGGCGCCATGCCTCGTACACGGCGACCGCCGCCGCGTTCGACAGGTTCATCGAGCGGCGTCCGGGGAGCATCGGGATGCGCAGCTGCGCGGTGATGCGCGAATCGGCGAGCACCGCCTCGTCGAGGCCGGTGGGCTCGGGGCCGAAGAGCAGCACGTCGGAGGGCTCGAAGGCGACGTCGGTGTGGTGGGTGGTGGCGTGCGCGGTGAACGCGAACACGCGCGCCGGGAGGAGGCGGGCGAACGCGGCCTCGATGTCGTCGTGGACGACGACGTGGGCGAGGTCATGGTAGTCGAGGCCCGCCCGGCGCAGATGAGGCTCGGACAGGTCGAAGCCGAGCGGGCCGGCGAGGTGCAGCTCGCAGCCGGTGCCGGCCGCCATGCGGATGGCGTTGCCCGTGTTCGGCGGGATACGCGGCGAATGGAACAGCACGCGCACCGGACCGGCGGACTCGCCGGGGGCGTCATGGGCGGGAAATGGTGAAGGCACGGTGGCTACCCCGCGGCCTGGGAATCGCGGCGTCCGACGTCATCGGAATTCTTGGCGGTGGGGTCCGTGGACGCGGCCGCGCAGTCGTCGCACAGAAGCACGAGGACGCGCTCGCCGCCGCGGTCGCGGTTGACGAACTCGTTGGTGGGGGCGCCGCAGTCCTCGCACTCGCCGAGCTGGCGGTAGTCCGGATCGTTCTTCGGCCCGAACTCCATGTGCATCCGCCGGTCGAAGACGTACATCGAGCCCTCCCACAGGCCGCGGTTGGCGTACTTCTCGCCGTAGCGGGCGATGCCGCCGTCGATCTGATACACCTCGGAAAAGCCGCGGGAGGTCATGAGCGAGGACAGCACCTCGCAGCGGATGCCGCCGGTGCAATAGGTGACGATCGGCTTGTCCTTGAGCTCGTCGTACTTGCCCGATTCGAGCTCGGAGATGAAATCGTGGGTCGTCGTGACGTCGGGCACGATCGCATTCTTGAACTTCCCGATTTTGGCCTCGTAGGCGTTGCGGCCATCGAAGAACACCACGTCGTCGCGGGACTCGGCGAGCGCGTTGACCTCCTCGGGCGATAGGTGCGTGCCACCGCCGACGACCCCGCCCGAGTCGACTTCGAGTTCCTCCGGGACGCCGAAGGAGACGACCTCGTCGCGGACCTTGACCGACAGGCGCGGGAAATCCGCGGCCGACCCCTCGGACCACTTGAACGGCATATCGCGAAACGGCAGGTACGCGCGGGTGGCCTTGCGATAGGCCTTGCAGTCGGCGAGCTCTCCGCCGACCGTGCCGTTGATCCCGTCGGGCGAGACGATGATGCGGCCGCGGAGGCCGAGTTTCTCGCACAACGCCTGCTGCCACAGCATGATCGCGTGCGGATCCGCCAGGGGAGTGAAGCAGTAGTACAGAAGGATCTTGCCGTTCGCCATAGGTAAATAGTGCTACGCCCGGGCGCTGGTTTCTAAATTGCCGCGTGTAGGCAGCGCGCGGCCAGCCTCAATTCTCACGGCTTTGGGCCTGTGTTGAGTGTGGGATTTGGGAAAGGTGCCGCTTTGGGTTGCGAAAGTTCAAAACAGATCCATGAGAATGGCACGGGACTGCTCCATGGACCTTTCGTCAGAAAGACAGAAACCCGTTATCGCGGTCTCGGCTTCAGAGACAAAGAAGGTGCCGCCTACGCTGGCGGGCGGCACCTCATGGTGGTAGCCAATATCAGCTTAGAATAGCTACCGCGCCGGTCCCCGCTAGAAGCGTTGCGCATATTATCCCGAACATAATATTTCTGTCCTTAATTACGGCAACATACAAGGAAATGGCAAAACCAAGTGCAATAGCCGCCAGAAGCGCCTTTTGGATGGAGCTACCACCATCTGGAACGAGAATCGTGAACGTCAAAAGCAATCCGAGAATAGCTATCGCCCCGAAAACACTATTCTGTGGTTTCGCGTTCACCTCTGAACTGATGTTCACTCGCCGCTCCTCGTTAAACCAGGCTCGTCAGCGCATCGTATAGAGCCGCCGTTCCCAACCCGCCCGGGATCGCACAAATGGCAGGGTTATTGATGCACCAAGAATTGAAGGTCCCGTACCCCGCTCGAACTGCACTCGAAAGTGCACGGTACGCCCCCGGGACAGCGCGAGCAGCAGCGACAATTGCACGCGCGGCCACCATGGCCACAGGCACCCATGCTACTTCAGCATTTTCCGTTTTCCCGTCCTCTGCATACTGCGTGATGTTGTTCTCAGTCAAAGCGACGAGCTCGGGCTTGACTCCGGCCGCGAGAGCGTTCTCTCCATCAAAAGCGATGCTTCCAGATTCAGGATCTGCCGATACTGAGGAGACCAAGGAATGGATCTGCTTCTAATCGACAGACGGTTCAGTAGCGGCGTTCGCCGCAGGCACATAGGTTAGCGGGGCAGCCACGGCAAGGGTCAGGGCAGTTGCGCGTATAGCAAGCTTTGACGACATAAGCACTCCTTAGCGCGATTGTTCAAACTGGGATACCTTCCCTCGACAAACCCTAAGTAACATCTATAAATAGGCATTTACGTCTAAGTTAATTCCTAACCAATTCGGTTCACGCCTTTAGCTTTGATTCTTCACGGTTTTTGGGATTGTGCTGCGCGTGGAAGATGGAAAGGATGACTAATTCGAATAGTTTCGGGTTGCTTATGCTAAAAAGTTGTTCATGACAAAGGCGTCATGCAAGTGAAGACTTCCGGCACCGTCATTGTTGGTTCTATCCTGTCGCGGGCGTGCTCGTTTGCCGGTCGTGTCCCGATGGCTGAAATTGCGTCTAAGCTGCGCGTCGACGCCTCCGCGAGCTCGTTGCCCGGATCAACCTGGTCGAACACGCCGCAGACCACGCCATGCGCAGCGTGGCCCGCAGCAGGCAATCCAGGCAAAGAAGTAGCATTTCGGCCACCACCCGCTGGTCGCGGTCATCGATCGCAGCAGGTCAGGGTCCGGGGAAGCCACGGCGACGCGCCAGCCCACTGCCGACGCTCGCATGTCTCAAACCAAACAACCCACAAACTCACCCGTGGAAAATCGAGCTAGAGAATCGAACCTGCAATAATTGGCGGCGTGACTGCGATCAAACTGGACGGCAAGCTAACCCGCGACGAGATCGTCGCCGACCTGACCAAGCGCGCAGCGGCGCTGGCGGAAAAGGGCATCGTGCCCGGTCTGGCAACCGTGCTCGTCGGAGACGATCCGGGAAGCGCGTCGTATGTGAAGATGAAGCACCGCGACTGCGAGCAGATCGGGATCAAATCGATCCGCGTCGACCTACCCGAGGACACCACGCAGTCCCAGCTCGAGGCCGAGATCGACAGGCTCAACGCCGACCCCGAGTGCACCGGCTACATCGTGCAACTCCCGCTGCCGAAGCACCTCGACGAGAACGCGATTCTCGAGCGCATCGCCCCGGATAAGGACGCCGACGGGCTGCACCCGACGAACCTCGGCCGTCTCGTCATCGGACAGGACGCGCCGCTGCCGTGCACCCCGAATGGCTGCCTGGCGCTGCTGCGCCGCTTCGACGTCGAGATCGCCGGCGCCGAGGTCGTGGTCGTCGGTCGCGGGCTCACCGTCGGGCGGCCGATCGGACTGATGCTCACCCGTCGCAGCGAGAACGCCACAGTGACGCTGTGCCACACCGGCACGAAGGACCTCGCGGCGCACACCCGCAACGCCGACATCGTTATCGCCGCGGCCGGCGTGCCGCACATGATCACCGCGGACATGGTGAAGCCGGGCGCCGCGCTCCTCGACGTGGGCGTCTCGCGCGTCGACGGTAAGCTTGCAGGAGATCTCGCACCCGACGTGTGGGATGTGGCGGGCGCCGTCAGCCCCAACCCCGGAGGTGTGGGTCCGCTGACCCGTGCCTTCCTGATGACGAACGTTATCGAGCGGGCCGAGCGCCTCGCGGAAACAGACTGATCCGCACGCTGTTCGGGCGGATCCCGACGCCCTTGGTGGTGTAGCCGACTGCGGTGCGTGGGGCGCCGTCGTCCTGGGCGACCGGGACGAAGTTCTGCAGGATCGCGGCGGCCTGGATTGTGAGTGCCGACCACGAATACAGGTCGGCTGGGCAGTTGCGCACGCCGACGCCGAAGGGGATCGCGGCGGTATCGCGTGCCTCGGACTCGTGGCCCGGGAGCCAGCGGTGCGGCTCGAACGCGGCGGGTCGGGGGAAGTTGCGCGGATCGTGGTGGATCGCTTGCGGGCTCATCCCGATCTGGACGCCGCCTCCGAGCGTGAGATCGCCGAGACGGATCTCGCCGCGCGCATCGAGCAGCGTGATCCACGAGGTCCACAGGCGCATCGTCTCCATGAGGGCGCGGCGCGTGGCCGGCAGCGAGGTGGCGTGGTGAGCCTCGACGGGCCCGGACCCCACGACGTCATCGATCTCGTCGATGACCTCCGACCGCGCGGACGGCGAGTGGGTGAGCTCGTGCAGGAACGCCAGGAGCATGCCCGCCGGCGATTCGATGCCGCCCATGACGAAACCGACGAGCTCGTCGACGATGTCCTCGTCACCGAGGAACTCACCCGTCCCCGGGTCGACATGATTGACCAGCGTCGAGAGCAGATCGCCGCGGTCGTCGCCGTGGCGGCGGTACTCCGCGACGACGTTCTTCGCCTCCGCGCGCATGCGGTCCGAGGTGTCGAGGAAGCGGCGGTGGGCGCCGCGGCGCAGCTCGGCGACCGCGACGGGGAGAATTGTGCGGATCGAGGCCTCGGCGAGAAGTTCGGGGGACTTCGAGCTGAGGACCGAGCGCGCGTCGGCGCCGACGTCGGCGCGAATGAGCGAGGCCATGAGCGTGTCGATCGCGAGCTTATCCACGTAAGGCGTGGCCTCGAACGGCGTACCGACGGGAAGCGTGCCCAGCCACTGCTCGGCGATCTCGGCATAGGACTCCGCGTACACAGCGATGCGGTTGCGGTGGAAGGCCGGCGCGATGAGACGGCGCCGGCGACGGTGATCGGACCCGCTGAGCGTGACCAGCGAACGGCCCGTGAACGGGGCGACAGGCTCGATGAGATTGTCGCGGTGGAATTCGCCGGCCCGGCCGAGGCCGACATCCCGCACCAGTTCGATCGTCGTGGCCATGTAGAGCGGGCGCGGCCCCAGCCCGACCTTGACCACGGGACCGTACGTCGGCAGGGAGCGGACGAACGGGAGCGGATCGGTGATGAGCTGGCGCGCATGGCCGATCCCGGGGAGGCGCCCCGGAGCCCAGGGGACGTCGGCGGGGCGTTTCGGGAATGCGGCCATGTTGATCACGGATCCTTCCGGCTAGCGGTGGTCAGGCTCAGCCGATGAGCACGAGCAGGGAAACACAGAGGTAGAGCAGGACGAGGAAGAGCGCAGACGAGGCCGTGCTCGGCCGGTCCCGCTCGCCGCGCGCGTAGTTCCACAGGGAATCGAACGGGATGATCAGCGTCAACGGAAGGAGCCATCCTGCGACGTTGAACACCGGCGCGGTGTCCCAGGGATGAGCGAGGATGATCGCTCCGAACACTGCGAGGACCGAGAACGCCGCGGACAGCGCCGCCGCGCCGCGCACGCCGAGCACGTCCGAATAGTCACCGGCGGCCGACCCCTCGGCGGAGGCGGACTTGCGCGCGACCTCGAACTGCAGGAAGGCGCCGGCGAAGAACACGAACACCCAAATGATCTGCGGGGTGGCCGCGCCGGGTTCCAGTCGCTGGTACGTCGAGGCCAGGAGAAATACCGTGGCCAGGACCTGCACCGGGTACGTCAACGCCATCTCCAGGAGCGGCCGACGCTCCAGGTGCGGTATCGCGCGGCCGAGCGGCCACAACGCGATTCCGTAGGCGAGGACCACCGCGAGGGCCGCCGCGCCCACGACGCCCGCGGACAGATAGGCGAGTGCAAGCGCCGCCGCGGCGAAGAAGCCCGCGGCCGCGCCGAACTCGGCCGGGGTGGCGCGACCGGAGGGGAGCGGGCGCTGCGGGTGCGCCGCTCGGTCGCCGGGAAGATCCTTGAGATCGTCGAGTAGGCGCAGCGAGATGAGCGCCGCCAGCAGCGCGACCGTCTGCGCAGCGAAGCGCCCGGCATCGGCGGCGTCGACGTCGAAATCGGCGAGCTCCCGCGCGGCGGACGTCGCCGCCGAGGACCATAGGACGGCGTAGAGGATGTAGTAGGCGGGAAAGCGCTCGCGGAAAAACACCGCGGTCGCCCCGGCCACACCTAGCGGCGTCATCGGCTACCAGGCCCCGTCTCGCCGATATCGGGACGACGCAAGCCCACGAGCACATCGGAGATCATCCGACCCCGTTGGCGTAGGAGAACGCGCGCCCCGAGCGTGGCGCCGGTCGGCGCGTCCTGGGACGACGTGTCGAGCTCGACTTCGCTCTCGAGCTCGCCGAAGCCACGGAAATCCGCATCGATCGACGTCATATGCCAGTGATCGCGTTCGCCGGCGGGCACGGTGAGCAGCGCGGACTGGCGTGCGCCTTCGAGCTGGAGCATGCCGGGAACGTGGTCGAGGGAGTGGTCGAAGTGCACCGGGTGGGACGGGTCCACGACCAGCTGCAGGCCGCCGGGGGAGATGACGGCATTCGCCGCGACCTCGCGGAGGATTTCCTTCGCTGTGATCGGCGTGCACGGCGCGAGCGCGACCGGATCGCCGGCGAAGCCCGAGAACTCGCGGGCTGCTGACCGAAGCGCCTGGTAGTCCGCCTGCGACAGCCACGTGTAGGAACCGGAGAACGTCGCGAGGCGAGCGCGTTCGGGGCCGAACACCGTGAAGTCCACATCGAGTCCAGTGACCGTGCCGTCTCTGCCGGGCGCGGCACGTTCGCGTTCGGAGGCGATATCGATGGTGATTTCCAGCGGTCGCCCCGAATGTCGCGGGGCATCGCCGTCGAAGGTACCGCTGAATCGGCGCACGATGAACGCGTGCCCCAGCGGCGCACCATAGTTGACGTGAGCGCTTGCGATGGCGCCCTGCCGGCAGGTCTCCATCAGCTGGAGCAGGTCGACTCGCCCGGATTGGGCGCCGAGGTGATCGCCGTGCACGGGGTGGGCGCGGGAGACCTGCGCGCCGACGGGAACGACGAGGCGCCCCTGGTCGTCGCGGCGCGGTTCGGCCATGGTGGACACGAACGTCTCGGCGCGCGACCGGCGGTGGACGAGCCGACGGTCGAGGGTGCGCGTATGCAGCGGCTCGGCCGTCCCGGTTCGCCACGCAGCGGCGCCGGGATTGGCGAGAGTGACGTCGCCGTGCGGGGTGCGCATGGGCAGCGATCCCGCCCCCGCCACGAGGACATGCCAGGCGGTGAGCGGATCGAGCTCGGCCGGCGAGGCGAGGAGCCGGCGCGCGGTGTCCTCGGTGGTTTCCCCGCGGTGCGAGCGAGCGATGAGCGCTATCCGGGAGTTCTCTACATTGATAGTGGGCTTTCGGTGCTTGTTGGTGAGCTCGGCGGCAAGGGTACGCGCGGTGGCCGCGGAGTCGTGGCGCGACAGGATCCGTTCGAATGCCTGCGCCCTGCGCGCGGTGTCGAAATAAATTCCCAGCTCGCGTAATACGTCGGCGGGTTCGTCCGGGGTGTGGACGAAATTGAGCAGGTACGAGTCGGTCGGCAGCGCGTGGCGGAGCTCGCCGGGCACGCGCTTGGTCGGGTCGGTCGGTCCCTTCGCGGAGGTGAGCTCGACGGATGTAGGGATGTCCCCGTCGGTGCGGTCTCGTCCGAGAACGAGGACCAGCGAGGGCGACAACGAGCGGATGACGTCGGCCAATCCCCGCCGCTCGGCCGAGGCGATATTCCACTGGTGCAGCCACAGCGCGCGAATGTCGTTGCGGCCGAGCTCGAGTGCCGCGGCGTCGTGAATCGTGTAGCCGGCCTCGAGTAGCCAGTCGACCGCTGCCGGTGCCGCGCCGGCGCACACCCCGTCGGGCTTGATGAGGAGCACGGCCGTGCGGGCGCCCTCGGCGGCAGCGTCCTCGGTTCGTTCGGCCAGCTGCTCGGAGGCCTCGAGATACCACGTGTCGCGGGCGAAGATCTCGGCCTTATCCGGTGAACGCGTCCAGGACCCGAGCAGGCTCGCGGGTGTCCGTGCGGTGTTTTCGGTACTCATCGGCGTCCTCCCGCGTCGCCTGCAGCGACGCTCGCCACGGCCTCGTCAACCGAGCGCAGGCCGTCGGCGAGGAAGCCCACCCGAAGGCAATCGTCGAAGATCGCGCGAAGAAGCTCCCTCCCGCTTGCTGGAAGCGCGGCGTCATGGGCGGCGAGCAACTCCCTCGTGGCCGTGGTGTCGAAGCGGACGGTCCGGACGAAGTAGTCGGTGTAGTCGCGGGCGACGCGGTCGAAGTAGGCGCGCTCGCGACGGTCGAGCTCGCCGGGGTCGAAACCGGCGGGCGGCACGAAGCGGTTGATGTCGAAGCAGGGATACTCGGAGATTACATCCGAGACATCGCGCAGGCTGAGCGCGTCCCGTCCGACCGCGTGGAAGGTACGGCCGGTAATGCCGTCGGCGACGACGTGCGCGATGACGTCGGCGACCATGTCCACAGGGGCGAGCGCGAGCGTCGCGCCGTAGCGCCCGGGAAGGGTGCGGAGCTTGCCCTCGGTGATGAGCTTGAGTACGAGGTAGAGGTTTCGGCGGTCGGTGATGCGGCCGTCCTCGCTGTGCCCACATACGATCCCGGGGCGCACGATGGCGACGGGCAGGCCGCCGCGCTCGGCGTCCAGCACAATCCGTTCGGCCTCGAGCTTCGAGGCCTCGTAGCCGTTGTTGAAACGTTGCCCCCGGTCGAGTTCGGATTCGCCGAACGTCGCCCCCGGGCCGGCTTGCTCGTCGAGCTTGCCGCACACGTACGCCGTCGACACGTGCACGAGCCGCGCCGAGGCGCGCTGGGCGAAGGCGACGGCGTTCTCGGTGCCGCCGATATTGAGACGCCGGTATACCTCGTCGGGCTCGGAGAAGTTGGTGGTCGCCGCGCAGTGGACGACAGTGTCGACCTGCCGCACCAGCGAGTCGGTCGGGTCGAGGCCGAGACCGGCGGCCGTGACGTCTCCGGAGACGACGCGGACGCGGGCCGCGTGGAGCGGCCCGTCGACCGTACGGATATCGGGTGTGCTGTGCACCATCGCGAGCACGCGCCGCCCCTGCCGTGCCATTCGCGCGCACACTTCCGCGCCGACCAGCCCCGCCGCGCCGGTAACCAGTACTGCGCCGCCGCTCATGATCCGGAGCCCTTCATCTCTGCCGCGAGATCCTGCACTGCATCCACCGTCATCACCCCGGCGAGCCTGGCCTGGGGGATGGGGTCGAGTTCGAGTGCGTCCTCGAGCGCCATCGTCAGCTCGACGAGGCGGAGCGAGTCGAAGCCGAGATCGTCGATGAGACGAAGTTCCGGCTGTAGACCGCCGACCGGCGGGTTCGGTGCCATCGCCTCGACGACGTCGAGGGCCCGCTTGCGTGCCTGGGCGGCGTCGGTCATGGGATGTCTCCTTCAGTCGTGTCGATGCCGGCGTGCGGTTGTTGGCCGCCGGATTCGACGAGGTCTCTGGCTTCGTCGAGCGGCAGCGTCGCGTCGAGGTATCCGCCGAGCCGCAGCCAGTCGTAGGCGATCTTCAGGGTTGCGTTCCACTGCGCGGGGCCGTCGAAGGACGAGGGGAAACCGGCGCCGATCGCGAGTTCGCGCACGGCCCGGACGAGCTCGTCGATCCGCGCGGTGAGGCCCGCCGGATCGGCGCGGATCGCCTCCGCCGACGTGAGCTCTCCGAGTAGATCGTCGACCGTGCCCGCGAGGGAATCGAGCTGCGGGCTCGGCGGGCAGAGCGTGCGCAGTGAACGCGCTGGCTGCACGTCTGCCGGCAGCGGGTACACCCCGCAGCTGGTGAGCACGAGTCGCGAGGACAACAGCACCACGCGCGCCGCGGCGGCCGACGCGACGCCCCATTGCTCGCTGCGCAGCGCGCCGTCGAGGTCCTCGCGCGCGTTCTCGGTCACCATCAGCGACCACACGAGAGCCATCCCGCACGCGGCGAAATCCTCGGCGCGCAACGCGGACCGGACGAACGGAACCCGCGAGTTCGCGGTGGTCGCGCCGGCCAGCGTCAGCGCGGGCACGGCGCTCACCACTGGAGGGCTCACCGCCTTCGCCTCGGCGACCATCGACATCGCGGGCCGCACCTCGCGCCACTCCTGCCCGGCGCGCACCGAAAGCCGCACCAGCCCCAGGTCGAGCGCCCATTCCAGCACGTCCGCACGTGCCGAGTCACCGTCTAGATGCCAAGCCAGGGATCGCCCGGGAACAACGCGCCGCCAGGCATCCGCGAACTCCGACGTCAGAACGAACACATCTTCGCGCCCGCGGACGACGTGCGCCCGCGAACCGATGATCCACGTGGTCACCTCCGGCGCGCGCTCGATGCGAAGCTGCGCCGGCGACGGCGCGCGCGTGCCCAGGCGCTCGTCGGCGAGCTCGGCCCACCGCACGGCAAAGCCGGTCGACGCGCCTCCCGTTGCTCCCAGCAGCTCGGCCGCCGCGGAGTCACCTGCGCGGCGCAGCTGCTCGGCGAGCCACTTGGATTCCAGGTACGTCTCGCCCTTGCCGGCGAGCTCCGCCTTGAGCGCCTGCACACCGGCCTCGCGCATCCAGCCCGCTTCGCCGGCGGCATTGCCGAATGCCCGAGCGGCCACGGCCCGGGCGCGGCACGACTCCGCCCGCACCCGCCACCACTTACCGAGGACTCCCGCCAGCTCACGTGTGTGGGGAAGGGACACACCGTCTATGACGGCGGACGCGCGCACCAGCTTGGACCCCGCGAGCCGCTGGCAGCGATTGAGAATATCCTCGCCCGGGACCTCGGGGTCGGGATCGTCCGCGGCGGCCGCCTCGACGGCAAGCCGATCGAATTGCGCGTGGATCTCGGACTCCGAGCGCGTGCGCACCTCGACCCGGCGGCCCGCCTCGAACAGAACGGTCGGCATCGTCGGAGTGGACGGATCGCCGGGGATGACGACGAGGAAGTCGACGTCGCTGCGCGCGTTGCCGAAGCCCTCGGCGAGCGAACCCTCGTGGAGAACGCCCGCGGCGGCGGGAACGTCGACGCGCGGCGCGACCGTCTCCCACAGGGCGAGGATGTCGGGGCCGGCGTAGTCGCGCGCGTCCTCCCCCGAGCCCACTGCAGGAGTAGCGGAAGGGCCCCTTCGGTCGTCGTGGTCGCCGTTCGCGGGACTGCTGTCACCATCCGCCGAGCCGGCGAGGAGCCGGATGAGTTCGTGGCGGCGCGGCTTGCCGCTGGAGGTTCGGGGGATGAACCCGCGCGAAACCTCGCGCACCTCGACCTCGCGGTCCCCGCACAGCGCGCGCAACACGGTGCGCGCGGACTCGGATTGCTCGGCGCGCGGCGTCTCGAGAGCCAGGAGTACCTTCGGCCCACCGGCCTGCGGCGCGGCCGCGGCGGCGACCCGTCCGCCGGGGAGCCCGGTCGCGTGGGCGACCGCAGCGTCGAGGTCCTCCATGAACACGGTGCGCCCACGCGTCTTCAGCGAGGTACCGATACGCCCGAGAACGTACAGTCCGCCCTCGTGGAAGAACCCCGCATCGCCTGTGCGCAGCACTCCGCGGTCGAACCGAGTCCTCTCGGGGTCGACCGGCCCGTCCAAGGCCTGGACATAGCCGTCCGCGATCGACGGCCCGGCGACGCAGATCTCGCCGACCGTGCCCGCAGGCAGCGGCGCACCATCGGGATCGCAGATGGTCACCGGCGCGTCGGCGTCTGGTGCGCCCACGCAGAACGACCAGGTGACGGCGTCGGCGCCGGGCAACGAACCGTCTGTGGCGGACCATTCGTCGGAGATTGCCGCGGGCCGGCCGATCTCCGTAGCCGGAGAGAGCGCGAGAGCCCGCATCGTCTCGCCGAGCCGCGTCCCGCACGACATGAGCGTCGATTCGGCGAGCCCGTAAGCGGGCCGAATCTGAGCGACGGTGAACCCCAGCTCGCCGAACCGCTCGAGGAACCCGGAGATGTCCGCAGCGCGCAGCGGCTCGGAACCGATGACCAACGACTTGAACCCCGATAAATCCACATCGGGAAGTTCGCGCCCGCGCAGGCGGTATGCCGCGTAGCCCAGGCCGAAGGACGGGCTCGCCGAGTGCTGGCATCGCGAGAGCATCTCCACATAGCGTTCGGGCCATCGAATGAACTGGTCCGGGCGCATCAGCTCCAGTCGTGACCTGGTCGACACCGCCAGCAGCACGATCCCCACCAGTCCCATGTCGTGGAACATCGGCAGCCACGAGCAGAACCCGTCGCCGGCCTCGAAGTCTACGTGACCTGCGATCATGTCGAGGTTGTGCGCGAGCGCCTCCCAGCTGATCACCACACCTCGCGGCGAACCCGTCGACCCGGAGGTGAATTGCAGGAGCGCGATCTCGCCGCGATCCCGGTCCGCTCCGGAATCGCCGACCCGCCCGGCCCGCGCGGCCAACGCAGCGGGGGAGACGATGTGCGCCCTCGAACCGGCGAGCTCCCGGGCCCGCTCGGCGAGCGGGGAGAAGTCGTCGCTCGCCAGCACGAGCGGTGCGCCGGAGACCTCCAGGATCCCGGCGATCTTCTCTGCGGCCGCGTCCGCCTCGCCGAGCCCGGGAGGCGACAGCGGCACGAGCGCAGCGCCGGAGTCGAGTACCGCCCAGTAGGCGATCACCGTGTCGACGGCCGTAGGCGCGATCACGGCGACCGGCGTATCGGCGCCGTAGCCGTTCGAGGCCAGCCAGTACGCGATCGCATCGCCGAGCTCGCGTACCCGGGAAGCCGCCTCGTCGTAGCCGAGGCAGTCCCATTCGCCGCCATCTGTCAATGCACGTATGACGGCGGAGCTGCCCGGCTCATCAACCCAGCCGACAACGCGGGCGATGTCGATATCCGCCCACCGACGCCGTTCTTCCCTGCCCGTCGAACGAGGAGTCGAGGTGGCCGTCATCGCTTCGCCTCCTCATCCTGCTCTGCGTCCGATTCCTCGGCGCCGCCGAGAACGGTAACCGTGCCCGCGGTAGCGTCCACGCGCACTCGCATCCCGTCGCGCAGCAGCGAGGTGAGGTTCTCGATCTGCACGACCGTGGGAATGCCCAGCTCGCGCGCGATGATCGCGACGTGGGTGAGCGGCGATCCGCGCTCGATGAGAAGTGCCTGTGCCGCGGGCAGCGCCGCCGCCCAGCCCGGATCGGTGCGGTAGCCGACGAGGATGCCCTCGCGGATATCGGCCGGCGAATCGACGACAACCACCGTGCCCTCGGCAACGCCCGAGGACGAGGCCACGCCGGTGAGCTCGTCGCCGGCCTCCGCCGCCGGTAGCCCCGACCGCGGAACGAAGCCGAGCTCGGCGAGCTCGCCGCGGCCGCTCACCGGACCCGAGGTCCAGAACCGCGCTGGGCCCGCAACCGAGCGCGACAGATGTAGAGCCTCCCGGCGCCGCTCCACTGATGCGCGCGCGGCTTCTCCGCCGTCAGAAGTGGTGCCGCCACGAAGTTGCGCGCGAAGCTCGTCCAGAGTCAGGAAGAACACATCCTCGAATTCTCCGAGGACCCCGCGGGCGGCGAGGTCGCGGCCCATGGCGCGAACCATGCGCTTGACCATCCCGAATGCGCGAGTGCGTGCGAAGCGCAGGCGCTCGCGCGCGGCGGCACCCGCGGAGGTCTTGCGGCGTAGCGCCTCGTAGACGCGGCGGCGCACGCCGTGCAGATTCGCGTCGAGGTAGGCCTCGGCGTCTTCTCCTCGATTCGGGGCGCCGCCGGCCATCGCCGCTCGCAACAGGACGACGAGCATCGACGGGTCCTCGCGGAGGTCGGGGATCTCTAGCTTGAGCTCATCGAGGCTGCGGTAGCCGTAGTTGTCGATGTATTTCTCGGCCGCGAGGCGCAACTTCTCCGGGCCGTGGTCCCGGATCCACGCATATACCTCGCCGGGATCGCCGCGGCGGATGCGCTCGGCCACCGTCTCGTCGTCGAGGAGCGCGGCCATGTCCGCAAGGGCGTGGGCGGGCTCGGCGGACTCGATATCCTCGCCGGGCGCGATCACCGCGAATCCGAACCATTCGGGCGCCTTCGGCAAAAAGAGCTTGGTCAGCGCGAACAACAGTCCGGACAACGTGAGAAGTGCCGCGTCGAGCACCATCACCGGCCCCCACCGACGCAGCAGTTCGCTCTCGAGTTCCTCGAAGCGAGCGAGAACCTCCGTCCCTTCCATCTCGTCGTAGTCGAGCGCGTCGAAGCGGGCGTAGATGGCGTCGAAGTCACGGAGGAAATCGTCGACGAACGACTCGACCGTGGCGATCCTGCGAACATAGGTCGCGGTGGTGATCGCGCGGGAGACGAGTTTATGGGCGGGTGTGCGGAACGTGAACGGTGCGAGGGTGCGCGCGATCTTCGCATCCAGCGGCTCGCCGACGCCGAGCGCGACCTCGAGCACGCGCCGGTTGAGCGCGTATCCGGGCGCGATTCCGACCATCCGATACCAGTGCAACAGGTCGTAGTACACGCGTCCGTAGAACTGTCCGAGCAGGTGCGGGGTCCACTCGGCGACCTGCTCGAGCTGGGCGCGCGGCACCCGCAGCGAACGTGCATAACCGTCGTAGACGTGGCGGTACACGTTCGACGCGGTCGAGAAGGTCAGCGGTGAGGTGGGGCCGTTGAAGCTTTCGAGAATGTTCGAGTTGTCCCACAGGCGCGCCTCGCCGGCGCCGACCCGTTCGGCTGAGACGAGGTCGTCGATCCCGACGGGCACGGGCAGGTCGGGAATCGGCGTCGACGCGGTCACCGGGCGGCATTGCAGGATGTGTAGCCCGGCGTCATCGAAAGCGAACTCGACGTCCTGCCGCGGCCCGATGGCCTCGGCAATCCGCGAAAGCGTCTGCCCGAGCGTGCGGTACTGCTCGCGGGAGAGCGCGGACTCGGCGCGCGCGGCGGGGCCGACCTCCAGCTCGTGGACCTCACCGCCGACGCGGCGGAACGCCGATTCCTTTGCTCCGATGCGCTCGGTAAGTACCTCGCCGGCGACGTCGAGCACCGCGGAGTCGGCGTCGACGGCGCCGGAGACGACCCCCTCGCCGAGCCCGTATGCCGCGCTCACGAGCACCCGCTCGTCGAGCGTGAACGCAACCCCCGCAGCGTATGGATCGACCATCTTCTGGATGACGACGGCCATCGGCGTGCCCGCGGCGGCCGGCCCTTCGGCAGCCGAGGCAGCGACATCCGGAAGCGCCGAGGCCCAGCACCTACGAACCGCGTCCTCTACCGCGCGCGGATCGTTTGCGCGCACGCCGAGCACGGTCTCGAAGCGGCCGGCGAGGGATTCGTCCGAGCCGTCTTCGGCCAGGCCCGAGGAACGCACGGCCACGAACTCGCAGTCCAGTTCATCGAGTATCGCCGCGATGCGCGCCTCGGTGTCCGCGTCGAGTGGTTCGCTCAATGCCAGCTCCCGCAGAGAGCCACCAGCGGACCCAGAGTCTGCACGGGACCGCACGCGGCCCAGGTGTGTCTGGCCGTACGCGGCATCGAGTGCGCGCCACGGCGGCACGTCGAGTCCCGCGGCGTCTAGTCGGAGTAGCCCGATCGCTTTGCCTCCGACTTCTCGTACGTCGGCCCGGTCGAGTCTCACGTCTGCGGATCCCATCCATCAATTCTATTGCGGTTCGTGCACATAGGGTCTTCCCGAACTATCGGGAACTGGAGGCGGGTACGTTTCACTTTGCGACGTGAGAGTTTCCTCATCGGGGTGAGCGCTCTGCCGCATCGGGCGCCTCCGATGCGGCAGAGTACGGGGTATGAACGAACAGGATCCGCCCGGGAACCACGACCTCGTCGCTGTGTTGACAACAACCAGGTCGGTCCGGCTACGGCTTCGATTGGATCTCCCGGTCGCCCGCGAGGATGTCCACGACTGCCTCCGGATCGCCGCGCAGGCCCCGACCGGCGCAGGAACTCTCAAGGCGCACTGGATCGTCGTGCAGAACGGCGCGTCCATCGCCGCGCTCGGCGAGATCTATCGCGGTCTCTGGCACGGAAGGTACGACCACGCCCTGGCCGGCGTGCCCCAGGAGGATCTTCCCGCCGACGTGCGCAGCGCGATGCACCTCGCGGACAATTTCGGTCGTCTCCCCACAGTGGTTCTGGGGTTCGTCGAAGCTCCCACCGATACACCCGATAACCAGGCATCGTTGTGGTCTTCGCTCCTTCCGGCGGCGTGGAGCTATGCGCTCGCGGCGCGTGGCCGCGGCCTCGTCACCGCGTGGACGACGACACTCAACGATGCGCAGACGGAGGTCAGCAAGCTATTTGGCGTGCCCATTGGGTACACGTTGGGCGTGGCTCTTCCGACGGCCTACCCTGAAGGGCAAGCATTCAAGCCCGCGGCCAGGTACGGGTGGCGCGAGCGGATCCACGACGAAGGGTGGTAGTCGGTGCCGAACAACAGCGCGGCCGGCAGCGCCGGGAGGTCCCGGCCCAGCAGTGCCGTCGGGCCGCGTCACCGGGCGCCGATCCGCCGCCCCCGGCGATTTTCGCGGAGCCGCCTTCGCGCGGAATGGCCACTGGCGATCATCCTCGCAGGCATCGTCATCTCGCTGCTTCTCATGGTCTTCGACCGTTGGCGCCGCGGGGCCTTCGCGCTCGGCGTGGTCGCCCTACTCGCCGCGGTGTTGCGGGCTGCGCTGCCCCACACGAAGGCGGGCCTGCTCATCGTCCGCTCGAAGGCCTTCGACGTCGCATTTCTCGCGGTGGTCGGCGTGCTGGTCATCTGGCTGTCGCTGTCGGTTGATTCACTCGGTACCGGGTAGCAGTCGCGGGAGGCTCGAGACCGGCGGCGGGATCAGGACTCCGCGAGTTCTAGCGTGCGCGTAAGCAGCGGCCCTACTACGTCCTTCTCGGTGAGGAAGCCGTCGTGCCCGGCGTCCGAGGGAATCACCGCCAGCGGGTCGGCGCCGGGGAGGAGGTCGGCGAGTTGCTCCTGTTGGCGGAGCGGGTATAGGCGGTCCGACGTCACTCCGCCGATGACGCACGGCACGTGGCAGCCGGTAAGCGCCGCGTCGACGCCGCCGCGATCGAGGCCCACATCGTGGCGGTTGAGCGCATCGGAGAGCAGCACATAGGTGCACGCGTCGAATCGCGTGACGAGCTTCGCGGCCTGGTGGTCGAGGTAGGACTGCACCGCGTAGCGGCCCGCCGGTCCGAACGCGGCGCCGCGCGGTTCCTCGCCGGGCTGGGCGCGATTTTCGAATCGCTCGTCGAGCTCTTCCTCGCTGCGGTAGGTCAGGTGCGCGATCCGGCGCGCGATCCCAAGTCCCTGAACCGGCACCTGGCCGGTGCCGTGATACCCGCCGGCCTGCCAATTCGGGTCCGAGGTGATCGCCATGATCTGCGCGGTCTGGATGCCGATCTGGTCCGCGCTTGCCCGCGCGCCGACCGCGAATACGCACGCCGCGCGCATCCTTTCGGGGTGCCCGACCATCCACTCGAGGGTCCTGGCTCCGCCCATGGATCCGCCGATGACGGCGGCGAGCTGATCTATCCCGAGGATGTCGCACAAGGCGAGCTCCGCCGCGACCATGTCGCGGACGGCGACGGCAGGGAAGCGGGCGCCCCAGTAGTGGCCGTCCGGGTGCAGCGAGCTCGGCCCCGTGGTGCCTCGGCACCCACCCAAGACGTTTGTAGAGATAAAGCAGTATTTGTCCGTGTCCAGCGGCAGCCCGGGACCGAGCAGGCCGTTCCACCACCCGGGTGTCGGGTGCAGCGGATCGACCGGCCCGGAGACGTGCGAATCTCCGGTGAGCGCGTGCTCGATGAGCACCGCGTTCGACCGGTCTTCGTTAAGCCGTCCCCACGCCTGTAGAGCAATGGTGACGCCGGGCAGTACGACACCTGAGATCAGCTCGAGTTCGCCGATCGAGATATGGCCGAGCTCGCCGTTCTCGCCCGGGAGGGCGACGGGCGGCGAGCTCGGTGACACATCGGGAGTGGACAAGGCGAAGCGGTCTCTTTTTCGTGTTGATGCGTGCGTTGCTGTGCTCAGACTCGTTACAAGGTGGCGAAGCCGAGTTCGAGGTCGGCGAGGATGTCGTTGACGTCCTCGATACCGACCGAGAGCCGAATCGTCGCGGTGGAGACGCCGACGGCCGACAGCGCGTCCTCGGAAAGCTGCGAGTGCGTCGTCGACGCCGGGTGGCACACGAGCGAACGAACGTCGCCGATGTTCACCAGGCACGAGTGCAGTTTCAGTGCATCGATGAACGCCCACGCCTTCTGTTTGGTCTGCTCGGCGTCCAAGCCATCGGGGAGGGCGAGGTCAAAGGTGACGATCGCACCTGCACCCTTGGGTGAGATCTCCTTCTGGATGCCGTGCCACTTCGACGATTCGAGCCCGGCGTAATTGACCTTCGCGACGTCCGAGCGCGACTCGAGCCATTCGGCGACGACCTGGGCGTTGGCGTTGTGGCGCTCGACGCGTAGGGAGAGCGTCTCCAGCCCCTGGGTGAGCGTCCACGCGTTGAACGGGCTCGCCGCGGCGCCGGTGTCTCGCAGGAGGGTGACGCGCGCCTTGAGTGCGAGTGCCGGAGCACCGAGGTCGGCATACACGGCGCCGTGGTAGGCCGGGTCGGGTTGGGTGAAGCTGGGGTAGAGGTCTTCACCGTCCCGCTGTGCGCGCCAGTCGAAATTGCCGCCGTCGACGAGCACGCCGGCGATCGAGGTGCCGTGGCCGCCGAGGTACTTGGTCGCCGATTCGACGACGACATCCGCGCCGAGTTCGATCGGGCGGATCAGGTACGGCGAGGCGACGGTGTTGTCGACGACGAGCGGGATCTGGTTCTCGTGCGCCACGCGCGCGATGGCCGGGATGTCGAGCACGTCATTGAGCGGGTTGGAGATCGACTCGGCATAGAACACGCGCGTGTTCGGCTGGATCGCACGCTCCCAGGCGAGCGGGTCATCGGGGTCGTCGACGAACGTCGTGGTGATCCCGTACTTGGGCAGGGTGTGGCGCAACAGTGTCTCGGTGCCGCCGTAGAGTCGCGGCGAGGCGACGACGTGGCCGCCGGCCTGCGTGATCGTCTGGATCGCGGCCGTCTCGGCGGCCTGGCCCGACGCGAACAGCAGCGCAGCGACGCCGCCTTCGAGGGAGGCGATACGATCCTCGGCGACCGCCGTCGTCGGGTTGGTGATGCGCGTGTAGATCGGGCCGAGCTCCTCCAGCGCGAAGCGCGCTGCAGCCTGCTGCGCGTCCTTGAACACGAAGCTCGTGGTCTGGTAAAGCGGCAGCGCCCGTGCGCCGGTATCGGAATCCACGGGCTGGCCCGTGTGGATCTGGCGGGTCTCGAAACCCCAGTTCTCGTTTGAATTGTCGTATGTCATGGCCGTGGCCCCTTTCTCGTCATCCTTATACGGTGGGGCCCGCCCGCGCCGACTCTCCAGAGGGTACCGCTCGGCAATTTGCCTGATCAGGCGTATGGCCGAGTGCTCTGGCGTGTCTACATGCGGACCCGCGCTTGCTACCACCGATACCCGAATTCTCGCGAGTGTGCCGCAGATAACGCGGCGCTCGCCCGGGCAGGTAGAGCCTGGTCGTCTCCCGGGGCACCCCACCGCGGTGGAGGGTTGCCGCTCAGCAAGCCGGGGCTTTGCGCTGAGTCTCATGACCTACCGGCCATGTTAAGGCCAGCCCGACCGCGCCGCAACGTCGGCCCCTGATCGGACCCCGGAACGAAAAGAAATCGGCATGGGTCAGCCAATCCTGGTAAATCTCAATGGGGAGGCGATCTGCCCGCAGTGCGTAAAATGGATCATGCGTAAACTGAGGGAAGCGTCATGTAAACGTTATTTGTGACTCATGAGGCCCCGACCCGCGGGCCGTTAACGCCGACACCCAGGCGTGTACGAGTGGAAAGCGAGACTTAATGTCCAAAATCAAGGTTGAAGGAACCGTTGTCGAGCTCGATGGCGACGAGATGACTCGTATCATCTGGAAGTTCATCAAGGACAAGCTGATTCACCCTTACCTCGACCTCAACCTCGAATATTACGACTTGGGCATTGAGAGCCGGGACGCCACGGACGACCAGATCACGGTCGACGCGGCGAATGCGATCAAGAAGCACGGCGCGGGCGTCAAGTGCGCGACCATCACGCCGGACGAGGCGCGCGTGGAGGAGTTCGGCCTCAGCCGGATGTACCGCTCGCCGAACGGCACGATCCGTAACATTCTCGGCGGCACGATTTTCCGCGCGCCGATCATTATCGACAACATTCCCCGCCTGGTTCCGGGCTGGACCAAGCCAATTATCGTCGGTCGTCACGCGTTCGGCGATCAGTACCGCGCCACCGACTTCAAGGCGCCCGGCGCCGGTACGGTCACCATTACCTACACCCCGGACGACGGCAGCGAGCCGATCGAGCACGAGGTCGTCAAGCTGCCCGAGGACGGTGGCGTCGTCATGGGCATGTACAACTTCAACAAGTCCATCGAGGACTTCGCGCGCGCTTCGTTCAACTACGGTCTGCAGCGCAACTACCCGGTGTACCTGTCCACGAAGAACACGATCCTCAAGGCCTACGACGGCCAGTTCAAGGACATCTTCCAGGATGTGTTCGATCGTGAGTTCAAGGCCGAGTTCGATGCGGCCGGCCTCACCTACGAGCACCGCCTCATCGACGACATGGTCGCCTCCGCGCTCAAGTGGGAGGGCGGCTACGTGTGGGCCTGCAAGAACTACGACGGCGACGTCCAGTCCGACATCGTCGCGCAGGGCTTCGGCTCGCTCGGCCTGATGACGTCGGTTCTCCTCACGCCGGACGGGCAGACGTGTGAGGCGGAGGCCGCCCACGGCACCGTCACGCGCCACTTCCGCCAGCACCAGCAGGGCAAGCCGACCTCCACGAACCCGATCGCCTCGATCTTCGCGTGGACCCGCGGACTCGATCACCGTGGCAAGCTCGATAACACCCCGGAGGTGCGCGAGTTCGCCGGCAAGCTCGAGGACGTCGTCATCAAGACCGTCGAGTCGGGCAAGATGACCAAGGACCTCGCGCTCCTCGCCGAGGGCGACCAGGATTACCTCACCACCGAGGAGTTCCTCGCCGCGATCGACGAGAACCTGCAGGCCGCGTTCCGCTAACGGGTCTCTCGTGCGGCCGCGCCGGCTGCACGACCGCACATACTTCTGCCGCCCCCCGAATCCGAGACCGGATTCGGAGCAGGGGCGGCAGTCCGCATTTCGGGCATAGAGTCAGGGCATGCCGAAATTCGCCACCGCAGACAGGCCAGACCGCGACCAACTCACCGCGTTCCTTCGCGGCGCCCACCGTGCCGTTCTCATCACCCACCGCGCCTCCGGGGGACTGCAGTCCTCGCCGGTGTCGTGCGGCATCGACGATTCGGGCAGGCTGCTCATCTCTACCTATCCGCAGCGCGCCAAGGCCACCAACATTCGCCGCGACCCCGCCGTCAGCCTGTGTGTCATGTCGGAGGACTGGAACGATCCGTACGTCCACGTCGACGGCACCGCCGAGGTGCTCGATCTGCCCGAGGCGCTCGAGGGGTTCGTCGAGTACTTCCGTTCGATCTCCGGCGAACATCCCGACTGGGACGAGTACAAGGAGGCGATGGCCAAGCAAGGCAAGTGCCTCGTCCGCGTCACCGTCGATTCGTGGGGACCGATCGCCACCGGAGGTTTCCCGCCCGAGCTCGCCGAGTAGTCCGTCCACGCGACCCATCGCGCGGACCCATCGCGCGGCCCCGCCTCGCACCTTGTTAGTGCCCGTTAACGCGAAGTTGGTTCGGTGTTGGCATTAGATATCTAAGCTCCCGCTTAATGTTTGTGTGAGGAGCTTGCGTAATGCCGAATGCGTTTCTTGTCCGCCGTGTAGGAAGCACGGAAAAATCGCGGTATGACGCCGGACGTGCCGCGAGCCCCGCTCGTCCCGCGATCGCTGCCGGCGTCGTCGGGGCGGTAGTCCTGGCATGGGTGGCTGCTTTTGCGCCGATGGCATCGGCGCAGGGTGGTCAGGAGGGCGCCTCGGGTGAGGATGCGCAGGCGGCGATCGTCATGGATGCGTCGTCGTCGATGCTCGAGCCCGACGAAGGCGGTACCCGGATGGACGTGGCCAAGCGCGCCGCGACCGAGCTCGTGGACTCCCTTCCCGACACCGCGAACGTCGGGATGCTCGCTTACGGCACGCAGGTCAACGATGCCCCGGAGAACCACGAGCGCGGCTGCGAGGACATCCGCACGCTCGCTCCCGTCGGCCGCGTGGACAAAGAAGGGTTGAAGGGCGAGATCGACGGTCTGCAGGCACAGGGCTATACGCCGATCGGCAACGCTCTCCGTGCAGCCGGGGGCGAGCTGTCCGGCGAGGGCGAGCGCTCGATCATCCTGGTGTCTGACGGAATCGACACGTGCGCTCCTCCGCCGCCGTGCGAGGTGGCGAAGGAGTTAGCGGGCGAGGGCATCGGCCTTGCCGTGCACGTCGTCGGGTTCAAAGCGGACGAGGCCACCCGCGAGGAACTCGAATGTATCGCGGGGGAAACCAGTGGCTCTTACCGCCAGGCTGATGACGCGGCCGCGCTCACCGAATCGCTCAAGTTCCTCACCCAACGCGCGATGGAGTCGTACGAAACGGCCGGCACCCAGTTCGAATTTGCCGACGATCCCGAAGACGCGAAGTATCTCGGCGAAGGGCTCTATCAGACCGAGGTCACCACCCACGCCGGATCTGCGAGCGACGCCAAGGAGCAGTTCTTCCGCGTCGCGGTACCCGAAGGCATGCATGCGCGCGTCGCGGTGACTCCACTGCCGGTGATCAACGAAAACAGCGCTCGAGGCGGACAGGGCGTCGGCGCCCGGCTCGACGGCGTAAACGAGAGCGACTCGGACTGCACCGGTAGGGATCGATCGACATACGGCTCCACCCAGGCGGGTGGGTTCACCTCGGCGGAGTCAGCGAGCCTATACATCGATGGCGACAAGGTCGACGGATGCGCCATGGACGAGTGGTCGGTGCAGGCGCAGTTCAGTTCCCTGGATTTGGGCGGCAACACTCGCCCAGAGAGTATTCCGGTCGAGGTGTCGGTCCAGTTCGAGCCCGCGCTTTCCGACGAGGAGGTTGCGGCACTGCCAGCCGGCAGTAGTGGGAACGAGCAAGAACTGCCCGACCTTCCGTTCGCCGAACCGCGACCGGTTTCCGGAGGCAACAGCTTCGGCAATGCAGCGCCGATCACGGAGGGAACGTATTCGGACTCGATGGTCCCTGGCGAGACTCGCTACTACAGCTTCCCCGTCGAATGGGGGCAGCGACCACAAGTGACGTTCAAGGCGCTTCCCTCGGTGCGGGACACGAACGAGAATATGGGAATCGGAATCTTCGGTCCGATGCGTAATGACGTCGCCGACGAGACTTTGCCTTTCTACGATGAGGAGAAGACAGAAAATGTCGTCGTCGATCGAAGTATCGACTACAACAACCGTTACGAAAATGAGTACGGCAAGGATCGTGCCCTCGCCGGCACGCACTACGTAGCTATTTCGATGAACGTTAAGTCTCAGGAACCCGGCGGCGTGGAACAGCCCTTCGAATTCGCAGTCGCCGCACATGGGGAACCGGGCGAGGGCCCCGATTGGCGCCCCGTCGAAGAGCCCGGCCCCGAGCCCTCGGACGCCCCACCGTCATCCAGTGGTACGGGGCAGCCCGATTCAGCGGCCGGAGGTAGCTCCGAGAACGACGACGATGCGGCGACGGCTGCCGCGGAAGACGATGAGGGCACGAATATATGGCTCATTGTGGGCGGAGGGATCACCGCGATACTGGCTGCGCTCGCGGTGCTCGCCGCCGTGCTGCTGTCCCGCGGGAAACGTCGAAACGCCGCCGACCAACAATGGGGCCAGCCTGGTCAATACGGACCGAAATAGGGATGATTCTGAAGGATCTCGATGACCGCCGTCACAGTCGGGTGGTCTGATCGGGTGGGGTGGATCGGAGCGGCTAGCGAAGCCCCGACGTGCAGTCCTAGCGTTGCCGGGTGACCGAAACCCAAACGACTTCCCGTGCCCTGTCGCCCGCCCGTCTCGCCATCGCGATCGCGTCGTTGGCGATGGGTGGTTTCGGCATAGGCGTGACCGAATTCGCGTCCATGGGCCTGCTGCGATCCATCGCCGACGGATTCGGCACCACCGAGGCCGCCACAGGTGTGGTGATTTCCGCCTACGCGCTCGGAGTGGTCATCGGCGCGCCGCTGCTCACGATCGCGGCAGCGCGAATGCGGCGTAAGTACCTGCTACTTGTGCTGGTCGCCCTGTTCATTCTCGGGAACGGTCTTTCCGCGCTGGCGCCGTCGCTCAACCTGCTAATCGTGGCTCGGTTCCTCGCGGGAGTGCCGCATGGGGCTTATTTCGGCGCGGCATGCCTCGTCGCCGCGGCGATGGCGGGGAAGGGGCGAGAGGCGCGAGCCGTGTCTCTGGTGATCCTCGGCCTGTCCGTCGCCAACGTGGTCGGCGTGCCCGGCGCGACGTTTTTGGGTGACGCCGTCGGCTGGGAGTGGGCGTTCGGTGTGGTCGCCGCTATCGGAGCCCTGACATTCGTTTCGATCGCCGTCTTTGTCCCGAACCCGGCCTCGCTCGAAACGGTGTCGGTGAAGGACGAACTCTCCGCGCTGCGCCAGCCGCAGGTTCTGTACACGCTCGCGATGGGCGCAGTCGGCTTCGGCGGGCTCTTCGCCATCTACTCCTACATCCAGTGGACGATGGTGGAGGTCTCCGGTGTTCCGCGCGAGGCGATGCCTGCGGTGCTTGCCGTGTACGGCGTCGGCATGGTGATCGGCGGACTCATCGGCGGCGCGCTCGCAGACCGCAACCTCGAACGCACCGTCCTCTACGGCATCGCCGTCATGGCCGGCATGCTCGCGGTGTTCTACCTCGCCACCACCAACGCGGTGACGGCGGTGATCGCGCTCTTCCTCGTGGGCCTGTCCTCCTCGGCCGTGATCCCCGCGCTCCAAACGCGCCTGATGCAGTGGGCCGGCCGCGGGCAAACGCTCGCCGCGGCGCTCAATCACTCGGCGCTCAATACGGCGAACGCGCTCGGCGCGTGGCTCGGAGGTGTGGTCATCGCCGCAGGCTGGGGCTACAGGGCGCCGGCAGTGGCCGCCATCGGCCTAGCCCTCGGCGGCCTGGCGATCGCGGTGCCCGCCGTCATCCAGGCACGAAAGGCGCGAAGCGCCGTGCAGGGTTCGTCGGCGGACGCGGCACCGACCGGGCGAGTGTCCGAGGTGGAGGCGCTGCCCGACGAGCGCTGAACTGGCAGAATCGCGCCGGGGGATTTCGCTTGATTTCACTGGCTAAATGTCGCCGAATACGTGATGATTGATGCATCAACTTGGCCTGGTCTGGCCGAGAGGCATCACGTAGAGGTCGAACGATAAATGCACAACGATGTCAATGGACGCGGACGCGGGGGCGGCACGCGGGAGTACTGGAGCCAGAACCGGAATGCGGCGCCGCAGCGGGGGCCGCAGCATCCGTACGGCCACCAGGCGATGGTCGGCGAACGATCCAGCGCTACTCGCAGTTCGACGCCGGTGACTGTGCTCATTTCCGTGCTTGCCACGCTGATCGTCGTGGTCCTCGCAGCAGGGCTGCTGTGGTGGACGTTCCGCGACGAGAGCGTGGAGGCCGCCCCCGGAACGGAGCACTTCGAACTCACGGATATTGAGGTACCCGGGCGCGAGGCCGCGCTCGAGGCGCAGGGCGAGACGTTGCCCGCCGCTTCTACCGGTGCAAGCGAATCCGGCGGCACGAATCAGCCCGAGGCTTCGGCGCCCGCACCGTTCCCCGGCGCACTCACTTCGGTGCCGGTGGCAGGGGGAGCCGAGGAGGTGTCCTCGCTGCCGTGCGACGGCCGCTATGTGTTGATCACGGCGTCGATCCTCGATAATACGCCCGATCCCGCCGGGCAGATCTCGGCGGCGCTGGCGATGGTGCCCGGTGATTCGATGTACTTGATGCCCGGCGCCTGCCCCTCGCTACGCGGCTTCTATCAGGGCGGAAACGTGTACCCGGTGCTCATCGACTACGGCTTCGATGCTGCAGCGGTGTGCGACGCCGCGCGCCGCGGCGGCGGGAACGCCCGCATTCTCAGCGATCGATTCGAGTACCTCTCGCCCTGCTAGCGGTGCGGTCTGCGATGCCGATCGTCGGGCCCGGTCGCTAGGGTGGTGGCCATGAGTCTCAAGGTCGCATCGGTCAACGTCAACGGAATCCGCGCTGCCGTCAAACAGCGCAACGAGCGCAACCCCGGCATGCTCAGCTGGCTGCAGTCCGCTGACGTCGACGTGGTCTGCATGCAGGAGGTCCGCGCTACCGAGGAGCAGGCGACCAAGGCGCTCGAGCCGGCGCTGGAGGATGGCTGGCACCTCATCATCGCTCCCGCCGCTACCAAGGGGCGCGCGGGCGTGGGGATTCTCTCTCGCGCCGAGCCCGAGGATGTCACTATCGGCTACGGCGATCCCGAGTTCGCCGATTCCGGCCGCTTCATCGAAGCGGTGTACCCGGGTGCGAAGAAGGGCGAGAAGGTCCGCATCGCGAGCCTCTACCTCCCTTCCGGTTCCACCGGCACGCCGAAACAGGACGAGAAGGAACGCTTCATGGCGACGTTCTGGCCGTTCCTCGAAGGCCGCGCGAAGGATAGCGCGGCGGGTAAGAGCCCGGAGATGCTCGTGTGTGGCGACTGGAACATCGCCCACCAGGAAGCGGACCTGAAGAACCACAAGAACAACCACAAGACCTCCGGCTTCCTTCCGGAAGAGCGCGAATGGCTCACCGGGGTGCTCGGCGAGGGCACGGGCTGGGTGGATGTCGTCCGCTCGCGCCGCCCAGACGAGATCGGCCCGTACTCGTGGTGGTCCCAGCGAGGCAAGGCCTTCGACAACAACGCCGGTTGGCGCATCGACTACCACATGGCCACGGCCGGGCTCGCATCCCGAGCGGTCGCCGACCGCGTCGACGCGGCGAAGGCGTACGACGAGCGCTGGTCCGACCACGCACCTGTGGTCGTCGACTACAAGTAGGTGACACCAGCCGCGCACCGAACGCGTAGCTCGAAGGGAACTTCTGAAGGGGCCTGGTGCATCGGACAAACATGCACCGATCATGCAGAGCCTCATTCGCCCTCCGGGGAATGTTCATTTGTTGTGGAGTCGTTGTTGTCGTAGGTGCGCTTCTCTTGCTCGGCCCGTCGAGCGCGTTCGCGGCAGACGGAGACCCCGGGGCAGTAGGCGACGCGGATGTCGACGAGTCCGACGCATGGCTTCTCGCTCTGGGACTACTCGGCTTGGCACTCGTGATCACCCTGCCGGTCTCATTCCCCGTGCTCGTCATGTTCGTGTTGCTTTTCGTCTGGGCGTGGAACCGAGGCGCCCCGTCCGGGCCGAGTAAGCACGTCGACGATCCGCCTTGGCCGCCAGTCCGATGATCGACGCACCAAATCTGATTGAAAAATAGAACTAGACAGCGCGTTCTCGCGCAAGCGGGCGGGCGTGAAAGAATGGACACCATGACTGAACCAACCACCGCGCCTGCGAAGAAACAGCGCGTCCTGTCGGGCATCCAGCCCACGGGCGATTCGTACCACCTCGGCAACTACCTCGGTGCGGTGCGACAGTGGGTTGGTCTGCAGGACGATTACGACGCGTTCTACTTCATCCCGGATCTGCACTCGATCACAATCCCCGGCTGGGATCCGAAGGAGCTTCGCGAGCGCGTGTACCGAGGCGCTGCGCAGCTGCTCGCCGCCGGAATCGATCCCCAGCGTTCGGTGATGTTCCTGCAGTCCCACGTGCCTGAGCATGCGGAGCTCGGCTGGGTCATGCAGTGCATCACCGGCGACGGCGAGGCCCGCCGGATGACGCAGTTCAAGGACAAATCGGCCAAGCAGGGGCAGGACAACACGACCGCCGGGCTGTACGCCTACCCGATGCTCATGGCCGCCGACATTCTTCTCTACCGCCCGCAGCTCGTGCCTGTGGGCGAGGACCAGCGCCAGCACCTGGAGCTCGCGCGCAACCTCGCCCAGCGGTTCAATTCGCGGTTCAAGAAGACGTTCGTGGTGCCCGAGCCGAAGATCCTGCCGAACTCGGCGAAGATCTTCGACCTGCAGGACCCGTCGGCAAAGATGAGCAAATCGGGATCCAACCCCAAGGGCTTGATCAACCTACTCGACGATCCGAAGACGACGGCCAAACGGATCAAGAGCGCCGTGACGGACAACGACGGCGAGATTCGCTTCGACCCGGAGAACAAGCCGGGCGTATCGAATCTCCTCGTCATCCAGTCCGAGCTCACCGATACGCCGATCGACACCCTCGTCGAGCGATACCAGGCCTCGGGTGCCCAGTACGGCGCGCTCAAGGGCGATACCGCGGACGCGGTCGAGGCGTTCGTCGTGCCGTTCCGCGACAAATTCGAGGAGTTCCTCGCCGACCGGGCGGAGCTCGAACGAATTCTGGATGACGGCGCGCGTCGCGCCCGCGAGGTGGCCGGCCCGGTTCTCGCGCAGACCTACGAGCGCCTCGGCCTCGTCGCACCCAAGGGAAACTAAGCGCGGCCCAAAAAATTCGGGCGCGCCGCCGGGGACGGTCGGCGCGCCCGTTCCGCTATTTCGCGGTACGCGCTGCACTCCGGCTGGCCAGGGCAATGAGTCCGAGCGCTAGCACTCCGAACCCCGCGGCGACCGGTGGGAGCGCTCCGACACCCACTGTGCCGAGAAGTATGCCGCCGGCTGCGCCACCGGCGGCGACGCCGAGGTACGTGCCCGAAGTGTTCAGTGCCAATGCCTGTGGCGCCACCGGTCCTGCGAGCGCGTGCAGGCGCGCCTGGATCGCGGGCGAGTTCCAGAACGCCATGCCTCCCCATATCGCGGTGAATGTGAGCACGAGTGGGAGCGGTGCCGGGCGCGCGAACCACAATGCCCAGAGGACGAGCATGGTGAGAAAGAAGACGCCGATCCCCACGATGAGCGTGCGATCCGGTCCCCACCGATCCGAGGCGAGTCCGCCGAGCCAGATCCCCGCGATGCCCGCGAGACCGGCGAAGGCGAAACTCACGGCCCGCTCGCTGACTCCTCCCGTGGTGGTTTCGGTGAGATACGGCGCGAGGTAGGTGAGAAGCATCATCGACCCCGTCATCAGTGCGGCGTTCGCGAGCAGCCCCATGACGATCGGGAATCGGGTGAGCGTGCCGAACTGCTCGCCGAGGGTAGGCGCCGCTTCCACGAGCTCGCCTCGTGGAAGTGTGGCGAGCAGCGAAAACAGTGCGCATAGTCCTGCCACCGCCATGGTCGCAAACGTCGCACGCCAACCGAGACTGCCACCAATCCACGTCCCGATGGGAACTCCTGCGGCAATCGAGCCGGTGACCCCCAGCGCCACGACGGCGATAAAACGGCCGACTCGTTCCGGAGGTGCATTCGCCGCTGCGTAGGCGAACAGCGCCGGCGTCATGCTCGCTGCGGCCAATGCGGCGAGTACCCGTAGAACCAACAGAACTGCGTACGACGGCGTGGCGGCCGCGCAAAGATTCGCGAGCGCGAAAACGATCAGCGCCCCGGTGAACAACCTTCGGCGAGGGACGTTCGCGAACAACACGGCGGCAAGGGGAGCGGCCACGGCGACCGTGAGTGAGAACACCGTAACCAGTTGTCCGGCGCCGGCGGTTGTGACATCGAGATCTGCGGCCATCTCCGGGAGCAGTCCGGCGATAACGTAGTCGTCGGTATAGACGACGAACGCGGCGAAGAACAGTGCAAACAGCCAGCTTGGCCCCGTTTTCATGGCAGTGCTCTCCAGCCGACGAGCAGCGTGAGGTGAGACTGGAGAATGTCGGCGATGTCTGCTGCACTGATCTTGCCGTGCGGGGTGATCGCGTCCATCGTCAGCCCTCCGATCAACGCCGTGGTGTGTTGTACGGCCCGCTTAAACTCGGGAATCGTGGCCATCCTATATGCGTCCGCGCCGAACGGATATAGGACGACGACAGCGCTTAGGCGCCCGCGGCGAGCGTCGCCAGCTCCCAGCTCTTGCCTTCGAGGACCCACACCTCGAGCGCACCGTCTTCGCGCGAGACCATGACGCACGAACGTCCTGCGGCCCATGCGTGCGCCTCTTCGCCGTGCAGAGAAGGCTCGCCGATTTTCCGGAAGTCGGCGTGGAGCGGCGCGGCGCCGCCCGAATGCCACGCCGAGCGCGTCTGCCGCACCGAGGACACCGCGTCCGCGGCAGCCGGCCCCACTGCGGCCGAAGGGGCGGCAGCGGTGGTGGCGGGTTCGTCGCCGGAGGGGAGGTCGAAAAGGCTCGGCGAATCGTCGTCGGCGGTGGTGCCACGGGCGGAGGAGCGCGAAAGTGCGGAGGTGCGGGGGGAAGCGACGTCCGGCGTCATACCCGAATCTTTTGCTGCGTCCGCCGGGTCGGTGCCCTTGCCCGCGGAAGCGGAGGCGCCGGGGAACCCGGGGCCAGAGTCGGGGGAGGAGCCACCCGCGTAGCTCTGCGCGGCACCATTGGCGAGGCGGTCGGCCTTCTCGTTGAGCTCGTGCCCCGCGTGGCCCTTGACCCAGCGGAACGAGACCTCACGGCCGGAGGACTTCGCGGCGGCGAGCTCCGCGTCGAGCGCGCGCATGATCTCGACATTGAGCACCGGCTTACCGTCTGCCTTCTTCCACCCCTTGCGCTTCCAGCCGTGCATCCACTTGGTGACGGAGTTGATCACATATTGCGAGTCGCAGAGGATCTCGAGCGGTTCGTCGAGATCGCGCGTCTGTCGTAGCAGGTCGAGCACCGCGACGAGCTCTCCCTGGTTATTGGTGCCGCGCTTCCAGCCGCCGCATGCCCACCTGTCGGAATCGATATACCAACCCCACCCCGCCGGGCCGGGATTGCCGAGGGCCGAACCGTCTGCTGCCGCGATGATCGTCACGGCTATCGATTGTGCCAGGGGCACTGCGGGGTCAGCGCTTGCGCCCCGCACGCACGAACAGAAGACACACGGCGAGCAGCGCGGCGATGCCGAACCACGCCGCGACGGGAACGCGATCGGAGATGGTCGCGAGGATCCCGTCGGAGTCGTCGTTGCCGGGCTCCTTGGGGGTGCCGTCCGAGTGAGCACCGGCAGCCTGCGCGGCGTCATCGGAGCTGCCGACGAGCTCGCCGATGCCCTCGGTATCGGGCGCAGTGGCGAAGCCCGCGTCGAGGAGCTCCTGCGCCTGCTCGAAGCTTGTCTTCGGGGTGGACGTGCCGTCCATGAGCACGACGACGAGCTTGCGGCCATCACGCTCGGCGCCGGCGACGAACGTCTGGCGCGCGTCGTCGGTGAACCCGGTCTTACCGCCGATCGTTCCCGGATATTCCTCGAGAAGGCGGTTGTCGTTGTAGACGACGAATCCCTTGCGCACGAGCTCCCCGTCCGGGGTCGTCATGCTCCCGTCTCCGTTGTCGACGTTGCCGGCGTCGTCGGTCGCGCCGGGCTCGTCCGCCGGCGGGTCGTCAGGGTTCGGTGGCGCCGCGGCCGGCCCCGCGGGATAGCCGGGGAAGCCGATCCGCTCGGTGGTGACGATGTCCCGGTACACGTCGTTCTTCAGCGCGGCGGAGAACATCAGGGACATGTCGTAGGCCGAGGTCATGTTCCCCGGCTTGTCCAGCCCGGAGATCGAGGTCGGGTTCGTGTCCGTGCAGCCGAGCTCCTCGCACTTCTCGCGCATGAGCTCGAGCGTGCGTTCCTCGCCGCCGAGCTGATTGGCGAGCGCGTACGCGGCGTCGTTGCCCGAGATGAGAAGCAGCCCGGAGAAAATAGTGCGCAGCGAGTACTCGCCGCCCGCTCCCAGGCCGACGAGAGTGCCCTCGGCGCCCTCGAGATCTTCGTCGGTGAGCGTGACGACCTTGTCGAGATCGAGGTGGTCGAGCACGACCAACGCAAGCAACGTCTTGATGATCGATGCGGGCCGGTAGCGGCCGTGCGGATCCTGGGCGGCCAGCACCTTGCGCGAATCCGCGTCCGCGACGATCCACCCCGAGGCCGTGATGTCCGGCGGCACGACGAAATCCTGCTCGGCGACCGGCTCGCAGCCACCGAGCTTCTCGCCGCCGGCGGGCTCGTCCGGGATCGGCGGCGCCTCAGGCGCGCGCTGACCCGGCTGTGGCACCTCCGACTCGTCCACCGGCGGCGGCGGGGTCTGGGTGTACGGGCACCCCGTGAGATCGCGCGGGGTGGAGAAGTACTGGAAGTTCGGCTCGGTCGGCAGCGGCTGCGGATCCGGAGCTTCCGTGATGTCGACCGACGGGTCGAGTCCGGCCACTCCCGGCTGGATCGTCTGCTCAGCCATAGGATCGGCGCCGACGTCCTGCGCGTAAGCCGGCGCGACGGCGCCTGGCGCGGCAAGAACAGGTGCTGTGGCAACCCCCAGCCCCATGACGGCGGAGAGCGCAATTGCCCGGTGGGTACGGAGCGTGGGGCGAATCGGCATGAGAAACACCCTAAGTCCTCGCAGCCCGATATACGGTAGTGGCCCCGCTACTATGGACGAGCCGCTCGCGCGGGTTCGGGATCGACGCAGGATGGGGCATTTCTAACAGGCGGTATGCGCGCCGGGATCCATGTGTGACGCCGGAGGGCGACCATTCTTGGCCCACGCGATCCGTTCGCGCTTGACCGTTGCCGGCTGTCCCACCGCGAGGCAGTGGTCGCCGATCGGGTTCGACGCGGTGACGATCGACATCGTCCCGACCACCGAGCCGTGCCCGACGCGGGCACCGCCCATGAGCTGGACCCCGTAGCCGAGCCAGACGTCGGAGCCGATGGAAACGTCGCGGGCGATATTGATGCGTTCGCGTGTGTCGAGATCGAAGATGGGGTGGTGGTCGTACGCGCGGATGGTGGCCTTGTCCGCGAACAGGCAGTTGTCGCCGACTTCGACCGTGCATCCGTCCTCGGTGACCACACTGAACATCCCGGTCACGTTGAGGCGCTTGCCGATACGCACCGTGCATTCGCGCCCGAGCTCGAGCTGGCCTATGCACTGCGCTCCGTCGTCGATCTCGACGCTGCCGCCCTCATCGTTGAAGTAGATGTGGGTCATCCAATTGACATCCTCGCCGAAACGCACGGTGCAGTTGTCGGAGCCGAACACCACCTGGGTCTGCGGTTGGACGACGGCCGGAGTCCCGATGATCCGATTACCACGATCATCGGAGTAGTCGGTGATCTCGTCGCCTCTCAAGACGGTCACGCATGGCATTCTGGACATATTAGTCGCCCCGCAGCTTTTCGCGGGAGGCGACCGGCGAAACCGCGTCCCCGCCGGCGAGGGGAGGGGAACGCCGCAAATGCGAAACCCGCCCGCAGCGGAGAAGATTCTCCATTGCGGGCGGGAACGTCCGCCGTCATACCGCGATTGGATTGCGGTTTCGGGCGAAGTGGAGCGGCGGCTACCGTGCGAACAGCAGCGCGCGCTTGACCTCCTGGATCGCCTGGGTCACCTGGATGCCGCGAGGGCAGGCGTCGGTGCAGTTGAAGGTCGTGCGGCAGCGCCACACGCCCTCGGCGTCGTTGAGGATCTCCAGGCGCTCGGCGGCACCTTCGTCACGGGAGTCGAAGATGAAGCGGTGCGCGTTGACGATCGCGGCGGGACCGAAGTACGAGCCGTCGTTCCAGAACACCGGGCAGCTGGTGGTGCAGCAGGCGCAGAGGATGCACTTGGTGGTGTCGTCGAAGCGCGCACGGTCGGTTGCCGACTGGATGTGCTCGTTCGACGGCTGGTTGCCGCTGGTGATGAGGTATGGCTTGATGTCGCGGTACGCCTTGAAGAAGGGCTCCATGTCGACATACAGGTCCTTCTCGACCGGCAGGCCGCGAATCGGCTCGACCGTGATGGTGATGGAGGAGCCGTCCTTGGGCAGCATGTCCTTCATCAGCACCTTGCAGGCGAGGCGGTTGACCCCGTTGACGCGCATCGCGTCCGAGCCGCACACACCGTGTGCGCAGGAGCGGCGGAAGGCGAGAGAACCATCGAGGTAGTTCTTGGTGTAGAGGAGGAGATTGAGCAGGCGGTCGGTCGGCAGCGCCGGCACCGAGAACTCCTGCCAACCGTTCTTCGTCTCGTCCTCCGGGTTGAAACGCATGATCCGCAGGGTGATCATCGTCGAACCCTCGGGCACGGGTGCGTTGGTGTCCGAGGAAGACTGGGTGGTCGGCTTTTCAGCTGTAGCAGTCATTAGTACTTACGCTCCATCGGCTCGTAACGGGTCTGCACGACCGGCTTCCACGTGAGCTCGATCTCGGACAGGAGATCGAGTCCGTCCTTCTTGGTAGCCATGGTGTGCTTCATGAACTTCTCGTCGTCACGCTTTTGGAAGTCCTCGCGGGCGTGGCCGCCGCGCGACTCCTCGCGGTTGAGGGCACCGATGACGGTGACCTCGGCGAGCTCCAGCAGGAAGCCGAGCTCGATCGCCTCGAGAAGTTCGGTGTTGAAGCGCCGTCCCTTATCGGAGACGACCACGTGGTTGTAGCGCTTCTTGAGCTTGTGAATCTCTTCGCGCGCCTCGGTGAGTGACTCCTCGGTGCGGAACACAGACGCCTTGTCGTCCATCATCGCCTGGAGCTCGAAGCGGATATTGGCCGCGTTCTCGTTGCCGTGATCCGAGAGCATCTGATCGAGCCACTCGGCGACCATCTTCTCCGGGGTATCGGGGAGCTCGACGAAGTCGTGGGTCCGCGCGAACTCTGCGGCGGCGATGCCCGAGCGCTTGCCGAAGACGTTGATGTCGAGCAGCGAGTTGGTGCCGAGACGGTTGGAACCGTGCACGGACACGCAGGCGCACTCGCCGGCGGCGTACATGCCGGGCACGACATCATCGGCGTTGCGAAGCACCTCGCCGGCGACGTTGGTCGGGATGCCGCCCATGACGTAGTGGCAGGTCGGGAACACGGGCACGAGCTCGGTGACCGGGTCCACGCCGAGGTACGTGCGGGAGAACTCGGTGATGTCGGGGAGCTTCTCGTTGAGAACGTCCTCGCCGAGGTGGGTGACGTCGATGTAGACGTAATCCTTGTTCGGGCCGGCGCCGCGTCCCTCGCGCACTTCCTGAACCATCGAGCGGGCGACGATATCGCGGGGGGCGAGGTCCTTGATCGTCGGGGCGTAGCGCTCCATGAAGCGCTCACCGTCGACGTTACGGAGGATGCCGCCCTCACCGCGGACTGCCTCGGAGATGAGGATGCCGAGGCCGGCAAGCCCTGTCGGGTGGAACTGGTGGAACTCCATGTCCTCGAGCGGGAATCCCTTGCGGAAGACCACGGCCATGCCGTCACCGGTGAGGGTGTGCGCGTTCGAGGTGGTCTTGTACATGCGTCCCGAACCGCCGGTGGCGAAAACCACGGCCTTCGAGTGGAAGACGTGAAGATCGCCCGTGGCCAGCTCGTAGGCCACTGCGCCCGTCGCCACCGGGCCGTCCTCGGTCTCGGTGATGCACACGTCGAGGACGTAGAACTCGTTGAAGAACTCCACGTCGTGCTTGACGCAGTTCTGGTACAGCGTCTGCAGGATCATGTGGCCAGTACGGTCCGCGGCGTAGCAGGCGCGGCGCACCGGGGCCTTGCCGTGGTCACGCGTGTGGCCACCGAAGCGACGCTGGTCGATCTTGCCCTCGGGCGTGCGGTTGAACGGCAGACCCATGTTCTCGAGGTCGATGACGGCGGTGATGGCTTCCTTCGCCATGATCTCCGCAGCATCCTGATCGACGAGGTAGTCGCCGCCCTTGACGGTGTCGAAGGTGTGCCACTCCCAGTTGTCTTCCTCGACATTGGCGAGGGCTGCGCACATACCGCCCTGCGCGGCGCCGGTGTGGGAGCGGGTGGGGTAGAGCTTGGTGAGCACGGCGGTACGCACGCGCGGACCCGACTCGATCGCGGCACGCATACCTGCGCCGCCGGCGCCGACGATTACGACGTCGTACTGGTGATTGTGTACTGGACGTTCAGTCATGGCCTGAAGACTTCTCGCTTTCGCAAAAATATGAATTATGTGGCTGCTGGTTGGGAAGGACCGACGTCCTAGACGTGGTAGGCCATACCGAACAGCGCGTAGGTACCGAGTGCGAGGATGAGCACGGTCGCACAGGCCAACAGCAGGTTGAGCCAGAAGCGCGTGGTGTCCTTGCGTGCGTAGTCCGCGATGACCACGCGGACGCCGTTCGCGCCGTGCAGCTGCGCGAGCCAGAGCATGAGGATGTCCCACGTGCCCCAGAACGGCGTCTGCCACCGCTCCTGGACATAGTTGAAGTCGATCCGGTGAACGCCGTCACCGATGAGCAGGCCGATCGTCAGGTGGCCGATGACGAGCACGACGAGCGCCGCGCCGGAAATGCGCATGAACAGCCACGCGTTGCGCTCGAAGTTCCCGCCGTTGCGGAGACGCGGGGAACGCGGCTGAGCAAGCGATGCGGGGCGATCGTACGACGTCTGGAGAACTGGTGCTTCTGCCATGATTGTCGTTCTCCTTTACAGGTGCGAGAAGAGGAGGAAGAGCTGACGGGACGCGAAGCCTGCGAACACGACGACCCACAGGCCGAGCGCGATCCAGAGCATCTGGCGCTGGTACTTCACGCCCTTCGACCAGAAGTCCACGAGGATGATCCGCACGCCGTTGAACGCGTGGAAGAGGACCAGGGCCACAAGGCCGATCTCGAGCAGGCCGACGATCGGCGTCTTGTACGTATCGATGATCGCGTTGTAGGTCTCCGGGCTGAAGGTGACCATCGACGTGTCGAGCACGTGCACGAAGAGATAGAAGAACAGCGCGACACCGGTAATGCGGTGCAGAACCCAGGACCACATCCCCGGATCGCCCTTGTAAATGGAGAGCTTTCTGTCACGCGCCTGCGGCGGGTGAGCTTGAGCCTGACTGGTCATGGGGTTGTGGCGCCTCCGTTATCTCAAGCGGTGTCGGGGCGGGCGAGACGAAGTTCTAAGAACTTTCATAGACTCGCGTCCCCCTCTACCGCGCACACAAAGTGGCAGCGATGTAGGTATATGCAAACCATAGTCCTCAGCGGTGCAAAACACACAGTTGGGGGCCACTTTTCAGGGTCATTAAGAGCGCCTAAAAAGGCTTAGGAGACCCTTGCTGATTTGGTATTTTTCTCCAATGAGACGCCCCCGGAACTGCAGCTTTGCCGCAACTCCGGGGGCGCTATGGAAGTTGATGTATCAAGATGTGGGATTGCTCACTCCGCCTCGGGGGTTGTGAGCACGTCGTCAACATTATCGACGAGGTCGCGCCAGTCGGCGAATTCCTCATCGAATGGGCCCTCGGGTTCAAGGAGCGTGGTGTCGTTCGGCGAGAGCACGAAATTGACGTAACGCCGCAGTGGGCCACCCTTTCTCACCGGGCCTGCAAGGCCCTCGTCCGAAAGGTACGTCGATAGATCGAGGACGAGCTCGACCGCGAGATCGAGCTGATCGGCATCGACCTCGGCCGGTCCGACGAGGATGTCCTGGGACAGTCCGTCGAGCACGTAGGTGTTGGCGCCGGTAACAACAACGTTGAGTGAACCGTCGACCGCTGCGGCCTTGATGAGCTCGTAGGTTTCGACCCGGGAGAGCGTGTCGTCGTCGTTATCGGCGAGGTAACGACCGAGCGCCCGGGAATTGGGGAACGCGAACACCGAATCCCGGTCGCCGAGAAAGACAGGACGTTCGCCGAGGTAACAACGGAGCGTGAGGTAATCCCCTTCGGGAAGGACGATGCGGACGGGGTCGATGCCCGCCTTTACCCACACCGAATCCGAAGGGTAATCCGAATCGATCAGAGCCGCCGCCTTCTCCTTGCGCTCCTTTTCCTTCTCCTCGCGCGCCTCGGTGGCTTTCTTGAGCTCAGCGGCGGCCTTGCGTGAGGCCTCGGAGTCCACCTCGGGAGCGGTGAGGACATCATCGATCGCGTCGAGCACGTCGTCCCACTGCTTCGAGACGATCTTTCGGATCTGCTTCCAGTCCTTGAGCCCTTCACGGTCGGCGAAGTTGTCGTAGCCGCCGGTGACGCGCGCCAGGATCGGGTTACCGTCGAAGAACTTGATAACCGTGCTGAGCTCACAGACCTCGCCGATCGACCGGGCGATGGAGAACGACTCGTCGATTTCGTCGACGCTCGACTCCGTGGGCTTATTGCTCAGCAGCTCGGCAACTCCGACGAGATCGAAGCTGTGGTCCTCGTCCGCCTCGAAAGACAGGGCTTCGCCCTTGGAGGCTGCGCCCCACGAAGGGTGATCGTCGAGGTCGTGCTGCTTGCCCGAGCGGACGAAGGCGATGAGATCGGCAGTGGTGGAGAAGCCGAAAAGATCGTCCTCGTCGCCCAGGAACGCTTCCCAGGTCTCGCCGTCTTCACGCCATTCCGGCGCCCACAGCGTAGTGACGTCTCCAGAGGGGAGACCGAGAAAAATGGGAACGATGTCCGAAGCCATGGGTTACACCTTATCGTCATGGTCCCGGCGATGTCCCGCAGCGGTGGCGCGTCAATTCCACTTCTGTGCCAAGGAATTCATGAGAACAGTTCCGAGCGCGTCCTCGATGACCGACGCACGCGAGTCATTGGCTGTCGTAATCGCCGCCGCCGCTGCGGAGACGATGGCCCTCTGCGCCGCGACAATGCCCTCGGAGGCAAGGAGAGGAGACAGCGTCAAGGCGGTGATCGCTCCCGAGGAATTCGCAGTCGCGTGCACCAGGCTCGAGGGGTCGGTGCCCATGGACGTGCTGGTCAATAATTCGTGGTGCGAGCGGGTGAGACAGTTGGCCACGGTATGGAGCCTGCCGAGGCATTCCTCCACGTCGAGACGCCCCGGGGCATTTTCCAACGGGCCCTCTGCGGCATCTGGCCATCCGACTCCGTCAACCGGATCGTCGAAGTCGTCCAGGTCTTCGGTGTCTTCGGTGTCGCCCATCGACGAGCCGAGGTCGCTCTGGCACGCCGCCGATGCGTCGGCGAATGCGGTGACCAGGATTCGCGCGACATCGTCCATACGCCGCCCGAAGACATCCGGCGGTACGTAGAGGGCTATCGGCACACAGCCGGGGCCCAAGGTGATCCGGATGCCCGAGATCGCGCATTCGTAGTCGAAGTCCCGCGCGAGGGCCGCATCGGCAGCGAGGTGCTTCTGCTCCTTGGTCTCCACCGGCTACTCGCTCGTCGGCCGGTAGAAACCGAGGAACTGCATACCGATATTGTCCGTGCGCACCGACGACACGCTCACCGGGTCCCCGGCCTCGACGATCTGGCCATCACCGATGTACATGGCCACGTGGCCGTCCCACACCGCCAGGTCTCCGGGCAGGAGCTCATCTTGGCTCACCTGATCCCCAACTGCCTGGTCAATCGCCACGCGTGGAATCTCGACGCCCGCCTCGCCGTACGCCCATTGCACCAGGCCGCTGCAGTCGAATCCGACTCCGGGAGTAGTGCCTCCCCAGGAGTAGGGAACACCCTGCTGGCTGAGCGCGGAGGAAACGGCCTGAGCGGCTTGCTCGTTCGGGGCATCGACCTCAGAGCCCGACGGCAGCGTGACTGACGCGCCGTCCACCGAGCCCGACTCGCCTCCGTCTGAAGATTCGTCGGACTCGTGTGCAGTACCGCTCCCTCCCGCACCCATCACGACACTTGCGCCCGAGCCAGAGTCTTCGCTTTCGCCGGACGCCGCAGGCGTGGGCGCGGCAGCGCCCGCCATCCCGGGGAGCACTGCACGCGGTGCTGTACCGAGTTCCGCCGCGATGGCCCACATGCGTGCCGTCGGTCCGGAGAGCTCGTCCTTGACGCGCTGAACGACGACGAGCGCGGCCGAGATCGCCTCCGAAACCACACCGAGAATCGCCACCTGCCCGGCAGGGGTGAGGGCACCGGGCATGAGAACCGCCGCCTGCGTGGCGCAACGCTGCGCTATACCCGCGACCTCGATAGCGCCACGAATGGCGATCTGCGCGGCAACCGACGTGAGCGTCCCGATCTCCGCGCCCGACGAGCCGAGCTCGGCGAGCGTGGTCGCGGCGGTGGCCAGCGATTCCTGCGCGCCGAGGGACGCCGCCCCCTCCCAGGCGACCTCGGCGAAGTTGATCGCCGCGGGCAACACCGCGGCCGCCGCATCGATCGTGGAACCAACACCAGGCATGACCTGGGACGCCGGAGGCGCGGTGGCATCGACCGCGCCGAGAAGCTGTTGCGCTTCTACGAGTGGCCCCGCGAGCGCCCCGAGGGGAGCGGCGAGCGCGCTCATACCTTCATCTCCCCGGTCCCGGCGGCGTCTGCCGCGTTGAGCGAGCCGGCAGCGGAATCGTCCACACCCTCGAACGCGTTGGCGCAGGCCCTGCACAACTGGCCCGCTGCGCCGACGCAGCGGCCGGTGTGGGCGAGCAGATGCCTGTGCCTGGTCGTCGCCGCATCGAACGCCGCAAGAAACTCCCCTCCCACCGGCCCGAGCGCCACCGCGAGTACGTCCATGGGGATCGACTCGTATGCGGCAAGCCCATCGCTCACCAAGGCGGAGGCGTTCTCGAGCTCCGCGCCCACACGTTCGAGCTCCCACGGATCCACCGCCGTCGTCCCCGAGGTCTGGGCGGGTGTGAAGGAGTGAGGTGCAGACTCCGGCAACGGCGAGGAGCCGCCGGCGGGCACCGGGTCCTGGCCAAATTGTTCGAGCACCGAGGAACCTCCTTGTGTAAGCCAGGCGCGCAGCGCGCGTGTGGCTCGGTGGACTGAACACCGCGAATTCGGCGTCACTCCACACGACGTCACCCGAGGCTCATTCGGTTCCCCGTTACGAAAGAAATCATCAATTGGGCTCTGGCATGCGAAACTTGGCTGCGTGGAACCAAACGTCATCACACATCCCCTCGTCGCCGACCGCCTCCGGATCGTCCGAGACGCTTCGTCGGACACCGCCCAATTCCGCTCCGCGATGGAGCAGCTCGGGCAGATGCTCAGCTACGAAGCGCTCACGAACCTCGAATTCGATACGGTGCCGGTGACAACCCCGGTGACCGAGACGACCGGCACCTACGTCCACCGCAACGTGCTGTTCGTGCCCGTGCTCCGTGCGGGGCTCGGCATTCTCGATGCCGCGTTGCGACTCGTGCCGGAAGCGTCGATCGGTTTCGTGGGCATGGCCCGCAACGAGGAATCGCACGTGCCCGAGGCCTATCTCGCTTCGCTCCCCAAGGACCTCGACGCCAAGCAGATCTTCGTCCTCGACCCGATGCTGGCCACGGGCGGTTCGCTTATCGCGACCTGCGAGGAACTCGTCAGCCGAGGCGCCAAGCACATCACCGCAGTCTGCGTGTTGTGCGCGCCCGAGGGTATCGCTGCACTTCAAGAATCTGGGCTGCCGGTCTCGCTCGTCACGGCGTCGATCGACGAGCGCCTCAATTCCGATGCGTTCATCGTCCCCGGCCTCGGCGACGCCGGTGACCGGCTCTTCGGCCCGCGCTAGTCAGTCTCTCGCCTCTCGGCTAGAGCTGGTTAGCGAGCTCGTCAGTCCGCGCCGCCCGCCTGGCAGGGACGGGTGCGCAGCTCGTGGACGTAGTCGGCGGGTGCCCCCGCGGACTCGGCGGCATCGGCGAGCTGCCCGAGGTACGCGGCCAGCGGCAGGCCGCCCTCGTAGGCGTCCATCACGTAGAACCACGCGACGACGTCCTCGCCCTGCGGCGCGTACTCCTCCTCGGAGAGCTCGCCTCCGGTGGTTCCGGAAGGACCGGGTGTGACGTCGGAGACCGAGAATTCCGAGACCTGCGCATCGACCGGCGGACCGGCGGGCAGGTTCGGTAGCCGGTGTACACGGGACCGCAGTCGCGTAGGCCGGATCGAATCGGTGCCCTCCCAGCGATCGAGTAGGGCGACGTCATCCTCGGTGACGTCGTAGAGCACGACGAACACCTGCGAATCCGGGTCCTCGACCACCGATGCCAGGGCGCCCTGTTCGGAGTGCGGACCGGGGCCGTCCACGCTGCCCCCGGCGAACGTCAGCCGCCAGCCGCGCAGCCACCCCGTTCCCGCAATGGGGGAGCGCGGAGCCTTCGCGGACATGTGGTCCGGGTCCATGTTCATTCCGTACGCGGCATACATCGGCACGTCGCCAAGACTAACGGAAGGCACGCCGTCACACCGACACAGGTTCTTCGACTAAATTGGGGAGCCGAGAGCAGAGCGTATTCGAATCCGCTTCGACTCTGTGGGAAACTGCGGCGGAAACGCCGTAGCGCCGCCTGCCGGTGGCGCATACGAACTCATCCGGGCACGGGGCGATCCCCCGCGGCCCGACCGATCGCGTGGACCGGACGCGGTGGCCAATCTCAAGCCGCCGCGGGTATGCGCGCGTCGAACCTGTCGGCTACAACCTTGGGAGGTACCCCGGTGTCCACACGAATTGTCATTCTCGGGGGAGGGCCCGCGGGCTACGAGGCCGCGCTGGCCGGCGCCCAGTACGGAGCGGACGTCACGGTTGTCGATTCCGACGGGCTGGGCGGTGCCTGCGTGTTGTTCGACTGCGTCCCGTCGAAGACCTTCATCGCTGCCACCGGCGTGCGCACCGACATGCGCCGCGCCAACGAAATGGGCGTGGAGATGAAGTTCGATCCCGCCGCATACCGCCTCGACCACGTGAACTCCCGCGTCCGCTCTCTCGCGCAGGCGCAGTCCGCCGATATCCGCTCGCAGCTGCAGCGCGAGGGAGTCCGGCTGCTGTCGGGCAAGGGCCGGATCGTCGACAACCAGCCGGGTCTGGCGGCGCACGAGGTCGAGGTCACCCTCGACTCGGGCAAGCAGCTCAGGCTCGACGCGGACATGATCCTCCTCGCCACCGGTTCGAGCCCCCGCGTGCTGCCCGACGCGCAGCCGGACGGCGAGCGCATCCTCACCTGGCGGCAGGTGTACGACCTCACCGAGCTGCCCTCTCACCTCGTCGTCGTCGGCTCGGGTGTGACGGGCGCCGAGTTCGTCTCCGCGTTCACGGAGGTCGGCGTCAAGGTGACGATGGTCTCGAGCCGTGACCGTGTGCTCCCGCACGAGGACGCCGATGCCGCATTGGTGCTCGAGGAGGCGCTCTCCGAGCGGGGCGTCTCGCTGGTCAAGCATGCCCGCGCCGACGTCGTCGAACACCACGAGGACGGGATCATCGTGCGGTTGTCCGACGGGCGCACCGTGAAGGGATCGCACGCGCTGATGTGCGTCGGCTCGATCCCGAACACCCAGGATCTCGGCCTTGAGAACGTGGGGATCAAGCCGCTCAAGAGCGGGCACATCCCCGTCGACCGTGTCTCCCGTACCTCGGCGCCCAACATCTACGCCGCGGGCGATTGCACCGACCTTTTCCCGCTGGCCTCGGTCGCCGCGATGCAGGGGCGCATCGCCATGTACCACGCGCTCGGCGAGGGAGTGAGCCCGATCAAGCTGCGCACGGTCGCCTCCGCGGTGTTCACCCGCCCGGAGATCGCCACCGTCGGTATCTCGCACGCACAGATCGAATCCGGCGAGGTCCCTGCCCGCGTCGAGGTGTTCCCGCTCTCGGGTAACCCGCGCGCGAAGATGCGCTCGGTGCGTCGCGGATTCGTCAAGCTCTTCTGCCGCCCGGCCTCGGGTGTCGTGATCGGCGGTGTCGTAGTCGCACCGACCGCCTCGGAGCTGATCCTGCCGATCTCGGTCGCCGTGCGCAACCAGCTCACCGTGTCCGACATCGCCGCCTCGTTCTCCGTATATCCCTCGATGTCGGGATCGGTGACCGAGGCCGCGCGCCACCTCATGCGCCACGACGATCTGGACTAGCCCGGCGTCATAAAACGATGAAACACCGCGCCCGGCCGGAAACACGTACTCCAGCGTGTGTGTTTCCGGCCGGGCGCGGTGTTGTGCGCCGAAAAGCGAAGCCATCGCAGGGTAGGGCACGGCAGGAATGGCGCCCACGCGCCCTCTCGGCGGCCTACGCCCAGTCGAAGGTGCGCTCGACCGCCTTGTTCCAGCGGTCCCACAGCCGCGTGCGATTTTCGTCGTCCATCTGCGGAGTCCAACGCTTGTCCTCGCGCCACAGCCCGCGCAGCTCGTCGGTCGAGTCCCACACCCCGGCCGCGAGACCCGCCGCGTAGGCGGCGCCGAGCGCGGTCGTCTCGGTGATCTGCGGGCGCACAACCTCCAGGTCGCAGATATCCGCCTGGAACTGCATGAGCAGCTCGTTGAAGACCATCCCGCCATCCACGCGCATCTCGGAGGCGGCGTGCCCCGCGTCGGCGACCATCGCCTCGACGACCTCGCGGGTCTGATAAGCGGTCGCCTCGAGCGCCGCGCGGGCGATGTGTCCGGCGGAATTGAACCTGGTGAGGCCCACGAGGGCGCCGCGTGCGTCGGGCCGCCAGCGCGGGGCGAGGAGACCCGAGAAGGCGGGAACGAGGTAGCAGTCCCCGTTGTCCTCCACCGATTCGGCGAGCTTTTCCACCTCCGCGGAGGTGGAGATGATGCCGAGATTGTCGCGCAGCCATTGCACGAGCGAACCGGTGACGGCGATGGACCCCTCGAGCGCGTAGCGGGGGTTCTCGCCGTCGCGCTGGTAGGCGACGGTGGTGATGAGGCCGTGCGAGGATCGCTGCCGTTCGGTACCCGTCGACAGGAGCAGGAAATTGCCCGTTCCGTAGGTGTTCTTCGCCTCTCCGGCGTCAAAACACGTTTGTCCGAACATCGCCGCCTGCTGGTCGCCGAGGATGCCGCACACGGGCGTGCCCGCGAAGATCCGCCCCGGTGCGACAGTGGCGAGCTCGCCGGAGGAGGGCACGATCCGCGGCAGCATCGATGCCGGAATCCCGAGCGCCGAGCACATTTCCTCCGACCAGTCGAGCGTCTCCAGGTCCATGAGCATGGTGCGCGAGGCGTTCGTGACATCGCAGATATGGTCGGGATCGCCGGAGCCGGCCGGCCCGCCGCTGGTGCTCGACGTGCTGGTCAGCCGGAACACGAGCCACGAGTCGATCGTGCCGAACGCGAGCTCCCCGGCCTCGGCCCGCTCGCGGGCGCCGGGAACGTTGTCGAGGATCCACCGCACCTTGGGGCCGGAGAAATAGGTCGAGATAGGAAGCCCCGTGATCTCGCGGACCCGTTCCTCGCCACCGGTGATCGTCTCGGAGAGGCGATCGCAGATCTCACCGGTGCGCACATCCTGCCAGACGATCGCGTTGTAGACCGGCTCGCCGGTGGCGCGGTCCCACACTACGGTCGTCTCGCGCTGGTTGGTGATCCCGATCGCCGAGATCTCCGACGGCGTGAGATCCGAGCGCATGAGCGCCTCGGTCATCGCCGAGCGGACGTTGCGCCAGATCTCGAGCGGATCGTGTTCGACCCAGCCGGGATGCGGGAAGATCTGCGAGTGTTCGAGCTGCGTGATGGAGCCGCGCACCGGCACACTGTCCCGGTCGAAGATGATCGCGCGCGACGAGGTCGTGCCCTGATCGAGTGCGAGGACGTATGAATTGGCTGCCACGTGCCTCACACTATCGCCCCAAAGGGCCGCCAGGTCCCAGGTTCGCCGCCAAGTTTTCCGGTGAACCTTTCGAACCTGTGCGCAGATCGTCGTATCGTGGAAGTGAGTGCTTGCAGGAGTCGATTTCCTGTTAGCCACCGGCAAGCGCCGCGGGGTGCGGCGCCGTCAACTTCCCTGGGGGATACACGCGATGCCATCTGGTTCCGCTCCGTTGTTCGACAGCGCCGACCTTTCTCCGGTGCAGCGCGAAAACTCCTGGTCACGTCTGCGTTCAGAAGAGTTCGACGTATTAGTCATCGGGGGCGGCGTGGTCGGAGCCGGTGCGGCGCTCGATGCGGCCTCGCGCGGCCTGCGGGTCGCGCTTGTCGAGGCGCGGGACTTCGCGGCCGGTACGTCCTCGCGCTCGTCGAAGATGTTCCACGGCGGGCTGCGTTACCTCGAGCAGCTCGATTTCGGGCTCGTTGCCGAGGCACTGCACGAGCGCGAACTGTCCATGAGTCGCATCGCCCCGCACCTGGTCAAGCCGTTGGAATTCCTCTTCCCGCTCACCCACAGGATCTGGGAGCGCCCATACATGGCCGCGGGGTTCGTGTTGTACGACGTCATGGGCGGTGCCAAGAGCGTCCCCGCGCAGAAGCACTACAGCAAGGCCGGTGCGATGCGCGTCGCGCCGGGCCTGCGCGACGGCGTGCTCGTCGGCGGGATCCGCTACTGGGACACGCTGGTCGACGACGCCCGCCACACGCTGACACTCGCGCGCACCGCCGCGCACTACGGCGCGATCGTGCGCAATTCGACCGAGGTCGTCGGGTTCTTGCGCGAGGGGGAGCGGGTGCGTGGAGTGCGGCTTCGCGACACCGAGACCGGCGACGAGATCGAAACCCGTGCGGGCGCGGTCATCAATGCGACGGGAGTGTGGACCGACCAGCTCCAGACGCTCGCCGGGTCCGATTCCGGGCTGCGGGTGCGGGCGTCGAAGGGCGTTCATATCGTCGTCGCCCGCGAGAAGATCGACTCCTCGGCCGCGCTCATCCTCCGCACCGAGAAATCGGTGTTGTTCATCATCCCGTGGGGCGCGCACTGGATTATCGGCACGACCGATACCGACTGGAAACTCGATCTCGCTCATCCGGCCGCGACCAGCGCCGACATCGAATACATCCTCGGGCATGTCAATAACGTGCTCGCCGAACCCATCACCCGCGACGACATCCAGGGCGTGTACGCGGGGCTGCGCCCGCTGCTGTCCGGGACCTCCGATTCGACCACGAAGCTCTCCCGCGAGCACGCCGTGCTGCCGGTCGCGCCCGGGATGATCGTCGTCGCGGGCGGCAAGTACACCACCTACAGGGTCATGGCGGCCGATGCCGTCGATGCGATCACCGAATTCGTCGGCAAGGACGTCGGCTCGAGTGTGACGGCGGAGCTGCCCCTTCTCGGGGCCGGCGGATACCGCGCGCTCGTCAACCGGATCCCGCTGCTCGCGAGCCAGTGGGAGGTGGGAGAGGACGTCGTACGCAGGTTGCTCGATCGCTACGGCTCGCTCGCCGGCGAGATCATGAAACTCGCTGACGAGCGCCCCCAGCTGGCCGCGCCATTGATCGGCGCGGAAAAGTATCTCGAAGCGGAGGTCGCCTACGCCGCCGCCAGAGAGGGCGCTCTGCATGTCGAGGACGTCCTCGTGCGCCGCACCCGCGTGTCGATGGAGTACTCGCACCGCGGCTCGGAGAGCGCGCAGCGGGTCGCCGAGATCATGGGAGCCGAGCTCGGCTGGTCGCAGGAAAAGGTCGACGCCGAGGCGCAGTTGTACCGCGAGCGCGTGGTGGCGGAATTGATGTCGCAGTCCTCTGCCGACGACAACGAGGCCGACGCGCTACTGCGCAGCGCCCCGGAGGCACGCACCTCGCTCGTCGAGTCGTCTATTCATCCTGCCGGTAAGTAGCGACGACGAATCGTTCGATCGCCGCGAAGGGGCCGGCGAATTCCTCGTCCGGTTCTGCGTGGGCGGGGGAGGCGGCCAGGGTGAGATCGTCGCGTCCGACGTCATAGGTGATGATCGCCAGGCACGTGACGTCGGTCTGTGCGCACACGGCCCAGGACAGCTCGGTTTCCTCGGCCCAGCCGCGCGTGAATTCGTCGATGCGCGCGAGCGCTCGTTCCGGGGTGAGGCCGAGAATCTCACCGGTCGCCGCAGTATCGTCGATCCTGTCGTCGACACGTAGCGCGCGCAGGTAGAAGCCGCCCGCGTTTACTTCGATCGGTTCCAACGTCGCCTCAATTCGTGCGTGGGGTAAATGGCGGCAGGCGCCGGGGGCGAGGCGGTGAGGCCCTGCCCGCGGCGCCTGCGCGCGTGGGTTCGCTTGCCGGGTTACTTGATCTCGCAGATCGCGGTTCCCTGGGAGACGGCCGCGCCCGCCTCGACGGAGATGGATTCGACCTTGCCGTCCTTGTGGGCGGTGACGGGGTTTTCCATCTTCATCGCCTCGAGCACGGCGACGAGGTCACCGGCAGCAACCTCCTGGCCCTCTTCGACGGCGACCTTGACGACGGTGCCCTGCATCGGCGCGGTCACGGCGTCGCCGGAGGCCGAGGCGCCGGCAGCGGCCTTGCGGGTGCGGGACTTGGCCTTCTTGCGGATGTTTCCGCCGGCCGCGCCACCGAAGGCGAGGTCTCCCGGCAGGGTCACCTCGACGCGGCGCCCGTCGACCTCGACGACCACGGACTTGCGCTCTACCTGCTCGTCGTCACCGGCGGGGGCGCCGCCGGAGAACGGCTCGATCTCGTTGTTCCAATCGGTCTCGATCCACTTGGTGTAGACGTCGAACGACTTTCCATCGCCCTGGAACGCAGGGTTGGAGACGATGTGGCGGTGGAATGGGATGACCGTCGCCAGGCCCTCGACCTTGTACTCGTCGAGCGCGCGTGCGGCGCGGGCGAGCGCGGCGTCGCGGGTCTCTCCCCACACGATGAGCTTGGCGAGCATCGAGTCGAACTGGCCGCCGATCTCGTCGCCCTCGCGCACGCCGGAGTCCATGCGCACGCCCGGGCCCGCGGGCTCTACATAAGTCGTGATCTTGCCGGGGGCGGGGAGGAAGCCGCGGCCGGCATCCTCGCCGTTGATGCGGAACTCGAAGGCGTGGCCGCGCGGGGTCGGATCCTCGGTGAACTCGAGCTCCTCGCCCTCGGCGATCTTGAACTGCTGGAGCACGAGGTCGATGCCCGCGGTCTCCTCGGTGACGGGGTGCTCGACCTGGAGGCGGGTATTGACCTCGAGGAACGAGACCGTGTCGCCCTGGACGAGGTACTCGACCGTACCCGCGCCGTAGTAACCGGCCTCGCGGCAGATCGCCTTCGCCGACTCGTGGATGCGGCTGCGCTGGTCATCGGTGAGGAACGGGGCCGGGGCCTCCTCGACGAGCTTCTGGAAGCGGCGCTGCAGCGAGCAGTCGCGCGTACCCGCGACGATCACGTTGCCGTGCTGGTCGGCGATAACCTGGGCCTCGACGTGGCGGGCCTTGTCGAGGTACTGCTCGACGAAGCACTCGCCGCGGCCGAACGCGGCGACCGCCTCACGCGTGGCGGACTCGTACAGGTCCGGGATTTCCTCGATCGTGTGGGCGACCTTCATGCCGCGACCGCCGCCGCCGAACGCGGCCTTGATCGCGACGGGCACGCCGTACTGCTTGGCGAACTCGACGACCTCGTCGGCGCCCGATACCGGGTCCTTCGTGCCGGCGGCCATCGGCGCGTTGGCGCGCTCGGCGATGTGGCGGGCGGTGACCTTGTCGCCGAGGTCGCGAATCGCGGACGGCGGCGGGCCGATCCAGATGATTCCCGCGTCGATCACTGCCTGCGCGAAGTCGGCGTTCTCCGACAGGAAGCCGTAGCCGGGGTGGATCGCGTCCGCGCCGGATTTCTTCGCGGCGTCGATGATCTTGTCGATCACCAGGTACGACTCGGCCGAGGTCTGGCCCCCGAGAGCGAAGGCCTCGTCGGCGATCTGCACGAACGGCGCATTCGCATCCGGCTCGGCGTACACGGCGACGCTAGCCAGTCCCGCGTCCTTGCAGGCGCGTACTACGCGCACCGCAATCTCACCGCGGTTGGCGACCAAGACCTTGCTGATGGTTTTGCTTGCGTGGGACGGCACGTTAAATCTCCTGGCTTTGAATGGTCGTGGAAAGTGTAAAAGGTTTGAGTGTTACTTGTATCGCGACCGGCGCGATGGTTTTCGAGAAAGTCATGACGGCGGAGGTGGCTGCCCGCTCGTGGCAGCCGCGCCCGAGTGCTCTGAATTCCAGAGCTCGGACACCGAGACCCCGACGCGGTCCAGCATGCGGCGCAGCAACGGCAGTGACACGCCTATCACGCCCGAGGGGTCGCCCTCGATCGCGTCGATGAACCACGCGCCCTTCGCCTCCAGCGTAAAGGCGCCGGCGCACTCGAGCGGCTCCCCGGTCTCCAGGTAGGCGCGCAGGTCTCGGTCGGAGGGCGTGCCGAAGTGCACCGTGGTCGTCGACCATTCGGTGATGACTCGCCCGACGCCGGTATTGGCGTGTGGTCCGGGCCCGTCGATGGCGACCTCCGCCAGCGCGTGTCCGGTGATGAGGTGCGCGGACCTGCCCCGAATCGACTGCCACCGTTCCCATGCGCGCTCCACCGTGTGCGGCTTGCCGAGTAATTCGCCGTCGGCGAGGAGCATCGAGTCGCAGCCGAGTACGTAGATGCGCTCGGCGCCGGTCTCCCGGGCGACGGCGGTCGCGTGCTCGGAGGCGACCGCATGCGCCTTTGCGCTGGCGAGTTCGGTGACTACCTGCTCCTCGGGAAGGTCCGCGGGCAGTTGCGAGACGATCTGATCCTCGTCCAGCGCGGACGGGATCACACGCGGCGAAATCCCGCCGGAGCGCAGAAGGCCCAGGCGAGAAGGGGACGCGGAGGCGAGTACGAAAACGGTGGTCATGTGGCGCGGGTCAGAGCAGCTTCGAGTCGAGGAACGAGGACGTGGAATTCCAGAACACGCCACGGGTCTTTTCGGCGGCCAGACCCCAGTCGTTACGGGTGCCGGGCGAGGGGTTGCGCGCGGCGACGGCTGCATTGCCCTCGGCGAGCGCGAACACGGCGCTGAGGATTCCGACCTGCTCTGCGGTCGGATTGCCGCCCACGATCTCGAAGTACGGCGAGGCCGCGCCCTGGCCCTGCTGCTGCGGGGAGTTCTGCGCCGCGCTCACAGCGGAATGTTCCCGTGCTTGCGCGCCGGAACCGGCACGACCTTCCGGTCGAGCAGGCGCAGGCCCTGGGCGATCTGGAGGCGAGTGTGTGACGGCGGGATGACGGCGTCGATGTAGCCTCGCTCTGCCGCGACGTAGGGGTTGACCAGGGTGTCCTCGTACTCCTGCTGGAGCTCGAGGCGCTTGGCGGCGACGTCCTCTCCGGCGGCCTCTGCGTCCTTGAGCTGCTTGCGGTACACGAACCCGACGGCGCCGGAGGCGCCCATCACGGCGATCTCGGCGGTCGGCCATGCGAGGTTGACGTCGGCACCCATGTGCTTGGAACCCATCACGTCGTACGCGCCGCCGTAGGCCTTGCGCGTGATGACGGTGATCTTGCCGACTGTCGCCTCGCCGTAGGCGTAGAGCAGCTTCGCGCCACGGCGGATGATGCCGTTGAACTCCTGGTCGGTGCCGGGCAGGAAGCCGGGCACGTCGACGAGGGTGACGATGGGAACGTTGAATGCGTCGCAGGTGCGAACGAAACGCGCGGCCTTCTCTGCGGCCTTGATGTCGAGGCAGCCCGCGTACTGGGTCGGCTGGTTGGCGACGATGCCGATGGAGCGCCCTTCGACGCGACCGAAACCGACGACGACATTCTGGGCGTACCCGGACTGGATCTCGAGAAACTCCTCGTCGTCGACGATGTGGTCGATGACGGTGTGCATGTCGTACGGCGCGTTAGACGAGTCCGGGACGAGGGTGTCGAGCTCGAGGTCGGACTCGGTGAGTCCGTCCTCGATCGTGCCCTCGTGCACGAAGGCATCGTAGCGAGGAGCCTCTGCGCGATTGTTCGACGGAAGGTAGCCGAGCAGGTCACGCACGAAGTCGAGGGCGTCCTGTTCGTCTTCGGCCGTGTAGTGGGAAACTCCGGACTTCGCCATGTGCGTTGCGGCACCACCGAGCTCTTCCTGCGTGACCTGTTCCCCGGTCACGGTCTTGATGACGTCCGGACCCGTGACGAACATGTTCGACGTGCCGTCGACCATCACGGTGAAGTCGGTGAGTGCAGGGGAGTAGACGTGGCCACCGGCGGAGGGGCCCATGATGATGGACACCTGCGGGATCACTCCCGAGGACTGGACGTTGCGGTGGAAGATCTCTCCGTAGAGGCCGAGGGAGACCACGCCCTCCTGGATGCGGGCACCGGCGCCGTGGTTGATGCCGATCATCGGCCGGCCGGTCTTGAGCGCGAGGTCCATGACCTTGACGATCTTCTCGCCGTACACCTCGCCGAGTGCGCCACCGAATACGGATGCGTCCTGCGAGAACACGCACACCTCGCGGCCGTCGATAGTGCCGTAACCGGTGACCACCCCGTCGCCGGTCGGACGCCGCTCGGCGAGACCGAAGTTCTGCGAACGGTGCTTGGCCAACGCGTCTATCTCCACGAAAGAGCCGGGATCGAGTAGATTCTCGATCCGCTCGCGGGCCGTCAACAGGCCCTTGTCGTGGACCTTGTCGACCGCGGCCTGCCCCATCGGGGCATGGGCCTCGTCGAGTCGGCGCCGAAGGTCCGCCAGTTTTCCGGCTGTCGTGTGGATGTCAATGGGGGCGTCCTTGCCACCCTCATCCGGTTGTGAGGCAATCGTCATGTTGTCGACTCTATCGGTTGACGCCGTCGGCGTGGAGACGAACCTCTACGTTCGGCCCGATAATCCTTCGGCAAGGCAATGTTATCTTTCTGTAATCCCAGTTGGGGCCGCGTTCGCCGCGCCCGGAAGGGCAGGGATCCACAATGGAACACTCCGGGGCACGGTATCGCACTCCGAGTGTCGCCGAGGAGCACTAGGCTGGGAGCGTGTTCAACGACATCTCCAGACCCCCGCTGCGCGAAGCCGAGCTCCGTTCGGCTCTCGTCGACGGTCCGCTCGCCGACTACTCGGAAGTCCGGGTGGTGGAGGAGATCGGGTCCACCAATGCCGCGCTACTCGAATACGCAACGACCGGAGACGGGGACCGATCGGCACTCATCGCCGAGTTCCAGAGTGCCGGGCGCGGCCGCTCCGGGCGTGAATGGACGGCCCCGGCCGGTAGTCAGGTCGCGCTGTCGGTGCTCATTCGCCCGGGGGCGATCCACCCCGATCTCTTCGGCTGGCTGCCGCTTGTCACCGGTCTCGCGGTGCGCGATGCGCTCGCGGGCAGCGCGGGGCTCGAGGCGTCGCTGAAGTGGCCGAACGACGTCATGGTCGAAGACGGCGCCGAGGCACGAAAGATCGCCGGCATCCTCGTGGAGATGACGACGGTCCCCGCCGAAGGCGTGTATTCGATGTCGCTGCCCGCGATCGTCGTCGGCGTCGGGCTCAACGTCTCGCTGCGTGCCGAGGAGCTGCCGGTGCCACACGCGACCTCGATCGATCTCGAGCGTGCGAAGCAGGGCCTGGACCCCGCGGACCGGCTCGTCGTGGCGAAGGAGCTATTGCGCGCGCTCGCCGTGCGCCACGATCAGTGGCGAGCATGCGAGCGAGGTTCGGGATCGGTCATCTCCGACGAGCTGTATTACGAGTACATCGACGCCTGCTCCACTGTGGGGCAAGACGTACGGGTAGAGCTTCCCGGCGGCGAGACCAAGACGGGCAATGCCACCAGGATCGACCGTTCCGGCCAGCTCGTCGTCGACACCGGCGAGGGCGAAGAGCCGTTCGTCGTCGCGGCGGGCGACGTGCACCACGTGCGGCGCGGCAGCGGTTATTAGGGGCGCGATGCGTCTTCCCTTCAGACCGGACCGCCCGCCGGAACACGTCCTCATCGAGACGAGGCCGCATTGGCGCGGCCTCGTGCGCCCTTCCCTCGTCGCCGTCATCGGGGCGGGAATCGCCGGACTTGCCGGAGGCTTCGCCGAGCTACAAGCGCCCACGTATGACGGCGGGGATACGTTCACCCCCATCATCGTCGCCATCGCGGTCCTCTATCTCCTCGTCGTTCTTCGGTTCACGGTCGTGCCGTGGATGCGTTGGCGAAGCCAGGTCTTCCTCGTCACCGATCAACGCCTCGTCGGACGGTCGGGAATCGTGAGCAAGAATCGTTTCGAGATGCCGCTCGGACGGGTCAATGCGGTCCAGTACAGGCACACGGTGTCGGACAGGGTCTTCGGGACGGGCACATTGATCGTCGAAACGGCGACCGGCGACTATTTCGAGTTCCCCAACCTGCCCAGCGTTTCCGCAGTACACGAGGTGCTCTATCAGCTCGTCGCTCCCGCGCGCAGGCCGATGCGTTAGCCCGTGCGGGGTAGTGGCGGCACGCGGACGGTCGAACGTGCGAAAATGGGCGGCGTGACTTCCTCCAGCGATCCCGCCAACGCCCCCGCACAGTCGTCCGCCGCCCGCCGTAATCCCCTGGGGATGCCGGTCGTGGGAATGATCGGCGGAGGCCAGCTCGCGCGGATGACCCAGCCCGCCGCGCTCGCACTGGGGCAGTCGCTGCGCGTACTCGCCGCCTCCGAGAGCGAGTCCTCGGCGCAGTCGACTCCGGACGTCATACTCGGTTCGTTCGACTCACTCGAAGACGTGCAGCGGTTCGCCGCCGGGTGCGACGTCGTCACCTTCGACCACGAGCACGTGCCCCAGGAACACCTGGCCGAGCTCGTGGCGTCCGGCGTCAACGTGCAACCGCCGCCGCAGGCGCTGCTGCACGCGCAGGACAAGCTCGTCATGCGCACTCGTCTCGCCGAGCTCGGAGCGCCGGTCCCGGCGTTCGCACCCGTGGAGTCCCCCGAAGATGCCGTCCGCTTCCTCACCGAGAACGGTGGCACCGCAGTGCTGAAGGCGCGCCGCGGCGGCTACGACGGCAAGGGCGTGTGGATGCTCACCAGCGTGGAGGACGCCCACGCGATCACCAGCGAACAGCTCGCGGCGGGGGTGCCGCTCATGGTCGAGCAGCGGGTGTTCTGGCGCCGCGAGCTCTCCGCTCTCGTCGCCCGCTCGCCGTTCGGGCAGGGAGCTGTGTGGCCGGTCGTGGAGACCATCCAGCAGGGCGGCATCTGCCACACGGTCATCGCACCCGCGCCGGAACTCACCGACGAGCTGCGGACGCAGGCACACGCGCTCGCGCTCACCATCGCCGGGGAGCTCGGCGTGACCGGGGTGCTCGCCGTCGAGCTCTTCGAGTACGTCGGCCAGGACGGCACTCCCGGGATCCTCGTCAACGAGCTCGCCATGCGCCCCCACAACTCGGGGCACTGGACGCAGGACGGCGCGATCACCTCGCAGTTCGAGCAGCACCTGCGCGCCGTGCTCGACTATCCGCTCGGTTCAACGCTCCCGCTCGTCCCGCTCACGGTGATGGCCAACGTGCTCGGCGCCGACCAGACCCCGGCGATGAGCATGGACGAGCGCGTCCACCAACTGGGCGCCCGCTTCCCGCACGTCAAGGTGCACCTCTACGGCAAGGAAGAGCGGCCGGGCCGCAAACTCGGCCACGTCAACGTCGTGGGAAGCGATGTGAGCTCGGAGACCCTCGGCGAAACCCGCGCGGTCGCCGATCTCGCCTCGTACTGGCTCGCCACCGCGACATGGGCCGATGGCTGGGACCCGCACGAGGGCGCGCCCGCCGGCGAATTCACCCGCACGAGCTAAGGAGCAGTTGTGAGCAACAGCCATCAGGAACTCAGCCAGCAGTCGCTGGTCGAACGCGACCCGAACGCGCGTAGGCCACGGGTGGGGCTCATCATGGGCAGCGATTCGGATTGGCCGGTCATGGAAGACGCGGCACAGGCGTTGCTCGAGTTCGACGTGCCCTTCGAGGTCGGGGTCGTCTCCGCGCACCGCACGCCCCGGAAGATGCTCGACTACGCAGAGACCGCCGCGGATCGCGGAGTGCAGGTCATCATCGCAGGCGCCGGCGGTGCCGCGCATCTGCCCGGAATGGTCGCCGCGGCGACGCCGCTGCCCGTGATCGGCGTTCCCGTTCCGCTGGCCAAACTCGACGGAATGGACTCGCTGCTGTCGATCGTGCAGATGCCTGCCGGCGTGCCGGTGGCGACCGTGTCCATCGGCGGCGCGAACAACGCGGGACTTCTCGCCGTGCGAATCCTCGCGGCGTCGGACCCCGAATTGCAGCGCAGCATGCGCGCGTTCCAGAGTGACCTCGAGCAGAAGGTCCACGAGAAAGACGAGGCGCTGCGCCTTCGCCTACTGGGCTGAGCACCGGTTAGCATGAGGTAACGAACATTAACTCGATTAGGAGGAACCAGAGTGTCTGGTAACCCGGATTTCGATCTCTATCAGCCGGCCGAGGAGCACGAAGCGCTCCGCGAGGCGATTCGCGCGCTGGCCGAAAAGGAAATCGCGCCGCACGCCGCGGACGTCGACGAACAGGAGCGATTCCCGCAGGAGGCGCTCGACGCGCTCAACGCCTCCGGCTTCAACGCCGTCCACGTTCCCGAGGAATACGGGGGACAGGGCGCCGACTCGGTCGCCACGTGCATCGTCATCGAGGAAGTTGCCCGCGTCTGCGGTTCCTCCTCCCTCATCCCGGCGGTGAACAAGCTCGGAACGATGGGCCTCATCCTCAATGGCGGCGAGGACCTGAAGAAGCAGGTTCTGCCCGAGATCGCCGAGGGCAAGATGGCCTCTTACGCGCTGTCCGAGCGTGAGGCGGGCTCCGACGCCGGCTCGATGCGCACCCGTGCCCGTAAGGACGGCGACGACTGGATCCTCAACGGCAACAAGGCATGGATCACCAACGGCGGCATATCTACCTGGTACACCGTCATGGCGGTCACCGATCCCGAGAAGGGTGCCAGCGGCATCTCCGCATTCCTCGTCAACAAGGACGACGAGGGCTTCGGCGTGTCCAAGACCGAGAAGAAGCTCGGCATCAAGGGCTCTCCCACGGCGGAGCTCTACTTCGAGGATGTCCGTATCCCCGGTGACCGCATTCTCGGCGAAGAGGGCACCGGTTTCAAAACGGCGCTTCGCACCCTCGACCACACGCGTCCGACCATCGGTGCGCAGGCCCTGGGTATCGCGCAGGGCGCGCTCGACGCGGCGATCGAGTACACCAAGGACCGCAAGCAGTTCGGCCAGTCCATCTCGGACTTCCAGAACACCCAGTTCATGCTCGCCGACATGGCGATGAAGATCGAGGCCGCGCGCCTTATGGTCTACACCGCCGCCGCGAACGCCGAGCGCGGCTTCGCCCCCGGAAATCAGAAGCTCGGCTTCATGGCTGCCGCGTCGAAGACCTTCGCCTCCGATGTGGCCATGCAGGTCACGACCGACGCCGTTCAGCTCTTCGGCGGCGCAGGCTACACCCGTGACTTCCCGGTCGAGCGCATGATGCGCGATGCGAAGATCACGCAGATCTACGAGGGCACCAACCAGATCTGCCGCATGGTCATGGCACGCCAGGTCATCGGCAAGTAGGCCCCTGCCGGTCACCGTCGGCGCTTAGTCGTCGACTTTCTCCGCCGCCCGGATGTCGTCCAGCCACGACGTCCGGGCGGCGTCGTCTGTCGGACCACCCGTTGCAAGAACCAGCGAGCCGCCCGCGGCGAAGGTTCCCACCACCGTCTCGACCATCTCGGCCGTGCCCGGGTCCACGCTCAACACCCGACCAGGTCGCTGGATGACGGCGGAGGTGTCGATCCAGCTCAGCGGCCGCTGCGCCCCGGCCCCGGGGGACGGCGCGAAGGAATCGGGGAAGATCCGCGCCTCGGACACGAGCGAGGAGACCCCCGGCGGCAGATCGAGCGGGGCCATCGCGAACGCGTCGAGCCCGGCGACGTAGAGTTCGTCGGCGTCGTCGTGGGCACCCAGCCTATCGATCGTGCAAATCGTGGCGACCGGTTCGGAATCGGCATCTCCGCCGTCATGGGTGGATTGTTCTGCGGCGGAGCCGGCGAGTCGCACGCTGCACCCGGCCCACCAGATGCCCAGCGGGATGGCGGCGGCCAGCCAATGCGGTGACAGGTCGATCGCGACCTCGTCACCGGGGAGCGCGCCGATACCGTCGCGGAGGAATCCGGCGATCTTGGCGGCCCAGTTCAGCGACGTCACGACCGATAATTCGATGCGCGAATCCTCCGCCGCGTCGTAGTGGGTGATGAGCGGCGCGGCCGGGTCCGCGGCCATGCGCGGGGCGAGGAGATCGTCGGTAAACGTCATGGACGCGATGGTAACCGACGCCGGACGCTAGCGGACGTCGGCCGTCGGCCCGCGTAGGTGCAACACGCTAGTTCACGCAGGGGACGTTCTGGGTCGCGTCGAACTTCGGCCGCTCGGCGATCTCCGGCGGGAGCTCGCTGCCGGAGGCCTGGACCCAATCGGGGTTCTCGCCCTCGGGGGCCTCGCCTTCGGCGCCGGCCTGCTCGCCCTCGGCGCCCATCGAGGCGCGCGGTCCGGTGTAATCCTCGGCGATGACGACGCGCACGGCACCCGGGGGCAGACTGAAGTCCGATTGGATCGGCAGCCCGCCGAGTGCCTCGGAGACCTGTTCCGCCTCGTCCGAGGTCGCCGACGCTGCGAAGACCTGGCTCGTGGTGGCCGACTCGGGCTCGCTGAGCAGCTCGCCCGGCACGTAGCCCCCACCGGTGAGTGCCTGCTGCACGTCGTCGGCGAGACCGTCCATCCACGTCGCGTTGACGACATCGACCGTGACCTGGCCGGGGTCGACATCGAGCCCGGCGGCCTTCGCCTCCTCGGACGCGGCGGCCGCGGCGTCGACCCCGCCGAACCCGGCGACGAAGCGATGGACCTCGTTCTTGTCGACGGTCACCACGGACTCGCCGTAGGCGCCGGTGGCGTCGATGGCGGTCACCGGGATCGTCTCGAAGCTCACGTCATCGCCCGAGATGTTCTGGAGCTGCACCGCGAAATCGATGACATCCCAGTTCTGGTCGATGACGAGCGAGCGGGACACCGCGCTGTTGAGCGCTTGCAGCTTGCCCGGGTCGGTAAGCGTGCCCGTGGACAGGATGCGGCTCGCGAGCTGAGACATGTACACCTGCTGGCGGACGATGCGGTCGAGGTCGCCCGCGGGCAGGTCGTGGCGCTGGCGCACGAAACTCAGCGCGTCCGATCCGGAGATGGTCTGCGGCCCGGCGGGGAAATTCGCGCCCGAGAGCGGCTCGTCGACCGGCTCGTTGAGGCACACCTCGACGCCGCCGACGGCGTCGGTGAGGAGGACGAAACCGAGCAGCCCGATCTCCGCGTAGTGGTCGACCTGCACGCCGGTGAGGTCCTGGACCGAATCGACCAACGTCTGGCGCCCGGCCGAGATCGCCTCGCGGCGCAGATCGTCGTCCGCCTTCGAGTCGTCGATGATCTCCTCTCCGGCGTCGTTGACGGTCATCTCCTCGGGATCGTCACCGATGCCGCCGTCGACGAGTACTTGGTTCTTCGACTGCCCGTAGACGCCGTTGATCTTCGTCGGACCGAGGTCGGGGTTGTTGATGTAGGTATCGCGCGGGATCGACAGCACGGTCGCCGAGGATCCGTCGTTGGGGATGCGCACGAGCAGGATCGTGTCCGTGTTGTCCGTGGCCTCGTCGCCCGTACGCAGCAGCTGCAGATCCTCCTCGGACAAGGGGTTGCCCTGCGCGTCGGTACGGGTATCGGAGCCCACGAGAAGGATGTCGACCGCGCCGTCCTCGCCGTCTCCGTGGAAGCTCAGCGAGCTGTCCTCGGCGATCGAGGATTCGAGGCTGCGCACCATCGTCCAGCCGACTCCGGTGACCGTCAGGGATACCACCGCCGCGACTGCGGCGGCCCCGCGGCCGATCGTTTTGGCGGATCGTGACAGTGCCATAGACGAATCTGTTCCTTCTTGCTTGAGCGTGGCCGACCTAGCCGTGTGATTGCCCGGCGATCAACGTGAAATACCAAGGATAAGGTATCCGCCCTTTATGGTGGCAAGCGTGACGCCACGCCTTGCAGTGATTACCGTGACTTTTTCTCCAGGCAAACACCTGGAGGCGCTGATCGACTCGATCGGAAAAGCGACCTCGCGCGAGACGGTCGTCGTCTGCGCCGACAACGGCTCGACCGACGATTCGCCGCAACGGGCAGCCGAGTCGCACGACCACGTCGAGTTCTACCCCACAGGCGGAAACCTCGGCTACGGCACCGCGATCAACCGGGCGTACGAATGGCTGTCCGGCCCCGCTTTCGCCGGCCGGATCGATGCCGAATGGATCCTCGTCGTCAACCCGGATGTCGAGTTCGGGCCCGGCTCGATCGACACGCTTGTCGACGCCGGACGCCGCTGCCCCCGGGGAGGGGCCTTCGGGCCGCGGATCGTGGAAGGCGACGGCAGCACGTACCCGTCGGCACGGGCGGTCCCGCGCCTCCGGACAGGCATCGGACACGCGCTCTTCGGGACGGTGTGGCCTGCAAATCCGTGGTCCCGGGATTACCGCCAGGGCGAGGAGATGGACCACGAGCGCCTCGCCGGCTGGCTGTCCGGCTCGTGCCTGCTCATCCGGCGAGAGGCCTTCGAGGCGGTCGGCGGGTTCGACGAGCGATACTTCATGTATTTCGAGGACACCGATCTCGGGGACCGACTGCACCGTGCCGGCTGGGATAATGTTTACGTGCCTGGCGCCGTGATCAACCACGACCAGGGTCACGCCGCCAACGCGGTGCCGGAGAAAATGCTTCCGGCGCATCACGCCAGCGCCTACCGTTTCCAGGCGGACCGCCACCGGGGCCCGCTGCTCGCGCCGCTTCGGTGGACACTCTGGCTGGGGCTCCGCCTGCGGCAGCGAGTCGCTCTGCGCGCGGCGCAGCGCGCGCCGAAATAGAACCAGGGAATTTCGAAGGGACGAACATGAGCACCACCGAGGCCGTCGTTCTCGTCGGAGGTAAGGGTACGCGCCTGCGGCCGCTGACGATCTCAGCGCCCAAGCCGATGCTGCCGACCGCGGGACTACCATTTCTCACCCACCTGCTCGCGCGCATCAAAGCCGCCGGCATCGATCGCGTGGTGCTCGGGACATCCTTCAAGGCGGAGGTGTTCGAAGAGCATTTCGGCGACGGGTCGGAGCTGGGCCTGGAGATCGCCTACGTCGTCGAGGACGAGCCACTGGGCACCGGCGGCGGCATACGCAACGTCGCCGACGCGCTCACCGCGGACACGATCATGGTGTTCAACGGGGACGTGCTGGGTGGTACCGATCTGCGCCACGTGCTCGACACCCACGAGAAGAACTCCGCCGACGTCACCATGCATCTGGTTCGCGTCGCAGACCCGCGCGCCTTCGGCTGCGTGATGACCGACGAGAACGGCCGCGTGGAGCAGTTCCTCGAGAAGACCCAGGACCCGCCGACCGACCAGATCAACGCGGGCACCTACGTCTTCCAGCGCGAGGTGATCGACGAGATCCCGGCGGGCGTGCCGGTGTCGGTCGAGCGTGAGGTGTTCCCCAAGCTCATCGCCGACGAGCGCCGCGTGTTCGCGCACGTCGATTCCGCCTACTGGCGCGACATGGGGACACCGGAGGACTTCGTCCGCGGGTCTGCCGACCTCGTGCGCGGGATCGCGCCGTCGCCTGCGCTTCCCGAGGCGAAGGGCGAATCGCTCGTCCACGAGGGCGCAGGCATCGGTGCCGGCGCGGTGCTCATCGGCGGGACCGTCGTGGGGCGCGGCGCCGAGATCGGCGCCGGTGCCCGGCTCGACGGCGCGGTCGTGTTCGATGGCGCGAAGATCGAGGCAGGTGCCGTCGTCGAGCGTTCCATCGTGGGCTTCGGCGCGCGTATCGGACCGCGGGCTCTCGTCCGCGACGGCGTCATCGGCGACGGAGCCGATATCGGCGCGCGCTGCGAGCTCTTGCGCGGCGCCCGCGTGTGGCCCGGCGTGGAGATCCCCGACGGCGGGATCCGCTACTCCACGGACATGTAGTACTCGCCCGCGGCGGAGGGCTGCCTTTCCGGCACCGGCGCTGCGGGGTAGCCGACGGCGACCGATCCCAGCGGCCGCCAGCTCTCCGGGAGGTCGAGTTCGGCGCGGCAGACCTCAGCGGCGAAGATCGTCGAACCGACCCAGCAGGATCCCAGCCCGCGTGCCGCGAGCGCGACGAGCAGGGACTGCACGGCGGCGCCGCCCGCCACGGTGAACATCGTCTCCTCGCACGCGGCGCGCCGCGCATCGGGGTAGTCGTGCGGACCGGCGTCCTCACAGATAAACGCCAGGACCAGTTCGGGGGAGCGCCTGAGGATGTCCCCGCGCGCCATCCGACCGGCGCGCTGATCCGCCGAGAACCCGTCGGCGCGCAAGTCCTCCTCCCACGCCGCGGCCATCGCGTCGAGAAGTGCGGTGCGCCGCGGGCCGGCGACCCTGACGAACCGGACGGGGTGTGAATGGTGCGGCGCCGGCGCGGTGAGCGCGTCGGCGACGCACTGCTCGAGCAGCTCGGGCGGTACCGGGTCGGCTGCGAACTCGCGCACCGAACGCCGCGCGGGCACGGCCTCGACGCGGCCGGCCGCGAGCGCTTCGTTGGTGCCGAGCCGGAACAGGTCGTACCCGGCTTCGCGGATCAGTTCCCCGGCCCCGGATGACGTCGCCGCTCCCGTCACCAGGTGCGCGCAACCCCGGACGACGGCGACCGGGCGCGCGCCGGTCTTGCCCTTCGCCAGGTCCGCGGCGGCGGCGAGCTCATCGCCCACGGCGATCTCCGTGACGAACAGCTCGTTCCCGGCGGCGTCGACCATCCCCGCGTACCCGGCGAGCACGGTGACCCCGGCGGCGCCGATCGCCGCGTCGGTCTGGCCGGTGCGCCACGCGCGCCCCATGGTGTCGGTGACGAGCACGCCGACCCGGCACCCGGTGAGCTCTGCGAGCGAGGCGGCGAGCGCTCGAGCGGAGCCGTCGGGGTCCTCGGGCAGAAGCGCGATCTCGTCCGCGGCCACGTTCGAACCGTCCACGCCCGACGCCGCCTGCACGATCCCGAGCGCGTTCTCGGTGATAAGCGTCCGCTTAATTTGCGCGACGACGCGCACCGTCTCCTGATCGATCAATCGGCGGCGCAACACATCTCGGGCCTCCGGATCGGTGGGGGCGGGAACAAGCCGCCCCTCGACCTTCGAGAGCACCTTCGAGGTGAGTACGACGATGTCACCGTCGGCGAGGCCCTGCGGCGAGTCCCCAAGTACGCGCGCGAGAGCGCCCGCGAGGTCGTCGCCCGGCCGGAAATCGGGCAGGCCGTCGGGCGCCCAGATCTCGATCGGACCAGCGGCGGCGTGCTCGCTCACGGCGCGCAGCCCACGGACTCGAGAGCCGTGGCGACCATGGTGGAGGTCAGCTCCGGCGTCGTCATCAGCAGTGGGGCTTCCCGAACGTCGACACCGTCGACGGCGGCGTGATCGCCGGGGGCCACGAGCCACGCATCGAGCAGGCCCGCACCCGAGCGCGAACCGTACCAGCGCGCCACGGCGGACGCGGAGGTCTCGATCCCGGAGACCTCGAGGCAGCGGTCGGCCATGCCGCGCAGGGGAGCGCCGCCGATGATCGGGCTGATTCCGACGATCGGGGCCTTCGCCTGGCGCAGCGCGGCGCGCACCCCGGGGATCGCGAGAATCGCGCCGATCGACACGATCGGATTCGACGGGGCGAAGACGATCGCGTCGGCTCCGGCGATCGCGTCGAGCACCTGCTGGGAGGGTGTGGCCTGTTCCGCGCCGATATGGGTGAAGGATTCGGTCGGGATCTCCGCACGGTGGCGCACCCACCACTCCTGGAAGTGGATGGCGCGCTTGGGCGCATCTGCGTGCGCCGGATCGGAGACCACCACGTGCGTCTCGCTCCGGTCGTCGGAAACGGGCAGAAGCGTGACGCCGGGCTTCCACCGTGTGCACAGCGCCGCGGTGACATCGGTGAGCGAATAACCGGCGTCGAGCATCTGCGTGCGAACAAGGTGGGTGGCGATATCGCGGTCGCCGAGGCCGAACCAGTCCGGTTGGACGCCGTAGGCGGCGAGCTCTTCCTTCGCGTTCCAGGTCTCGCCCTTGTGGCCCCAGCCGCGTTCGGTGTCGATTCCGCCGCCGAGGGTGTACATGCACGTGTCGAGATCGGGGCAGATGCGCAGTCCGTGCATCCAGGCGTCGTCGCCGATGTTGACGACCGCATCGATGGTATGGGGGCTTCCGGGGGTGTCGGTACCGAGCAGCTCGCGCGCGCCCATGAGGAACTTCGCGCCGCCGACTCCGCCGACCAATACACACAGCTTCACGCAGACCAGCCTAACCATGGCTGCGGCACCGCCGCGCGCGCCTTAGGAAAACCTGTGTCATTGGGCATTCACTTGACGCGCCTAGCCGACAAGTGTGTAATCACATGTGTGTCATTCCCCCTCGAAACGACAACGGTGGGGTACGGAACATCCGGCGAGAAACAGCTGAGACCGCAAAAGCATGGAAAGGGATGAGCGTGGACCTAGAACGGCCTACACACGCGCCGAAGGACGCAACATTCCTGGATCTCGAAGTCAGTGCTTTGTTCGCGGAAGCAGAGGAAAGCTGGCAGGACCGCGCCCTGTGTGCACAGACCGACCCGGAGGCGTTCTTCCCCGAAAAGGGCGGTTCGACTCGCGAAGCCAAGCGCATCTGCACCGGGTGCGAGGTCAAGCCCGAATGTCTGGAATACGCTCTCGCGAACGATGAGCGCTTCGGTATCTGGGGTGGCCTGTCCGAACGCGAACGCCGTCGCCTCAAGAAGGCTTCGGGCCAGTAGCTTTCCGCCCGCGTCGTCTGCCCGGCCTCCGTGGGCCGGGTTTTCGTCATTTCTGCCGTCGCCGCGAAGTCGCTAATCGGGGCCGTGGATGACGGCGTCCGGCGAGATCTCCAGGTACAGCGCGACCAGCTCCACAAGTAGCCCGTAGACGACCTCGACGATCTCCTCCTGCGAATCGGTGCGCCGGAGCAGCGGTTGGCGGAACACGACGACCCGCGCCCTCGTTGGTTGGCCTGTGCGGTCGACCCCCGCCGGGATGAGACGGCCGAGGGGCACCTGCGCGTCGGCGATGACCTCCGGTGGCCACGACTGCCCCGCCCGCAACCGCATGCGGGGGACGGTGTCGACGGCGAGATCGAGTTTGGTCAGCTCCGCGTGCCACAGCTGGTCGATCTGGGCGAACGCCTCGAGCACGGCGGCGTCGAAATCGCCCGAACGCGAGCGCCACCGCGGCACCTCGGGCGGGAGAATGGGGCCACGAACTCCGGCGCCACGGCGGGCGGCGCTGCGCGACGTCACTCTGCGAGGTGTGGGACGGCGCGAGTCCGTGGGGAAGGGGCGGATCACGATGGTCGAACCCACCAGGGGTTCGTCGCGCCCCGGGATGCCGGGGATCTCTTTCCATTGGGCCTGCGCGGGCTTTCCGCCGCCCACGCCTCCGCGCGCCGACTGACTCATGGTCCGAACTTTAGTGGCCGTGGCCGCGCCGTGTGCGACCTGCGCGCCCGGCGAGTCGCTCCTGCAGTCGGCGCCGGCCGGGTCTACGCTGGGAAGTCGTGAGTACAGTTCGGCGATGCGTACGAGCCGCCTGCCCCAATCGGGCGGTGGCGACCTTGACGTATAACTATGCCGAATCGACGTCCGTGGTCGGGCCGCTCGCACAAGAGAAAGAACCCCATTCCTGGGACCTGTGCGCGACTCATGCGCTGCGCATTTCCCCGCCCCGCGGGTGGAACATGGTGCGCCACCCCGATCTCGAGATAGATTCCGACCCCGATCTCACTGCGCTCCTCGACGCGGTCGTCGATACGACGCAGGGCGCATCGGGAACGTCGGCGGATCCGGAATGGCTTCGCCGACTCAAGAGCAGGCAGCGTCCGGGGGACGATCAGAAAACCCCAGGTAGGCGAGCTCATCTACGGGTAGTGCACCCCGACGAGTAAACGAAGATAAGATGCATACCTGCAGTATGTTCTGGGGCGGTAGCCTTGAGGACGAAACCATGGTCAGTCTTATTTCGTGAGGACTTCTCGGGAGCCGTCCCGGGCGTCCGCACGAGCATCGGAATAGTCGCCGAACGAGTGGAGTGTGTTGATGTCGAACGGTTCGAGCGCGGCGCGTACGCCTGAGCAAATCGCCGCCGTGATCAAGGCGTACGACGTTCGCGGGGTGGTGGGCGAGCAGATCGATGCCGCATTCGTTCGCGATGTCGGCGCATCGTTCGGCAAGCTCATGGGCTCCGAGGGCGCGGCCCAGGTCGTCGTGGGCCACGATATGCGCGAATCGTCCCCCGAGCTGGCCTCGGCCTTCGGTGAGGGAGTGCAGTCGCAGGGCCTGGATGTCATATCCATCGGCCTGGCATCGACCGATCAGCTCTACTTCGCCTCGGGCACGTTCGATTGTCCGGGCGCGATGTTCACCGCCAGCCACAATCCCGCCAAGTACAACGGCATCAAGCTGTGCCGCGCCGGCGCCAAGCCCGTCGGACAGGATTCGGGGCTCGACGTCATCTCCCAAGAACTCGTCGCCGGGGTCCCCGCTTTCGACGGCCCCGCCGGTTCCCTTTCGGAGCGCGATGTATTGGAGGACTACGGGCAGTTCCTCCGGTCCCTGGTGGACCTGAGTGGGGTCCGGCCGCTCAAGGTCGCCGTCGATGCGGGTAACGGAATGGGCGGCCACACCGTCCCCGCTGTATTGAACCTGCCGAACCTCGAGATCACGCCCCTGTACTTCGAGCTCGACGGTAATTTCCCGAACCACGAGGCGAACCCGCTGGAACCGAAGAACCTCGTGGACCTGCAGCAGCTCGTCCGCGAGCGCGGTGCGGACATCGGCCTCGCGTTCGACGGCGACGCCGACCGGTGTTTCGTCGTGGACGAGAACGGGGACCCGGTCTCACCGTCCGCGATCAGCGCCCTTGTCGCGAGGCGCGCCCTGGCGCAGGAGCCGGGTGCGACGATCATTTACAACCTCATCACCTCCCATACGGTCCCCGAGATCGTTCATGAGGCCGGCGGTATCGCAGTGCGTACGCGCGTCGGGCACAGCTTTATCAAGGGACAGATGGCGAGCACGGGGGCCGTCTTCGGAGGCGAGCACTCGGCGCACTACTACTTCCGCGAGTTCTGGGGCGCCGACTCGGGCATGCTCGCGGCGATGCACGTACTCGCCGCGCTCGGCGGACAGGATCGCCCTTTGTCGGAGCTCATGGCCGAGTACTCACGCTACGAGGCCTCGGGGGAGATCAACTCCGAGCTGCCCTCTGCCGAAGCGCAAAGCGAGCGGATGGAGGCCGTAGCGGACATGTTTTCCTCGCGTGCCCGCGCGATCGACCGGCTAGACGGCATCACGATCGACCTCGGAGAGGGAACCTGGTTCAACATCCGCGCCTCGAACACCGAACCGCTTCTGCGCCTTAATGCCGAGGCGCCGACGCGGGCGGGCGTCGACGAACTCACGGCGGAAGTGTTGGCGATTATTCGTGCCTGATTCGGTGTTGCCCACGATTCCCTCGCACGGGGAGGACCTCCTCGACGACGCGGACGCCATTCGCGCTGCCGACACCTCGGGTGCGGTGCTCGGAGCGGCGACCGGAGGCGGACAGATCCGCGCGGTGGCCACTGCGGTACGTTCGGGTGCCCTCGACGGGCTACGGGGCGCGCGCCCGCGCGCGGTCGTGTGGGTCGTCGGCCGGTCGAGCCAGGCGGCAGCGGCGGCCCGAATCGTGACGTCGGTTCTCGCCTCGCACCAGCAGTTCCCCGGATTCCCCGTCGTGATCGAACACCGAATTCCCGCCTGGGTCGGCGCTCTGGACGTCGTTGTGGTCTCCGGCGCCGACGCCGGCGATCCCGTGCAGGCCGAGGCGATCGAGGTGGCCCGCAAGCGCGGCGCGGACGTGCTGTGTGATCTGCCCAAGGAGGGCCCGGCCGCACACGTCGGCGAATCCGGCGTCTCGTGGATCGAGCCCCTTGCCTTCGTCGCGCCGGAGCGCGCGATATTGCGGCACCTCGCCGTGGGCTTCGCCCTGTTCTCGGCTCTCGGGGTGTCCGGGATCGATATCGAGGCGGCCGCGGACGTCGTCGACGAGCGGCTCTCGGCAAATGGGCCGGAACTCGCCGTTCCCGTCAACCCTGCGAAGCTGCTCGCCCGCGAGGTTGCGGAATCGAGTGCGCCGCAGATCGTCTTCGAGGACGAGGTTGCGGGAGCCGTTGCCGGTCGCGTGGCCCAGGCGTTCACCGAATCGGGACGGCCCACGACGACCTCGCCGCTCGCGGACGCGCTTCGGGTGAGCCCGGTTCTCGCAGCCAAGGATTCCGGCCCAGCGGGAGCCGCCGACGACATCTTCCACGACGAGTTCATCGACGGACCGAAGCACAGCGGACTTCGCCCCACGTACTTCGGTCTGGCGCTCGCCGTAAGCGCCGAAAGGGTGGCACACCTCGCCGCCGGCCTCGGCGTCGTGTCCTGGATCGATATGCGGGAGGCCGGGCAAGAGTCCGTCGACCGAGACCCATCGGCTCCAGCGCAGGAGCTGAGCTTCGACGAACTCGTCGTCGAGGCGATGGCCTTGAGCGCGTGTTGCGAACTCGCAGCCGCCTACGCGCTCGTCGCGGCCTAGCGGGTGTTCGAGGACATATGCGCACACACGCGACCGACATGGAACGAGACCGATACCGGAGTGGGCTAGGTGCCGCTTCGGGTGAAAGAGAAGGGGCGCGACGAAGCGGAATGGACATCTTGTCGCCGGCCGAGAGGACATACGCGTGGGGGTCCCGCGTCGCACTTCCACGGCTGTCCGGGGAGCCGACGCCCGCCCAATACCCGATCGCCGAGCGCTGGTTTGGTGCCCACCCGACCGGCCCGGCCACGATCGATGGGGTCGGCCTCAACGAGATCATCTCGGCGGACCCGATCCGCGCGCTCGGCGACGACACCGCGGAGGCCTACGAGGACACCCTCCCGTTCATGGTCAAGCTGCTTGCCGCGGATCGCGCACTCAGCCTCCAGGCGCACCCCTCGCGCGCCATCGCCGCCGAGGGCTACGACCGCGAGAGTTCGCAAGGCATCGCGGTCGACGCGACGAACAGGAACTACCGGGACCGCAACCACAAGCCCGAGCTGATCGTCGCGCTCAGCCCGTTTCGCGCGCTGGCCGGATTCCGGCCCCCCGATGACACGATCAGGATTCTCGACATCATCGGTTGCGAGCGGCTGCGTCCCTACAGGGACATGCTCGATGCCCAGCGGGACGACGAGGGGCTGCGCGCCATCTTCACCAGCTTCATCACCTTGCCCCGCAGTTCGGCGGCGGAACTTGTCGACGACGTGGTCTCGCGGCTCGTGCACATGCTCGCGGACGGGTCGGTGCCCGCGGAGATGCTCAGCGTGTGTAAGGGCATCCTCGAACTCTCCGAGCAGTACCCGGGCGATTCCGGGGTGCTCGGGGCGCTGCTTCTCAACCTCGTCGAGCTTACCCCGGGCGAGGGGCTGTACCTCGGGGAGGGCAGCCTGCACGCCTACCTGTCCGGTATGGGCATCGAGGTGATGGCGAACTCGGACAATGTTCTGCGCGGTGGCCTCACGAGCAAGCACATCGATGTCCCCGAGCTCCTTCGGGTGCTCGATTTCTCGCCGCTCGCCCGGCCGGTCGTGACGACTTCCCCGGAATTCCCGCCGAACGCCGAGCCCGCGGATGCCCTCGAGGTCGAGAGATACCCGACCGCCGCGGAGGAGTTCCACGTCTCCCGGATCCGGGCCTCGTCCGACTGCCGCGTCGAGCTGGACGACTCCGGGCCGCAGATCATCGTGTGCACCCGAGGACGCGCCGGAGAACTGGCCGCCGGTGCGGGCGCGTGGATCGCCGCCGAAGCCTCTGCCGGTAGCCTCGATATGAAAGCCGGATCGGAGATCTTCCGGATTCGCGTGGCTCAGCTGCCGCGCACATGAACGCCTAGGCACGCGCCGATATCCCGACGCGTGGATCAATAGTTGTCAAAGCAGAAAGGCACGACCGAAGGATATGAGCGAATTGCAGGTAGAGCGCGTGGGGGATCTCGAGTTCAAGGTCAAGGACCTTTCTCTTGCTGACGCCGGACGGCAGCAGATCCGCCTGGCCGAGCACGAGATGCCGGGCCTTATGTCGCTGCGCGAGGAGTACGCGGAATCCCAGCCGCTCGCAGGCGCGCGGATCGCGGGATCGATTCACATGACCGTGCAGACGGCGGTCCTCATAGAAACACTCGTCGCGCTCGGCGCCGAGGTGCGCTGGGCCTCCTGCAATATCTTCTCCACGCAGGACGAGGCCGCCGCCGCGGTCGTCGTCGGGAAGAACGGCACGCCCGAGGCACCGGCCGGCGTGCCCGTATTTGCGTGGAAGGGCGAGACGCTCGAGGAGTACTGGTGGTGCTCCGAACAGATCATGACCTGGCCCGGTGCGGAGCCGAACATGATCCTCGACGACGGTGGCGATGCCACGATGCTCGTCATCAAGGGCAAGGAGTTCGAAGCCGCCGGCGGCGTCCCGGACACCGATCCGGCGTGGTCCGCGGAGGAGAAGGTCTTTCACGAGCTGCTGCGCGCCTCCGTCGCCCAGTCCTCCGACAAGTACACGAAGATCGCGGATGCGGTTCAGGGCGTCACCGAGGAGACCACCACGGGCGTGCACCGCCTTTACCACTTCGAGGAAGAGGGCGTGCTGCCCTTCCCTGCGATGAACGTCAACGACGCGGTCACCAAGAGCAAGTTCGACAATAAGTACGGCACCCGCCATTCGCTGCTGGACGGCATCAACCGCGGCACCGACGCGCTCATCGGCGGCAAGAAGGCCCTCGTGTGTGGCTACGGCGACGTCGGTAAGGGCTGCGCCGAGGCGCTCGCGGGCCAGGGCGCGCGCGTGCAGGTCACCGAGGTCGACCCGATCAACGCGCTGCAGGCGATGATGGACGGCTTCGACGTCGTCACCGTCGACCAGGCGATCGCCGATGCCGACATCATCATCACGGCCACCGGCAACAAGGACATCATCACCTTCGAGAACATGAAGGCGATGAAGAACAAGGCCATCCTGGGCAATATCGGCCACTTCGACAACGAGATCGACATGGCCGGACTCGAGGCGTCGGACGACGTCACCCGGATCAACATCAAGCCGCAGGTCGACGAGTTCGAGTTCGCCTCGACGGGCCGCTCGATCATCGTGCTGTCCGAGGGGCGCCTGCTCAACCTGGGCAACGCCACCGGCCACCCCTCGTTCGTCATGTCGAACAGCTTCGCAGACCAGGTCATCGCGCAGATCGAGCTGTTCACCAAGTCCGATCAGTACCCGATCGGTGTGTACCGCCTGCCGAAGATCCTCGACGAGAAGGTCGCCCGTCTGCACGTGGAGGCTCTCGGCGGCACGCTCACGAAGCTCGCCAAGGACCAGGCGGAGTACATCGGCGTCGACGTCGAGGGCCCGTTCAAGCCCGAGCACTACCGCTACTAGCCAGGGGATGACGTCGGACGTGGGGATTCTCGTCGCGATCGAAGGCATCGACGGAGCCGGCAAGAATACGCTGGTCTCCGCGCTCGAGTCCGCGCTGGATGCGCGCGGATTGAGCTCGGCGCGGCGAGCATTCCCCCGCTACGGCACCCACCATGCGGACCTGGCGGCCGGCGCCCTGCGCGGCCGCCTCGGTCCGGTTTCCGGTTCGCCGGAGGCGATGGCGCTGCTGTTCGCGCTCGATCGCCAGGCCGCGACGCCCGACCTCCTCGCCGCGAAAGGCGAGGTCGACGTGCTGCTCTGCGACCGCTATGTCGCGTCCAATGCCGCCTATTCCGCAGCAAGACTGGGGGAGCGAAGCTTCTCCGACGTCATCGGATGGATTGAAGCGATGGAGCACGAGGAGATGGGCGTCCCGCGGGCGGACGGCTATATCCTGCTTCCGACCCCGGTCACCGAGGCTCGGCGGCGGGCCGATGCGCGCGCCGCGGACGACGCCAGCCGTGAGCTCGACGCCTACGAAACCGATGCACGGCTGCAGGCCGATACCGCCGCGGCGTATGAGAGACTTGCCCAAACGGAATGGACCGCTCCGTGGTGGCGCGCGGAACTCGGCGTGCCGCCGGAGGATGCGGCGGCCATGCTTGCCGACCGCATCGCCGCGCTCGCATAAGATGCTATTAGACCGAATAACGATTCCGAAGCTGTCAAAGTAGAGGTCATGAGCCCGAAGATTCTGGTTGTCGACGACGACGCCGCGCTGGCGGAAATGCTCACCATTGTGCTCAAGGGCGAAGGCTTTGAGCCGACCGTTGTGGGTGACGGCACCTACGCGGTGGAGACCTTTCAGGAGGTCCGCCCCGACCTTGTACTGCTCGACCTCATGCTTCCGGGCAAGAGCGGCATCGATATCTGTAAGGACATCCGCCTCGAATCGCGGGTGCCGATCGTGATGCTCACCGCGAAGACCGACACGGTCGATGTGGTGCTCGGGCTCGAATCGGGTGCCGACGACTACATCCTCAAGCCGTTCAAGCCGAAGGAGCTCGTCGCCCGCATCCGTGCGCGCCTGCGCCGCGGCGACGACGAGCCGGCCGAGGTGCTGCACATCGCAGACGTGTCGATCGACGTCCCCGCGCACACCGTGATTCGCGACGGCGAGGCGATTCCGCTCACGCCGCTCGAGTTCGAGTTGCTCGTCGAGCTGGCCCGCAAGCCGCGACAGGTCTTCACCCGTGAAGTGCTGCTGGAAAAGGTGTGGGGATACCGCCATCCCGCCGATACCCGTCTCGTCAACGTCCACGTCCAGCGCCTGCGCGCGAAGATCGAGCGGGACCCGGAAAACCCCGAGATCATCCAGACCGTGCGCGGTGTCGGATATAAGGCGGGCCCCGTCCAGTGAAGGTAGCCGCATTGGGGGCGTGGCTTCGCCACGTGATCTCCAGGGTGCGGCGAGCGTGGCGGCGCTCCATGCAGCTCCGCGTCGTGTCCTCGACGTTGGCGTTGTCATTCACCGTCATCATTGTCGTCGCGTTCATGTTGATGCAGCAGATGACGGAATCGCTGCTGCAATCCAAGCTGTCCGCCGCCGTCGACCAGACCTCCCGGATGCGCGGGACGGTCGAGATGCAGATCGCGGCGACCGACGACGCCTCGCCCGACCAGTCTCGCCTTGACGCCGCGCGAAACTCGCTCGGCGACCGCGGACTCGCCGGAGGGGACGAGTCCCTGTCAGCCGGTACGTTCGACCCGATCCTCGTCGCTCCGGGTAACGCCGGGCGTGAGCAGGTCGTCAGCCCGGTCGGTGCGCAGATCCCGGAGGAGCTGCAGAATCAGGTCGAGCAGGGGCGCATCGCCTCCCAGTTCGCGACGGTCTCGTTTCGCGGCCAGGTCACCAAGGCGCTGATCATCGGAACGCCCACCGACTCGCGGATTCCCAACCTGCAGCTCTACCTCGTGTTCCCGCTCAGCGCCGAGGAGCAGACCCTTGGCATCATGCAGAACACGATCATCACCGCCGGCCTCGCGCTGATCCTGCTCTCCGCGGCAATCGCGTGGATCGTGACGAGGCAGGTCGTGCTCCCCGTGCGGCAGGCGGCGTCGATCGCCTCACGCTTTTCCGAGGGGCACTTCAAGGAACGCATGGTAGTGCGCGGCGAGGACGACATGGCCCGCATGGGTAACGCCTTCAACTCGATGGCCGAATCGCTCTCTCAGCAGATCCATAGCCTCGAGGAGTACGGCAACCTGCAGAAGCGGTTTACCTCCGATGTCTCTCACGAGCTGCGGACCCCGCTCACCACGGTGCGCATGGCCGCCGACATCATCTCCGACGACGCCGAGGAGTTCTCGCCCCCGACCAAGCGCGCCGTCGAGCTCCTCGAATCCGAGCTCGACCGCTTCGAGGCGCTGCTCACCGACCTGCTGGAAGTCTCCCGTCACGACGCCGGCGTCGCCGAACTCGACACCTCGCACGTCGACGCGCGGTCCCCGGCCTTCGACGCGCTCGACACGGTTTATCACCTCGCCGACCAGGCGGGCACGTCGATCGAGACGCACATGCCCGACGATCCGGTCGTCGCCGACGTCGATCCGCGCCGCGTGGAGCGGGTGCTGCGCAACCTGCTCGCCAACGCCATCGACCACTCCGAACAGAAACCCGTCGCGCTGTACCTCGGCGCCAACGAGGACACTCTCGCGTTCGGCGTGCGCGACTACGGTGTCGGCCTCAAACCCGGTGAGGCGCAGCTCGTGTTCAACCGCTTCTGGCGCGCCGACCCGTCCCGCGTCCGCCGCTCCGGCGGCACCGGCCTCGGCCTCGCGATCTCCCTCGAGGACGCGAAGCTGCACGGCGGCACCCTCGACTGCTGGGGCGACCCCGGCAACGGCTCCTTCTTCCGGCTCACTCTTCCGCGTTTCGAGGGTGCTGAATTGGGGGAGAGCCCCCTTCCGCTCCCGCCGTTCGACGTGCAAGATTTCGTGCAGACCTCGGAGCGGCGCGAACTGACGGACGACAAGACCGTCGGCGCGGCGCCGTCCGAGGGAGACGCCACAGGGATGGAAACGGACGAAGACACAGCCACAGCCACGGGAGACGAGACGCCCGAGATCCCCGAGGTCCTTGGCGAGTCCTCGCCCGGCGACTCCGGATCATCTGACGAGGGCACCGCTCGAACCGAGAAAGGACAGGACGAGTCATGACGGCGAAGCGTTCCATCCGCCTGAGGCGACGAGTCCTCCCGTTCGCGGCAGTAGCGGTCGCGGCGATCACCGGTCTCACCGGCTGCGTGACGCTGCCCTCGTCGTCAACGCCGCGAGTCATCGACACGTTCGCCCCGCGCGAAAGCAACGAGGACGTCCCCACCCCGGTGCCGAACCAGGAACCGGACATGCTCGTGCGCGACTTCATCAAGGCTTCGGCCCTCCCTGATCAGCGCCACGCCGCCGCGCGGCAGTTCCTCACACCCGAGGCGAACGAGCAATGGAACGACGCCGAATCGGCGACGGTTGTGCTGCGCGCCAATCTCAGCGCCGCCGGCCGGCGCACCGAGGACCGCGCAAGTTACACCCTCCGCGCACAGCGCGTCGGAGTGCTCGAGGAGGGAGGCGTGTTCACCGCCGGCGAGGGTGAGGTGACTGCGGAAATCGAGCTCGTGCGAGTCGACAACCAGTGGCGCATCGAGGGACTGCCTCCGGGCGTGATCATGGAGCGCACAGAGTTCTACACGAACTACTCCATGCACAATCTCTATTTCCTCGACCCCGATCGCGACGCGCTCGTGCCGGACCCGCGCTGGCTCAGCGCATCGAGTCGCGAGGTCGCGCCGTCGCTGCTCAACATGATCGCCGGCGACCCACGCCCGTCGCTCACCGATTCCGTCACCAATCGGCTCGGCCCGTCGGTGTCGGTGCGGCCCTCGGAAACGGGTGCCGAGGGGGAGGGCACGACCGTCGACTTCCAGGGCCTGCCGACAATGTCGAGCGAGGAAATCCAGGAGTTCGCGGCGCAGGTGGTATGGACGCTTAATGACGCCGACATTCCGGGCCCTTACCGGCTCGAACGAGATGGCGCGCCCATCGACGAGCGGCGCGCGGGCGGCTGGCGTGCCGAGGACGTCTCCGATTTCGATCCCGATCCGGATTCGCCTCAGCTCGAGTACGTGCTCACCAGCGGCGACGGACTCGTCCGCCTCACGGGGCAGTCCGCGCAGCGCTTCGGCGGTGAGTGGTCGGAAATCCCCGACACCCGCTACGCCCGTCTCAGCCCGAACGGCGAGGATCTTGCGCTCGTCGCCGGCGACGGCCCCAATGCCGAAGGCGCTGTGCTCAAGGTCGGCCCCGTGGACGGCGAACCCGCCGATATTCTTCGCGGCCCCGGCATCACTTCACCCACGTGGAGCAACGTCGACGACTCGCTGTGGTTCCTCGGCGCCGGCGGCCGCATCTCGCGCCTGTCCAACGCCACGGACCCCTCGTCGGCGGGGGAGGTCGGGCAGGACTCGCTCGACGATATCGACGGCAATGTCACCGACATGGCGCTCGACCCGACCGGCGTACGGCTGTTCTTCGTCGCCGACGGGCAGGCGTATCTGTCGGTCATCTCCTATCGCGACCGCGGCACGCCCGAGCTGGGGCCGCCGCTGCGCATCGGGCAGGCGCTGGAGAACACGGTGACGTCGGTGGGCTGGCTCGACAGGGAATCTGTGCTCGTGGGGCGCTCCGCCGTAGAGGCCCCGGTCGCCCGGATCACCGTCGACGGCGCGATGACCGAGTCTCAGTCCGGCCGCAATATCTCCGCCCGCATCGACGCGGTTGCTGCGACCGGGAAGAGCATTTACGCGCTCGACCAACGCTCGCTTCTGCAGCTAGATACCCAGGTCGAGGAATCCGAACGCTACTGGCGCGAGGTGCCCGGCCTGTCCGGTATCCGTGCGTTCCCGGTGGTCCGCGGCTAACGACATGCTCGGCGCCATCGCGGACCTCGTCGCGCCCAGGACGTGCGCGGGCTGCGGCGTTCGCGGCGAGGCGCTGTGCGCGGCATGCCGGACCGAGTTGCGCGGCTCGCCCCTACGCGTTCGCCTGCGCGCAGACGTGCCGGTTCCGGTGTTCGCCTGCGGTCGGTACGGCGGAGCCTCGCAGGCGGTGATCAACGCCTACAAGGAACAGGGACGCACCGAGCTATCCCGAGGGCTCGGTGACAGCGCTGCGCAGCTGCTCTGGGAGCTCATCGACCTCGGCGAGATCCCGGAGCCACATGACACTCCGCTGGCCCTCGTGCCCGCGCCCGCGAGCGCGTCCGCCATCCGCCGTCGCGGCTTCGACCACATCGCACGCTGGACGGAGCGAACGACGCGGGTGCTCTCGGCCTCGCTTCCGCCCGGCTCCGTCGTCATGACACAGGCGTTGCAGGTGCGGGGGAGGGTGCGCGACGCCGCGGGCTTGTCGGCCGGTGCGCGTGCGGAGAATCTCGCCGGAAGTATCGTCGCCGCGCCGCTGCGGATCCTCGGTGGCGACGACCCCGCGAAAGTGTGGGCGCAGATGCGGGACGGAACGCGGCACGTGATTGTTGTCGACGACGTCGTGACCACCGGCGCGACGATGGCCGAATGCGTACGCGCGCTTGCGCGGATCGGGCTGAGAACCGATTCCGCGGTGGCCTTGCGCGCAGCGTGATCGTGGCCTGATCGGGTGCCCGCGAAACATGGCACGAGCAAATTCGATCGACCGCGACACCCGCGCGTCGAGAAGGGTTAAAGTGAGTTACGGGAAGGAATACAGTTCTTCCTCTTCCGGTTAACTCTAGCCGCGGGGTCGGGGTTTCCTTCCTGGTCAAGACAGTTCACGTTGCCTCGTGGACCTGCGACCGCATTCCGCGAGGCCGGAGTAGGAGGAGCTTCCTATGTCGAAGACCCCCGTAGTCGAGCTTGATCCCCGGACCTTCGATGGTCCCGAGGTCGAAGGTGCCGAGGAACTCGAGGCCACGGTGCGCATTCGCGGCCGAAATGTCGAGGTTCCCGACCATTTCGTCGACCGCATTCACAACAAGCTCTCGCCGGTCGAGAAGATGAATCCCAACACCATCACTCGATTCGACGTCGTTCTCTTGCACGAAAAGAATCCGCGGCACGGTGATACCGCGCAGCGACTGGAGATCACGGTGCGTTCGCGGTCGGGGGTCGCCCGCGCAGAAGCCGCGGAAGACACCTTCTACAACGCACTCGACTCGGCGGTGGCCAAACTGATGCGCCAGATTCGTAAGGCGCGGACGCGGAAGAAGATCAGCCACTCGGGGCACCGCCGCCCGACGTCCGTGGCAGAGGCGACCGCCGAGCTTTCGGAAATGTCCGCGTCGATCGAGGCGATCGAGGAAAACACCGCGAGCGACGCCGCCGACGAGCACGACGACGAGGGGCCGGGCCAGGTGGTCCGCAACAAGTCCTACAGCGGCGAACCGATGTCGGTTGACGACGCTCTGTCCCAGATGGAGCTGGTCGGCCACGATTTCTACCTGTTCCGCGACGTGGAGACGGGTCTTCCGAGTGTCGTTTACCGGCGCAAGGCCTTCGACTACGGGTTGATTTCGTTGAATGAGGAGGGCACGACGAGCCCCGGATCAGACGAGCGCGACGATTCCGCGCTCCTCGGCTGACGACACGAGGGAACTTCGGCGTCCGCATCGTCCCTGTATGAGGGGTGCGGGCGCCGTTGTCGTGTGCGCCGTCGGTATGGAGCTCAGCCCATAAGGCGACTACGATGGGCGAAGGCGTGCTCCCGCGCGGACACGATGCCGCTCTTTTTCGAGGTGGCAGGCAGGTCGCCGACCGGCGGATGCCCTCGCGGGCACATGAGACATATTGACCAAACCTCAGGGGACGTATTTAGCTGTGGCCGTTCTACAAAAGATCATGCGCGTTGGCGAAGGCCGGAAACTCAAGGCCTATAAGGGTCTTGCCGAGGCCGTCATCGCGAAGTCCGATGAGATGGAAGCGCTGAGCGACGCCGAGCTCCAGGGCAAGACCGACGAGTTCAAAAAGCGTGTGGAAGAGGGCGAGTCCCTCGACGATCTCCTCATCGAGGCGTTTGCGGTGGCCCGCGAGGCCTCGTACCGCGTGCTCGGGCAGAAGCACTTCAAGGTGCAGGTCGTCGGCGGCATCGCGCTGTTCGCGGGCAATGTGGCGGAGATGAAGACCGGTGAGGGCAAGACCCTCACCTGTGTGCTCCCCGCGTACCTCACCGCTCTCGGCGGCAAGGGCGTCCACGTCGTCACCGTCAACGACTACCTCGCCAAGCGTGACTCGGAGTGGATGGGCCGCGTGCACAGGTGGCTCGGACTGTCCGTCGATGCGATCGTCTCTCAGCAGTCTCCTGATCAACGCCGCGAGGCTTACAACTGCGATATCACGTACGGAACGAACAACGAGTTCGGCTTCGACTACCTGCGCGACAACATGGCGATGCGCATTTCCCAGCGCGTCCAGCGCGGCCACAACTACGCGATCGTCGATGAGGTCGATTCGATCCTCATCGACGAGGCTCGTACCCCGTTGATCATCTCGGGACCCGCCGATGCCACGTCGACGCGCTGGTACAAGGAATTTGCGCGCCTCGCGCCGCTCATGAAGCTCGATGAGCACTACGAAGCGGACCAGAAGAAGCGCACCATCGGTATCCACGAGGCGGGCGTGGAGTTCGTCGAGGACCAGCTCGGTATCGACAACCTCTACGAGTCCGCGAACTCGCCGCTGATCAGTTACCTGAACAACTCCATCAAGGCCAAGGAGCTGTTCAGCAAGGACAAGGACTACATCGTCCGCAAGGGCGAGGTCGTCATCGTCGACGAGTTCACCGGCCGCGTGCTCGACGGGCGCCGCTACAACGAGGGCATGCACCAGGCAATCGAGGCGAAGGAAGGCGTCGAGATCAAGGCGGAGAACCAGACTCTCGCCACGATCACGCTGCAGAACTACTTCCGCCTCTACGACAAGCTCGCGGGGATGACCGGTACCGCCGAGACCGAGGCTGCCGAGCTGCACCAGACCTACAAGCTCGACGTCGTCCCGATTCCCACGAACCGGGAGGTCCAGCGCGACGATCAGTCCGATCTCATCTACAAGACCGAGGCGGCGAAGTTCGCTGCGGTCGTCGAGGAGATCGCCGAGCGGGTGGAGAAGAAGCAGCCGGTGCTCGTCGGTACGGCGAGCGTCGATCGCTCCGAGTACCTGTCTCGTCTGCTTAACAAGCGGGGCATCGATCACCACGTCCTCAACGCGAAGTACCACGCCTCGGAGGCACAGATCATCGCCCAGGCCGGCCGCCCCGGCGCCGTGACCGTGGCGACGAACATGGCCGGCCGCGGCACCGATATCGTGCTCGGCGGTAACCCCGATATCCTCGCCGACCTCAATCTCCGCAAGCGAGGACTCGATCCGGTGGAGAACCCGGAAGAGTACGAGGCCGCGTGGGACGAAGAGATCGAGCGGATGAAGCGCCTGACAAAGGAAGAGGGCGAGAAGGTTCGCGAGGCCGGCGGTCTCTACGTGCTCGGCACCGAGCGCCACGACTCTCGCCGCATCGACAACCAGCTTCGCGGCCGTTCAGGTCGACAGGGCGATCCGGGTGTATCCCGCTTCTTCCTCTCGCTCGGCGACGAACTCCTTCGTCGCTTCAACGGTGCGGCGGTCGAGGGCATCATGAACCGGATGCGCTTGCCCGACGATGTCCCGATTGACGCGAAGATCGTCTCGCGCACCGTGAAGAACGCGCAGTCGCAGGTCGAGGCGCAGAACTTCGAGATGCGTAAGAACGTTCTCAAGTACGACGAGGTGATGAACGCCCAGCGCAAGGAGATCTACAAGCAGCGCAACGAGATCCTCGAAGGCGAGGACATCCACCTGCAGATCGAGAGCTACATCTACCGAGTCGTCGAGGCGTACGTCGCCGGAGCGACGTCCGAGGGCTACTACGAGGACTGGGATCTCGACAAGCTCTGGGAGGCGCTCGGCAAGCTCTACCCGGTGGGAATCGATTACAATGAGTTGCACGACGGATCCGATTACGGCCCGGCAGGAGACCTGAGCGCCAGCGATCTCCGCGAGGCCGTGCTCGACGACGTCTACGCCGCGTACGACCGCCGCGAGGAGGAGGTCATCGCCGCATCCGGCCTGACCGGCGAAGGCGCCGACGAGTCGATGCGCGACCTCGAGCGCAACATCATGCTCCAGACGCTCGACCGTAAGTGGCGAGAGCACCTCTACGAGATGGACTACCTCAAGGAAGGTATCGGTCTGCGCGCGATGGCGCAGCGCGATCCTCTCGTCGAGTACCAGCGCGAGGGCTTCGACATGTTCACCCAGATGCTCGAGGGGCTGCGAGAGGAGACCGTCGGTTTCGTGTTCAACGCGAAGCTGCCGGAGGTCCAGACCGGGCCGTCGGCGGCTCAGGCCGCCGCGCTCGCGATGAGCGGAATGGGTGGAGTCGACACCAAGCAGCTGGAGTTCACCGGACCGAACGAGTCCGGCGACGCTGCCGAGATCGACGAGGCCGTCTCGGGCAACAATCGCTCGGAGCGCCGCGCCGCCGAACGCGAGGAAAAGCGTGCGGCTCGCCGCGAGCGACTGAGCGCTCTCGACGCCGAGGCGGCGTCCAAGAAGAAGCGCAAGGCCAACCGCTGATCTGACAGAGCGCTGCGCCTGAGCTAAATCGGCATGCGCAGCGCGGTACAGGTGACCCGGCCATCCCTGGCCTCCATGTGGGCGGCGACTGCGAACAGTCGCCGCCCGCGCGCATATGTGGCGCACACCTCGATCCACGAGGTGTGCGCCTTCTGCGTATGTGCCTGTGACCTCGAAACTGTGGCATGGACGGTGCGTACCTGGGCGGCGTTCGCCGGGCGGTGCCTGACCTTGGCAAGGCGAGTCACCTGCAGCAGCGGAGCAGTGGCGAGCAGGGGCGACAAGGTGGCGGGCGAACGCCGGCCGTCGATGACCTCCAGAACCGCGACGAGAACCCGGCGTGCCGCCTGTTCGGCATCCACATGGGAGATGGGAGGAGATGTCTTCGGCGCAGACGCGTGTTCCGCCGAACCGGATGGTTTTATGGGGCGAGCGTCCGACGGATGGGCGTTGGTCCCGGTCTCGGCCGTGGCTCCACTAGGCCCGTCTCGGGCGGCTTCGCGGTGGACGCGGAACAGCTTTGCGCCCGTATCGACCTCCCACTCCGGTTCGCAGGGGACAGCCCGCTCGACCGCCCCGACTCCTTCCGGGGGCGCGGGTGGGGCGGCGTGTGCCATGTGCGCGGGCATGAGTCCTCCGATGTGCTCGCCGCTACCGGCGCTGCAGTTTTCGCGGTTGTGTCTGCCGATGTTAGTGCCCGGGGATCGGGGGATGGGGTCGCTACATGTGGTGCACTGCAGGTCCGACGTCATGCGCGGTGGGTCATTGGCCTGGGAAAACGCCTCCGCGTGGCGGCGCATGGGGAGCGCCGACGCGGCGCGGTGGCCCGGCGGGGACCCGGGCGCATGCAGGCTAAACCAAAGCAGCATAAAGTTGTGGGCATGCGAGGACTAATCGTGGACTACGTCGGCGTGCTTGACGGCACGGAGGAAGATCGACAGGGCTGGCGGGAGCTGCTGGGCGCGATTCGCGACAGCGACGTCAAGCTCGCGGTGTTGAGCAATGAGCCCGAGGGCCCGGGCGCGGAACGGGTGAAGGCCGATGCCGCGTGGTACGGCGTCGAGAATGTGTTCCTGTCGGGCGAGACCGGGGTGGAAAAGCCGGACCCGCAGGCGTTCGAGGGCGCGGCGGATCAGCTCGGCCTCAGCCCCAAGGAGTGCGTGCTCGTGGACGATGCGATCGAAAACGTCCATGGGGCTGTCCAGATCGGTATGATCGGCGTGTTCTACCAGGCGCTGGAGCGACAAGCAGTCGAGCTGCGGAGCCTGTTTGGTCTAAACCGCTAAAGGGGCCGGCATGGCGAGACGTATTGAGGTATCCGACGTTGCGCTGATCGGCAGTAACACCGCTTTGTCTCGAAGCGGCGCTATCTGCTCGATCTCCGTGATCGAACGACCACGCGGCTGGGACATGAACACCCTGATGGAGTTCGTCGATTCCCGGCTGGCCTCTGCGCCTCGCTACCGCCAGAAGATCCGCTCGGTGCCGTTGATGTTCGGCCGCTCGGTGTGGGTCGATGACCAGGATTTCGACCTGAGTTTCCACGTACGGCGCAGCGCGCTGCCCGAGCCCGGCGGGCTCCGCCAGCTCGCGGAACTCGTCGCACGGCTGATCGACAGGCCGCTGGAGACATCCCGCCCGCTGTGGGAGCTCTACCTCATCGAAGGCTTCGCCGACGGCCGCATCGCCGTGCTGTCGAAGACGCACCAGGCGCTGGTCGACGGACGCGATTTTCTCGACCTCACCCAGATCGTGCTCGGAGATACGCCGGCGAACAAGGACGAGATCGAGGTGCCGACATGGACACCGTCCAGCACGCCGAGTAACGGTGTGCTCGTCGTCGACGCGTTGACCTCGCTCGTGGCCGATCCGCTCGATCCGCTGCGCCGTATGGCAGGCGGAATCGAGAGGGCCGAGAAGGCCGCGATGTCCATCGTGAGCGCGGCAACCGCGCCGCTCCGCCCCAGCCACGGCGGCGTCGCGGAGACCTTCCACACCCGCCGGGCCACCGGTTCGCGAGTCGGCCTCGCCTCCTTCCCTCTCGCCTCGGTGCGCGGGATCGCGCGGCGGCACCAGTGCACCGTCAACGACGTGGTGCTCAGTGTTCTGTGCGGCGCGCTGCGCTCATGGATCCAGTCGTGGGGCCGGCCGCTGGCGACCTCCGACGTGCTCAACGTGATGGTGCCGCTCGCGGTGCGGGCAGGATCCACCGAGGACGGCGAGGAGTCCCCACTGGGCGAGGAGCTGCTCGATGCCGCCGGTGTGGAGGACACCGAGATGGCCTCGGTCGTGATGCCCCTGCCGGTGGGCGAGACGAATCCGCGCGTGCGCCTGGCCCAGATCGCTCGCGAGACCGCGGCGTTCGCAAGCGCACCCAATGCCGTCGGCGCGCAGGCGATGGCCGGTTTTGGCGGCTTCGCCCCGAGCACCCTGCACGCTCTCGGCGTGCGCGCGGCGAGGCTCGTCCCCGAGGGCAGCTATGACCTGATCGTCACGAACGCGCCGGGGCCACAGCACCGCATGTACTGGGCCGAAGGCGAGCTGTTCGAAATGTATCCGGTGCCCGCGCTCCTTCCAGGACAGGGGCTTGCCGTTGCTCTCACCAGTTACGACGGCACTGTGTACGCCGGATTCACCTCGGACCGGTCCGTGGTTCCCGATGTCGACGAGATCGGCGAGCTTATCGCCGCGTCCATCGAAGAACTCGAGGAAACCGAACCGTATCTCTCCCGCGGTCGCCGCGCGGAGACGAATTAATAGAGCCGCCGGTACGTTGGCACGAGAGGAAGCGTTCCGGGCCGCGCCCGGAGCATCGACGTAAGAAAAGGACACCTGAAGCCACCGTGCGCGTATTCATTCCCGCCACCTTTTCCATGCTCCGCACCCTTGTCGACGACGGCGAGATGCCGGTGCGCAGCGGCACCGGGTTCGCAGCGACTCCGACGCTCACCGAATCCTTCTCCGAGGGCGACCAGGAGGAGATCGAACACGTCGCGTTTACCGAGGCATCCCGGGCGAGCCTGCGCCTGCTGCAGGCCGAGGGCGTCGGTACCGATGACGCCGAAGTTCCCGCTCGCCGGGTGGTCGTGAGCGTCGATCTCCCCGATCGGGCGGTCACGCTGCGCCCGGATCTCGACGACGCCGTCGTCCGCCTCGAGACCCCGGTCGTGGCGAACAAGGTGCTCCGCGCCATCCACGTCGATCTCGACAGCAACGCCGACACCGTCGTCAAGGCCGTCGAAGTGATCGACGAAGCCGACCTCGGAGAAGAAGACGCCGAGCTGACCGTCGGCGACGCCGTCGATCTCGATCTCGCGTGGTTCGACCCCGTCGAGTTGCCGTTCCTCGTCGAACTCGGCTGAGCAGCCCTACTCGGTGGGGCCGAGTGCCCACTGGTCGTTGGATTCCAGCGTGGCCAGCAATTCGCGGACGGCCATCGCCCGCCGGTGGACAGCCGGATCGGAGATCTCGTCGAACGCGCACTCGGGGTCCGCGGGAGGGCCGAGATGCGTGCAGCCGCGCGGACAATTTTCTGCGACCGAGGCAAGGTCGGAAAACGCGTCGAGAACGTTCTCGGGCTTGATGTGCGCGAGTCCGAACGAGCGGATTCCCGGCGTGTCGATAACCCAGCCCCCGCCGGGAAGACGAAGCGCGACCGATTTGGTCGACGTGTGGCGCCCCTTTCCGACTCCGGACACGGCGCTGGTCGCGCGATCGGCATCGGGGACCAGGCGATTGACGAGCGTCGACTTGCCTACCCCGGAGTGGCCGATCAGCGCGGACACGTCTCCGCGGAGCATGTCTCGGAGATCGCCGAGTTCGTCGTCGACGCCGACGGTGACGACGGGAAGGTCGAGAGCGGTGAACTCGGCGGCGAACTTCTCCGGATCGGCGAGATCCGATTTCGTGATGCCGAGAACCGGCTGCAGCCCGCCGGCGTAGGCCGCGACGAGCGCGCGGGCGACGAATCCGGTACGCGGTGGGGGATCGGCCGCGGCGACGACTATGAGCAGGTTCCGCGCATTGGCGACCACTATGCGCTCGAAAGGGTCGTTGTCGTCGGCGGTTCTCCGCAGCACGGAGGAACGCTCGGACACCTTGACGATGCGGGCGAGCGAGCCTGGTGCGCCTGACATATCGCCGACTATTCCGACCTCGTCGCCGACAACGATCGGCGTGCGGCCGAGCTCACGCGCACGCATCGCGACGACCTCGACCCCCGCGTCGTCGCCGCCCGCGAGGACACAACCCCACCGGCCGCGATCGACGGACACGACCATCGCCGCGCGCGCGTCGTCGTGTGTGGGCCGCCGCTTGGAGCGCGGGCGCGACCCCTTGCCCGGGCGCACCCGGACATCGGATTCGTCGAAATCGGCCGCGCGCCGTGCCACTACTTCTCGCCCCCGGTGAGCATCGCGTCCCATAGTCCGGTGAAGTCGGGCATGGTTTTCGACGTCGATGCAATGTCATCGACCATCACGCCGGGCACGATGAGCCCGAGTATCGCCCCGGCCGTCGCCATGCGATGGTCGGCGTAGGCATGCCACGTTCCGGCCTGGAGCGGCCGCGGAAAGATTCGTAGTCCGTCCTCGAGCTCGTCGACCTGCCCTCCGAGCCCGCGAATCTCGGCAGCCAACGCCGCGAGCCGGTCGGTTTCGTGCCCCCGCAGATGTGCGATCCCGCGAAGCGACGTCTCTCCGGTGGAAACCGCGGCGAGCGCGGCGATCGTCGGCGTCAGCTCGCCGACCGCGGACAGGTCCAGTGTCGTTCCCCGCAGTCCGCTCGTCGTGCCGCCGAGCGCAGGCGGACCGGTCACCACGCACGTGGCAACCCCGGCCGACTCATCGACGTCCTCCCAACGAACGTCCGCGCCCATCTGCACGCAGATGTCCCGGAAGGCGTCGCCGGCCTGTGTCGTCGACAGAGGCCACAACGGAATCCGAACCTCACCGCCGGTGACGGCGGCGGCCGCCATGAACGGAGTCGCATTCGAAAGATCCGGCTCGATCACCCAGTCGTGCCCCGCGATCGGTCCTGGAGCGACCTCCCACACGCCCTCGGCGGGGCTGCGCGCGTCGACGCCCACCGAACGCAAAACCTCGAGGGTCATGTCTATATGCGGCTGGGAGGGAACCGCGCCCTTGCCGACGTGGCGGATCCGAAGGCCCTGATCGAACCGGGCGGCCGCGAGCAGCAGGCCGGAGACGAACTGCGAGGACGCCGAGGAATCGAGCTCGATCTCCCCGCCGGCGAGCCGCCCCGTGCCGGTGAGCCGGAACGGCAGCGCGTTGCCGTCGACGCCGACCCCGAGCGCGCGCAGCGCGTCGAGCATGGTGCTCTGTGGACGGGTGCGCGCGGCCGGATCGCCGTCGAACACCGATTCCCCGGATGCGAGCGCGGCAACCGGGGGTACGAAGCGCATCACCGTTCCCGCCAGGCCACAGTCGATTTCCGCCCCATGAAGCGGCCCCGGGGCGACGGTCACCGTATCGCCGTCGCCGGAAATGTGCGCACCCAACGAGCGCAGCGCCCCGATCATGAGCTCGGTATCGCGGCTACGCAGCGTCCCGGTCAGCGTCGAGGGGGAGTCGGCGAGCGCGGCAAGTACGAGCGCCCGGTTGGTGAGCGATTTCGAACCGGGTACGCGCACACTCGCGCGGACGGCGGCGGGCGCGGTCGGCGCGCTCCAGTGGGCCGCGGATTCGGCGGGGGCGTTATTCATGTCCCCATTGTCGCCCATCCCGGCTTCCGTGCGGGTGAATGGTCGCCTCCACCTGCCCAAGTCGTGGCACGATTGGACGCATGTGTGGGCGATACTCCTTGCAATCGGACCCGGCGCAACTCGCGGTGGACCTCGACGCGCTTGATCTGGCTTCCAAGCCGGCTGCCGGCAACGTCCCCGCCGAGGGCCCGCGCGCGCCGCGCTTCAACATCGCTCCCACCACGACGATCCCGGCGCTTACCTCGGGCGAAGAGAACCGCGAGCTCCTCGCGATGCGCTGGGGGCTCGTCCCGTCGTGGACCAAGGATCCGCGGGACCTGCCGAATCTCTTCAACGCCAGGTCCGAGACCGCCGCGACCAAGCCGTCCTTCCGCTCCGCGGTGCGCCGCCGTCATGCCGTGGTGCCGATGGATGGCTGGTACGAATGGGTGCCCGCACCCGCCCAGCAAGAAGGCGGCAAGAAGGGGCCGAAGCAGCCGTTCTTCATGTCGCTACCCGGCGACTCGGGGCTGCACATGGCGGCGCTGTGGGAGCGCTGGACCATGCCCGCCGCCGATGACGACGCCGCTCCCGATCTCTTCGCCCACGCCGACTCCGGCGACGCGGAACAGCATCCGGAACGGGTCATGTACTCGTGCACGATCCTCACCACCGAGGCCCTTGGACCGCTGCGCGCGGTCCACCACCGCATGCCGCTCGTCGTGCCGCCGGAAAAGCTCGACGCGTGGCTCGATCCCGAGATCATCACCGTCCCGCTCGACCTCGTCGACGGCGACGAGCTGACGGCGTGGGCGGAGACCATCGAGATCCGTCCGGTTTCGCGGGCGGTGTCGAACGTCCGCAACGACGGTCCCGAACTCCTCGAGCCCGTGCCCAGCCCCGAGTGGTTCCACGCCGGCTAGTGTGTCGCGATACCGGCGATTCTCGCGCCGGTTAGCGCGATGAAGTCGGCGGGAGCCATCTCGATCTCGAGCCCGCGCTTGCCGCCGGAGAAGAAGATCGACTCGTCCGACAGGCGGGCGAGCTCCGCCGCCTCGTCGATCACGGTCGGCAGGGCTTTCTTCTGCCCGAGGGGAGAAACGCCGCCGAGCACGTATCCGGTTACCCGCTGCGCCTCGTCCTTATCTGCCATCGATGCCTTGGACGCGCCGAAGGTGGCGGCGACGGCCTTGAGGTCGAGGTGCGCGTCGACGGGCACCATCGCTACGCCCAGAGCGCTCGGGGAACCCGACCCCGAGAGTGCGACGACGAGTGTTTTGAAGATCCGCTCCGCCGGCGCCTCCGCGCGGTCGGACATGACCTCCGCGGCCTCGGCCCCGAAATCGGTGCCGGTGGATTCGTATGTGTGCGTCGTGTGCCGGACCCCCGCCTCGGAGAGGACCCGCAGTGCCGGCGTCGCGGCGGCATTCGACTTCTTGCCCATGAGTATCGAGACTACTCCCGCGGGACGATGGTCCAGGTCCTGCGGCGCGGGATTTTCGGCGCCCGGACTCGGGAATACCTTTCCCCGGCGCTGCGTTGAATCGGGGTGAATCGATGCGTTCTGCGGGGAGGGAGATTGCCGGTGAACAGCGTGCTCGAATCGCCCAGGGTTTCTGGCGACATGCGTGAGCCAGTCGGCGGGGTCGTGCGTCTAGACTCGTACGCACGGTCTGCGAAAGGAGCCCGGGTGACGGACGAGAAGTCCCCGACGAACGCCGAGAAGGCGGACGAGTTCCAGGAACTCGCCATGCCTCTGCTCGACCAGCTCTACGGCGCGGCGCTTCGGATGACGCGCAATCCGGCAGACGCCGAGGACCTGGTCCAGGAGGCGTATGCGAAGGCCTTCAGCGCGTTCCACACCTTCAAGCGCGGCACGAACTTCCGTGCCTGGATGCACCGCATCCTCACCAACGCGTACATCAACCACTACCGCAAGCGTCAGCGCCAACCGGCACAGTATCCGACCGAGGAGATCAGCGACTGGGAGTACGCGGCCGCTGCCGAGCACAGCTCCACGGGGCTTCGCTCAGCCGAAGTGGAGGCCATGGACAGGCTTCCGGACGATGAGATCAAGACTGCGCTGGCCGAACTTCCCGAGGAGTTCCGGATGGCGGTGTACTACGCCGACGTCGAAGGGCTGCCGTACAAGGAGATCGCCGACATCATGGACACGCCGTTGGGCACCGTGATGAGCCGCCTGCACCGCGGTCGCAAGCAATTGCGTGAGTCTCTCCACGACGTCGCGGTCGATCGCGGTTTCGCGAGAGAGGAGGCGTAGGACGATGGGAGCTCACAACTCAGGGGGCCATTGCGACGCGCTTCGGCGCGAGCTGCTTCGACTAGAAGCCGAGCCTGGCACGCAGGAACAGTGCAGGGAGATTCGGCACGAGCTGGAGAACTGTTGTCCCGACTGTGCCGATACCGTCGCCGCCGACGAGCTCTTCAAGCGGATGTTGTCGCGCTCGTGCAATGAGAGAGCGCCGGAGCAGCTGCGGCGGAAGGTCGACCAATGGTTCCAGGAAACGTGCTATTCGTCTCGTACCGTGATCGAGCAGGACGCCGATGGGACTCGGATTATGCATCAACAGTCCCGCAGCACCCGGTACAGGACCGACTGACGGGCAGATAGTTGTGAATTGAGCGGCGCCCGCCGTCACCACCGAAGATGGTGACCGGCGGGCGCCGTTTTCTCTAGGCTCCGTTAGGAGTTAGGCCGCTTGCCGTGGTTGGCATTGGACTTGCGGCGAGCCTTCTTCTTACGACCACGCTTGCCCATGGTGACTCCTTTCCGTTCGCGAACAAAGAACAAGGAGTCGATTATCGCACGCAGAACAGCGAGGACGGTAAAAAGGCTGCATCGGAGTCCATTCGGTGCGCCGAGTGTTTCCGGCTAAACAGTTCGGTGAGGGGCGGGGACGCAGGTGACCGTGAAGGGGTGAATACACGCCCGAGGGACGAACTGTGATTTCATGGTTGCTAGATAACACACGCTGTTGATTGAGTGAGCGCGCCCGGTGTGGCGGTGAGGAGCAACCCATGGCCGAGAAGGTATCCGCCGAAATGGTGGCGAGCATTCTGCAGGTCCAGGTGGCCGTAGGGGATACGGTCGAGCCCGGACAGGCGGTTATCTTGCTTGAGTCGATGAAGATGGAGATTCCCGTGCTCACCGAGACCGGCGGGAAGGTTACGGGGATCTCGGTCGAAGTGGGGGACGTCGTTCAGGCCGGCGATCTTCTGGTGGAGATCGAATAGCCGGTTCGGCCCGGCATGCAAAGCGACGTGCGAGGCTTCGTGGTGAACACGAAACCTCGCACGTCGAATAGCTATGCAGGCGGGCCGGTGAATCCCGGCCGCGGGGTCGTTAGACCGCGGCGCGCGCGCGGGTGCGGCGGCGCTTGAGCGCACGGCGCTCGTCCTCGCTCATTCCACCCCAGACGCCGGCATCCTGGCCGGACTCGAGGGCCCAGGCGAGGCAGTCGGATGCGACCGGGCAGCGGTTGCAGACCTTCTTCGCCTCGCCGACCTGGGCAAGGGCGGGTCCGGAGTTACCGACCGGGAAGAACAGTTCGGGATCCTCATCGCGGCAGATGGCCTTGTGGCGCCAATCCATTAGACTCTCCTTGAAGTGAAGCTGAATTCAATGCTCGTGCCTTTGTCTTCGCAGCTTCCCAAGCCCCGGGGCCGAATTGTCGGCGCAGCAGAATAGAGGGCGCTATTGCGCCACCATGTTCTGTGCGGCTGATGGACCCGGTGTTGAGACGTACACAAGAGCGTGCCGCGGGACCGAAAGCGCGGGGGAGATACCTTCCTTAGAAGGCATGCGAGCAGTTGCTCGTTTTTCTCTCGGCGTGACTTATGCGATCTCCGCTGTGCGTGCGGCCCTACATCGCTGTAGAGGCTGGCGCGTCCTATTCTGCGAGGCAGTTTCGGAAGCCTTGGTGAAGGCTGGGCAAACTCTGCGTTACTGCGCTGTTACGAGATATCGTGCCACGTTCTGAATTGATGTCAATAGATTTTCGCCTCGAAGTGGCGTACTTCACTCAAGAAAATGACGAAATCGCCGTTGTCAAATCGTGCGCCCGCGATCGCCGGACTCCGTTGGTGGTGCCGGGCGGGGTTCTCGGCGTTGTCGCACCCTTGTCGCAGGTAGCGAAGTCAACTTGCTTTTCTTTCTCTCAGGTGTCTCGTTCGACTCTCGAAGAGACGTAATGCCAGCGGATTTGAAGATATGTTCCCAATTCCCACACCGAGAAAGGGAATTTCCGCGCAAGAAATGTCTACAAACACCGCCTACTTTAAATTAGGTAACGCTAATTCTTTGGGTGCGGAAGTTCGACCGTTCGTGCGTAACAGGCGGGTAGCCGTGCTTCGGTGCCCGCGAGTGTCCTAGCCTTGAGTGGTGACTAACAATTCCGAGCCGGTTCCGTACCCGCGTGACTTCGTGCCGCCGGGCGTGCGCATCGCCGGTGGCATCGCCACCGTGCAGGGCCTCGTCTTGCTCGGATTCGCTGTCTATCTCGTCGTGCACGCGCTGCTCGGACACCGGGAGGAGACCGTGCAGATCAGCGGATACGGAACGGCGATCTGGTTCGTCATCATGGGCGGCGCGGTGACGGCGGCCGCCATCGGGCTTCTCCGAAACAAGCGGTGGGGGCGTGGCCTGATCATCATCGCCCAGCTGGTGCTGCTTCCCGTTTCCTATTACCTTGGCGTCGGCTCGGAGCAGTGGGCCGCCGGAGTCATCGTCGGCGCATCAGCGATCGTCGTTCTCGTGTGCCTTTTTCGCCGCGAGTCGCTGGAGTGGTACGCAGCCTAACTGGTCGAATCGGTGAGTTGATACGCCGTGAGAAGCCCATCTTTCTGGACGTAGAGGATATTGCCGATCTGGGCGAGTCCGACCGGTTCGTCGCGCTGCGAGCGGAGGTCCAACTCGAAGGAACTGTCCACCTCGCCGGTGTCGATGTCGACGAAATTCAGCGCATCGCGGGAGGGCACGATCGCCTGCGTGGGAGTGAATCGTTCGTCCTGCTCCGCCGGAGTGAAACCGAAGCCGTGCCCGGGGCCCGTCGCGCCCTGCATGGACCACTGCATGTCGCCGATGCGAGCGTCGAAGGCGTGCGTCGTCTCGCCGTCGAACCAGCGGAACTGGGCAGGATCTCGAGAGACATTCTCGGGCGACGGCTTGAGGGCGGGCTCATGGTCGAGTGTGCCCAGCGACGTAGCGGATCCGCCGGAGTCGACGCGGACGAACATCCATTCACTGCCGCGTAGGGCGAGGCCCACGGAGTCGTTGGACTCGGTCAAGCCGATGTAGTGGAACTGATCGAGATCTGTGAGCGTCGAGGACACCTCCTCGGGCACGCGGCTGTCCTCCGGGACAGCCTTGGACACCGTGATCCGTACGGTGTCTTCGCCCGGGCAGCGCTCGGCGACCGCGAAATTCTCCGAGTTGAGATTCGCCGACTGGAACGAGCAGCCGCTGCGGGGCTGCTGCCCCGTTTCCTGCGGGGCGGGAACGTGACCGTATTCGACGGTGCGGACAAGGTCGTCGCGCCATAGTTCGAGCCGGTCGGGGCCGAGGACGAGCATATGAGACCAGCTCGTCCAGGCGGTCATGTCCTCGGAGAAGGCGCTCTGGCGGATTCCGTCGTACTTTCCATCAGAAGCCCGAAATGCGGTGGCATCGCTACACCCGGCCGGCCCCTGGAAAACAGTGACTATTCGGGAGTCGAAATAGGTCGCGTCGCACAGCGGGGTGTCGCGCGAGTACGACCACTCCTCGGATTTGATACCGGCTTCCCATGCCGTGAGGGCGTTTTCGCTCGTCGTGATGACATTCGACGAAGACACCAGCGGAGTGCCCACCGTGTCGTTCGGCGCGTCCCATTCCTCGCGCAGTGACGTGGGCATGGTGTTCGACGGCGCGTAATCGGGCTGCGTTTCCGCTGCTTCGTGATGCTCGGCCGTACGTGCCGAACCGGTGACAAGCGCAATTACCGCGACGAGCACCACGATCACCGCGATGGCGCCCACAGCGAGGAAGTCCGCCGTCCGTGCCCGTTCGGCGGGCACGCCGAAAAGCCCGGGCACGCCGAAACGTCGACGTGAGGCGCCCCGGCGGTGAGGCTCGGCGCCTTCCGGGGCGGCCTCTTCCGGCGCGGGTCCATCGGGGGATGGCTGTCCGGGGATTGGAGTACTGGGCACGAAGTGAGTCCTTGGCGGGTGGCGTGCAGGTGTCGGCGGCGGACGCTACGGCGAAGCCGGGTGATACGCGGCGGTCCTTCAGGAATTCGAAGAATCACCGGAGGGACGAGCGTTGCCGCGTGTGCGGCGGCGACGGCGCCTGCCGGAGGATTCCCCTCCCGAGTCGGCGGATGGGCCCTGCTCGGACGCCGGCGCGGACCCCGAGACGGAACCGGAACGGCGGCGACGGTTGCCGCCGCCTCGCGAGGAACGCCCTCGTGGGGAATTGCCACGTCCGCCGTCATTGGCCTTATCTGTTGACGGCGGGGCGACGCGACCAGTGATCCCCTCGGGGATATCGAGGTCCGAATACAGGTGTGGGGAGCTGGAATAGGTTTCCGCGGGTTCCGGTTTGCCCAGCTCGAGAGCCTTGTTTATGTGGTTCCACTTGAATAGGTCGTCCCAGTCCACGAGTGTGATCGCGATACCGTCGCGCCCGGCACGGCCGGTGCGGCCGATGCGGTGGATGTAGGTCTTCTCGTCGTCCGGGCACTGGTAGTTGATGACGTGGGTTACGTCGTCGATGTCGATGCCGCGTGCGGCGACATCCGTCGCGACGATGACGTCGGCCTTGCCGGTGCGGAACCGATCGAGCGCGCGCTCGCGTGCCTGCTGTCCGAGATCGCCATGGATCGCGGTCGCCTTGAAGCCGCGCTCCTTGAGGTCCTCGGAGACGTTGTGCGCGCTTCGCTTGGTGCGCGTGAAGATCATCGTCGCGCCGCGGCCTTCGGCCTGGAGAATGCGGGAGATCATCTCGACCTTGTCGAGATTGTGTGCCCGGTAGACGAACTGGCGGACGACCTCGTGGGTTGGGGTGCTCGACGCGGACTCCGCGCGCACGTGCATCGGCTTGGAAAGAAAGCGGCGAGAGAGCGTGAGGATCTCCTGCGGCATCGTCGCCGAGAACAACATCGTCTGGCGGCGCTCGGGCACCAGCCGCAGGATCGACTCGACGTCCGGAAGAAAGCCGAGGTCGAGCATTTGATCGGCCTCGTCGAGCACGAGGATCTCCGCGGCGGAGAGGTTGAGGACCTTCTGGTTGGCGAGATCGAGCAGGCGGCCGGGCGTGCCGACGACGACGTCGACGCCCGAGGATAGGGCGTCCTTCTGGCCGTCGTACGAGGTACCGCCGTAGATCGCCTCGACCACGAGCGGGCGCTTCGAGGTGCGCGAACGCGGCGTCTTGGGAACCTGGAGGTCCTCGGCCGCGATCCTCAGGTCGGAGGTGACCTGCATGCATAGCTCGCGAGTGGGGACGACGACCAGCGCCCGCGGTGTGCCGTCGAGCTTCTTCACCTCGCCGGAGGCGATGCGGTTGAGCAGCGGCACACCGAAACCATAGGTCTTGCCCATGCCGGTACGGGCCTGGCCGATGATGTCGCGTCCGTCGAGGGCGATGGGGAGAGTGAGCTCCTGAATCGCGAAGGGGGAGGTGATGCCGCGGCGCTCGAGGGCCGCGCAGATCTCCGGGCTGACACCGAGGTCGGCGAACGAAGACCCGGCGGGGTCGGCGGAAGCGGGGGTCGTATTCAAACGTGTCCTTTCGCCGCGGGGCGCATCGCGCGCCCGGGCTTGTACCTTGCATCGACGTCAATAGGTTTTATGTATGTCAATCCTAACGCCTAAGCTGCGCCCCCAAGCGCCTCACCGGGCCGCCTCGCATGCGGCGAAGCGGGTAGAAAATATTAGGAGGGCCCTGCCGAGGGCGGCCGCGCGGCGTCATCGACGACGTTTCGGCGAGCCGGTGGCGGCGCCCGAATAGGTTGAACGAAAGGAATTAAGGACATGTTGCTCACCATCGGACTCAAGGAAAGCGGCCGCGAGCTCAAGGTCAAGACCGAGCTCGAGGAAAAGGATGTGCGTGCGAAGGTTGCCGAGACCGCGGAATCGCCCGCGCAGTTCATGGAGTTCGAGAAGGAAGACGGCCGGACACTGCTCATTAACCCCTCCGCGATCGCCTACCTCGATTTCGGAACCGATAAGCCCCGATCTGTCGGATTCGGGTCGCGCTAACCGTTCCCGCGCACCGGGCCTAGTACCCTGGGTAGGAATTCGACGAGACTGGGCCCTGCGCGCGGAAAGGAACGTGGTTGATGGCGAACCGCCATACCGGTGGCACGACACCGCACAGCCAGAGGCTGCCGCGAGAGGCGCGCAGAGGAGATGGTCCGCTGCGCGCATCGTGGGACCCGGAAACACGCGTGCAGTCCGCGGCGACCTCCGCCCGAGGTGGCGGCACTCCCGGTAAGGGCGGCGCGCTTCGCCGGTTCGTCGACAACTGGGGATGGCGCGCGTACGCGATCCCGGTGCTCATCATCATCACGGTCGCCGTGATCGCCGATGCGGTGCGCAGCCCGTCGGTCGCCGAAACCGGTAGCAGCGGCGAGATCGAGAATTCGAACCCGGGCCCGATTCCCGGGGCGGATGATGATCCGAACCGCGAGATTCCAGAAATGGGCCAGCTCCCGCCCGGCGGACCGGTGCTCGAGGCGGGCGCCGGCTCGTTCTATGTCGTGCCAGGAACCTCCGACGTGATCGGGCAGGACTCGGGCGAGCTCAACGACTTCACCATCGAGGTCGAAGACGGCATCGACACCGGCGATTTCGGTGGGGACGACGCGATCGCCCAGATGATCGAGGCGACGCTCTACAACCCGAAGAGCTGGACCGCCGACGGCAAGGTCAAGTTCCAGCGCGTCGATGGTGACGCCAGCCCCAAGTTCCGCATCTCGCTGGCCACTCCCGAGACGGTGCGGGAGGCCTGCGGCTTCGATATCGAGCTCGAGACCTCCTGCTACAACCCGGACACCGAGCGCGTGTACCTCAACCTCGCCAGGTGGGTGCGGGGTGCGACGTCATTCGAAGGTGATATCGGGCTGTACCGGCAGTACCAGATCAATCACGAGGTCGGCCACGCCGTCGGGCACCCTCAGCATGACCCGTGTCCGGGCGACGGCCGTCTCGCGCCGATCATGATGCAGCAGACGCTCAGCCTGAAGAACTCCGATCTCCACTCGCTTGACCCGGGCGGCTATGCGCCGGACGACGACGTAACCTGCCGCCCGAACGCCTGGCCGTTCCCGGAGGTGTAATGGCCACAGCATTTCCGCCGCTCGTCGAGCCGGGGCCCGAGCTGACCCTGCCCGAGCGCGAGCGCTACGCGCGCCATCTGATCTTGCGTGATTTCGGCCCCGAGGCGCAGCGTCGCGTACGCGCCGCCCGAGTTCTCGTCGTCGGTGCGGGTGGACTCGGTTCGCCCCTGCTGTCGTATCTCGCCGCGGCGGGCGTCGGCCACCTCACGGTCGTGGATGACGACGTGGTGGAGGTGTCCAACCTGCACCGCCAGGTCATCCACGGATCCTCGACCCTCGGGATGCCGAAGGCCGAATCGGCGGCGCGGCGCCTCGCCGACCTCACCGATCTCGTCGAGGTCGATGCCAAGGTGGAGCGCCTCGACCCGAGCAATGTGCGCGAATACGTCGCCGCGTGCGATGTGGTCGTCGACGGCTCGGACAACTTCGCGACCCGGTATCTCGTCGCCGATGCCTGCGAGATCGAGGGGACTCCGCTCGTGTGGGGCACCCTGGACCGATACCGCGCGCAGGTCGCGGTGTTCTGGTCCGCGCCGCCCGCCGGCTACGAGCCCGTCAGCCTCCGGGACGTGTACCCGCAGCCACCGGCGCCAGGCACTGTGCCCTCCTGCGGCGAGGCAGGGATTCTCGGCGCGCTCACCGGGCAGGTCGGCTCGCTCATGGCGATGCAGGCGCTGTGGCTCATCACCGGGGTGGCCGAGCCGGTACTCGGGCGGCTCGTGCTCATCGACTCGCTTTCGACCTCGCAGCGCAGCCTCCGTGTTACGGCGGACCCGGACCGGAAGAGAGCGACCGCGCTCGCGCCCGCCGTGGGCGGGGAATCCTGCGAGGTCTCGCTCGCCGGCACGCCTGCGGGCGATGGGTCCGCAGTCACCGAGATCGGGGTCGCCGAGGTCTCGCGTCGGCTCGGTTCACCGGGAACGGTGCTGCTCGACGTGCGCGAGGCGGGCGAGCGCGCCGTCGCCGCCATCGAGCCGTCGATCTGGGTGCCGCTCGGCGAACTCGGCGCGGCGCTCGACGATCCGACCAGCCCGCTGTCGAGGGCGCTCGGGGCGGGGGAGCACGTCGTCGTCTACTGCAAGGCCGGCGCGCGCTCCGCTAATGCGGCCAAGCAGATGATCGATCGCGGCGCGGACGCCGAGCGGGTGGAGTCCATGGCAGGCGGAATCGACGCGTGGTCGGACGAAATCGATCCCACGCTGCCGCGTTATTGACCGCTCGGTGCGCGGCAATTGCCCCGGCGACGCGGCGAGGCGACGGTGACCCCTGCAGAGCAGCAGGTATAAATTCGTCTGTAAGTCTTCTTCACACCCGACGCAGAAAGCGACGACGATGAGCCCGCAGCCAGTGCCCGAACAGATCCGCAGGGTCTTCGGCGTGCCCGAAGGCGACTTCGTGCCGGAACCCGGTACCGCCGCCCGTTGGCGGGTCGGCGATGTCGTCTGTTCGCGCGTGGCCGACGCCACCGTCGCGACCCTATCCGCCCGCGCCCGCGAAAAGCTCACCCTCGATGGGGTCGGAGTCGCCCGGGCCATGCGCGGCACGGACGGCCGCTACGTCGTCGGCGGCTGGCGTGCCGACCGCTACGCCCGCGGTGAACTCCTCGCGCGCCCGGACGAGATCATCGCGCTCGGCGACTACCTCGGTCGCGCGCTTGCCGGAGTCATCCTCCCGCGCCGCCGCTCCAGCGATGCCTTGTGGCGTCCGGCGGCGGTGTTCGACCATGCGATGGAGGCCGCCTGGTCCGGCGAGCCATCCCGAGACCTCGACTCGGGCCTGCAATTTCACATGGAGCAGGGCGGCGAACGGTTCGAGGGACACCGTGCCGAGGCCCTCATCGCCGCCACGGGCATGGCCCGCCTGCGCGATTCGATCGATGACGCCGGACGTGCCGAGTCCTCCCGGCAGCCTTCGCCCTCCCGCGCGGTGGACGCCCCCGTCGCGCACATCGACCTGGCCCACTCCCTCCGCTTCACCGAGGACGGGCCCCTCCTCGTGGACGTGGTCACAGCTCCGGCCGATCCCATTCGCGGACAGGCGATCGCGGCCGTAGACTTGCTCTCCGCAAAGGCAGCGGGAGAAGATCTCTTGTGGCGATGGGCTCTCGTCCCAGGCTGGTCGAAGAACGTCGTGTGCGCGATGGCGTATCGGCTCAGCGTGCATGCACTCCACCCCGACTCGAGCCAGCCCGCATTCGCAGGGCTTCGGTCGGCCACGGAGATCGTCGACCGCTTCGCCAGGTCCGCGCACAATCTCTAGGGCCCGCCTTTCGGCGCGGGTCGAAAGGCGAGTGCTACGTGAATACCTCCAGGCCAGAGTCCGCCGCGGGCACGCGCAAGGTCGTGCTGTTCGGAGCCGGCGGGTTCGTTGCATTCCTCGGCATCGTTCTCGTCTCGCTCAATCTGCGCCCCGCCGTCACCGCCGTCAGTCCGCTGTTCACCCCGATCGACGAGGACCTCGGCCTGGGTACGACGGGCATGAGCGTGCTCGGGATGATCCCGACCCTGATGTTCGGCCTCGCCGGTTTCGTCGCGATCCGACTCGTCGCGCGCCTCGGGCTCGAAAAGGTCGCCGTCATCGCAATGGCCATGGTGACGGTCGGGTCGGCCCTGCGCGCCGTCGCCCCGAGCGCCCCGATTCTCACGATCGCCTCGGCCATCGCGCTGCTCGGCGCCGGCTTAGGCAACATCGTCTGCCCGCCGCTGGTGAAGAAGTACTTCGCGAACAAGGTGTCGTCGATGAGCATGGTCTACACCACCGGCCTCCAGCTCGGCACGATCATCCCGGCGCTCATCACCGTGCCGATGGCGAACGCGCTGGGCTGGCGGATGTCCCTCGGCAGTTGGGCGCTGCTCGGCCTCGTCGCCATGGGTCCGTGGATCGCCGAGCTCGCAGCGTCCCGAAGGCCCGCGAGCCCGACGTCATCCAGCGACAATGCCCAGTCTTACGGGGGCAGCGCCAAGCGGGACAAGCCTCTACCGGCGTGGAGGTCTCCGCTCGGGATCGCGATGGCGGTGGCATTCGGCACGAACTCGCTGCTCACGTATTCGTTCTTCACGTGGCTGCCGCGGATCATCGAGGAGGAGATCGGGCTGAGCCAGTCCGCCGGCGGCACCGCGCTGGCGTTGTTCTCCGCGATCGGACTGGTCTTCGCGATCGCCATGCCGATCGTGGCGGGCAGGCTGGAGAATCCGTTCTCGATGTTCGCGCTCGCGTCGGCCGTATACCTCGTGTCGTTCGCGGGGCTGCTGTGGTTCCCGACCGCCGCGCCGTGGCTGCTCGTGGCGCTGCTCGGCGCCGGGCCGCTCACCTTCCCGCTGCTGCTCACGCTCATCAACCTGCGCACGCGCACGTCGGCGGGCTCGGCGGCGCTGTCGGGCTTCGCGCAGGGCGTCGGCTATATCCTCGCGAGCCTCGGGCCGCTGCTGTTCGGCTGGCTGTGGGACCTCGGCGGCTCGCTCACACTGCCGCTGATCTTCCTCGTGGTCGCGCTGGTCGTGCTGTGCACCTCGGCGTGGATCGCCTGCCAGCCGCGCATGCTCGAGGACGAGCTCGAACCGGCCTCGCCCGCGAACTCCTGACACCCCTGATCCGCACGTTCGCGGCGCCACCAGGGCGGGGCGAACATTCTGTCGGAGCGGTGCAATAAGTTTGTACCCATGACGTCGAACGACGGATCCGCGCGCGAGCTCGGCCCCGGCCCCCGTATCAGGTGGACCAGGGCCGAACCCGTGCGCTCTGCGGGCCTATCGCAGGGCGGTTGGGCCGAGGATGCCGGCGCGTCCGCGCTGCTCGAGGCGGCGCGCACCCTCGCCCAGCGCCCCGCCCGGGAGAACCGGTGGCTCGTGCGCGGAGGGCCAGGAACCGGCAAGTCCACGCTCCTTGCCGCGGCGGTGTCCGAGGCCATCGCGAGCGGCATCTGGGGCGGTCGCATCGCGGTGCTGGGCAGCTCGGCGCGCTCGGTGGATCAGCTTCGCCGCTTCATAGCCTCCGCCGTGGCCGCGAATGTTCCGGAGGGCACTGCGGCGGCAAGCGTCGAACCGCAGGTCCGTACGGTTCACTCGCTCGCCTTCGCGATCGTGGCTATGGCGGCATCCCGCGCGGGAGCGCCGGCCCCGCGCCTGCTTACCGGTGCGGAGCACGATGCCATTTTCCGTCAGGCTCTCCTCGGCTACTCCGAGGACGGCGGCGGGCAGTGGCCGGAACATGTACGTCCCGCCCTGGCCACGCGTGGATTCGCGCGCGAGCTGCGCGATGTCGTCCTGCGTCTGACCGAAAGAAATGTCGCCCCCGAGGAACTCACCGAGCTGGGCGCCGGTCACGGTCGGCCGCTGTGGGAGTCGGCTGCGCATTTCGCCGCGCGCCACGAGCAGGAAATGGAATTGCGCACGGCGCCGTCCGCGTCCGAGGACGCGTTCCCAACCTCACTCAACCCCGCACAGCTCGTCGGCCGGGCGATCGACGAGCTGGGTGCGGACCCCGATCTACTCACCGGCGCCAATGCCATCGACCTCGTCGTTGTTGACGATGCCCAGCTCATCGATCCCATGGCGGGCGAACTCATCGCCACGATCGCGCGCTCGGGTGCCTCGGTCATCGCCGCGCACAGCGGGGACGAGGCGGTCTTCCGGTTCCGCGGGGCGAGTGACGAGTTCGCCGAGAAACTCTCCGAACAGGGCGCCCGGGAGGTCGAGCTCGCCCGGGTGCACCGCGGCCCCGCTGCTGCGGCCGCGTCGGGCATCCTCGCCCAGCGCCTCCCGGGCGCCGCGCGCTGGCGCCGGAATATCCCGGCGATCGGCACGCCCGCCGGCCCGCACGAGGCGCCCGTGGTGTCGTACCGCACCGAGCGCTCCGCCTCCGAGGAATCGGCCGTCGTGGCGGATTACCTCCTGCGAATGCACCACGTGCACGAGGTGCCGTGGGACAGGATGGCCGTGGTCTTCCGCACCGTCGGCGACGGCGCCGAGCTTCTCCAGCGCCAATGCGATTCCGTCGGCATCCCCATCCTCGACGCGGGCGCGGAGGTCCCGCCCGCGGAGGACCCGATGGTCCGGGCGCTGCTCGACGTCATCGAATCCGTCCTCCGCACGCCGGACGAGCAGGACACGCGCACCCTGCTCATGGGCCCGCTCGGCAAGGCGGACCCCGCCGATTTCCGCGACCTGCGCCGCACCCTTCGCCGCCTCGCCACCGCGAGCGGCACGCCACAACGTTCGATGACGGCGGTGCGCGACCTCCTCCTCGGGGAGGACGAACCCGCAACGATTCTCGGCGAGGACGCCTACGGGCGCCTGTCGACGCCGGTGGAGCGCATCCGCGCGCTTCGCGCGGTAGTCGCCGCGTCCATCGCCGCCGGCGATTCGGTGGAGATGGTGCTGTGGAATCTGTGGCACTCGAGCAACAAGGCGTATTCGTTGCGCGCGGTCACAGGAGGAGGGGGAGTGGCCGGGCGCGCCGCGGACCGCTCTGCCGACGCGGTCATGGGGCTGTTCGACCACGCCGCGGACTTCGTCGAGCAGATGCCGCGAGGCTCGCTGCGCCAGTTCGTGGAGATGATGCGCGAGCAAGAGCTGCCCGCCCCGCGCCGCGCGGGGCGCCGGCCGAATAGGAAGGCCGTGAGTCTTCTCAGCGCACACAACGCCGTCGCCGCGGAGTACGACGTGGTTGTCGTCGCCGGTGTCCAGGAAGGCGTGTGGCCCTCGCCCAGGCGCCGGTTCGGCCTGTTCGAGTTGGAGCTCCTCGTCGACCTGCTCGACCGCCCACATATGAAGGACCTGTCCGATGCCCAGCGCGAGGCCGCCGGGATGGCGGCGTCCGCCGCGGACGAGCGCAAACTCGCGGTGCTCGCTGCGTCGCGGGCACGCGAGAACATCCTGTTCACCGCAGTCGACAACGGCGAGGATCTCGCCGCCTCGCAGTTCATCGACGAACTGGCGCGCGCCGGCGTCCCCAGATGGGCGGCGGGCGACGCGGCGGGAGAGACCCTCACCGAGGGGCACCGCATGTTCACCCCGGGCGCGTTGGTGGCGGACCTGCGCGCCCAGCTCCAGACCGCTCCCGGCGCGGCGGAGTCCGATGCCGCCGCGCGGATTCTTGCGACACTGCGGACATCGGGATTCGGAGCCGCCTCCGCGCGCCGTTGGTACCGCAGCACACCCGTATCATCGAACAGCTCCCCGGTGCCCGAGAAGGACAAGGGCCCCCGCGCGCGGATCTCGCCCAGCGCGTTCGAAGAACTCGAGACGTGCCCGCTGCGGTGGTTCATCGGCAGGCAGATGTCCTCGGGTACCGAGATGCCCTTGCTCAAGGGCAACGTCGTGCACGCCATCGCCCAGGCCGTCCAATCCGGCGTGGGCGAAGGACAGATCGAGAGCGCGGTGCGCGAATTCTGGCCGGCGATGTCGCCCGCGGCCGGCTGGGTCCTCGACACCGAGATCGAGGACATCCTCGCCTCCGAGAAACTCATCCGTGGTTGGGTCGCGAACCAGGGCGGATATACCGAGGTCGGCGTGGAGGTGCCTTTCCGGATGGAGCTGTACCCAGGCGGCCCTTCCGTCGAGGTCGATGAGGAGGCCGTGCCCGCGGTCAGCGTGTCGGTGAGTGGGCGCATCGACCGGCTCGACAGGGACGAATCGGGGTACCTCCGGGCCGTCGACTTCAAGTCCGGTGGGAAGGCGGTCACCGGCGCGGAGGCGGAGGCTAACCCGCAGCTCGCGTTCTACCAGTTGGCCTCGCGGCTCGGCGCTATTGGCGGCGAGCTCGCACCCCGCGCCACGGCCACCGATGAAGCAGCGGCAGACGACCCGGTCAACAAGGTCGCCGGTGGCGTGCTCGTCTACGTGAATCAGAAGGCCGCAGTCAAGAAGGGCGCGAACGAGCGACTGCAGCCGGCGATGGGGACGCAGACGCACCTGGAGTTGATCCGGCGCGCAACGGCGGCGGGTGCCTTGTCGATCGGGCCTGACTATCCGGCGATCACGAGCAAGGCGTGCGAGTCGTGCTCGGCGGCGAGCATGTGCCCGACCCAGAACACCGGAAGGCAGGTCGGACGTTGAGCGACACTGCGAAGAAGCCGTTAGAAGAGCTCACGCCGGGCGATATCGCCCGCGCCATCGGCGGCAAAGACCCGACGAAAGCGCAGTCAAAGGTCATCGACGGGCCGCCGGAGCCGACGCTGGTCGTCGCGGGTGCCGGTGCGGGCAAGACCGAGACGATGGCGGCGCGCGTGGTGTACCTCGTCGCCACGAGGAAAGCCAGGCCCGGCCAGATCCTCGGTCTCACGTTCACGCGGAAGGCGGCGCAGCAGCTGTCCCGCCGCGTCCAAATGCGGCTCGATGAATTCGCGCGCAGCCACGATTTCGTCTCCCGAGGCGACGAGGTCAGCGATATCGCCGAAGCCATTCGCACCGAGCAGCCCCGGATCTCCACCTACGATTCATACGCGGGCGACGTGCTCTCGAGCCACGGCCTCCTCATCCCCGTCGAGCCCGACGCGACGGTGATCAACGAGACGGACCTGTACATTCTCGTGCACTCGATCGTCTCCGAATGGGACCGTCCGTTCCCGTGGTCGGTGGGGACCGTCGTCGATCGGGTCATCTCGCTCGCGGAGCAGATCTCCGGGCACCTCATCACCACCGACGTCGTGCGCGAGGACGAGGACCTGCTGTCCCAGGCCGTCGAGTCGCTGGAGACGAAGGCGGCGAAGAAGGACCTGCAAACGGCTGCGGCCGCACAAGAGGACCGGCTTGCTCTCCTCGATGTCGTCGACGCCGTACACGATCGCCTGCGCCGCGAAGGGAAGCTCACCTTCGGCATGCGCATGTCCTACGCCGCGCAGCTTGCCGAGCGTTTCCCCGAAGTCGTTGACGCCGAGCGCCGCCTCACCTCCGTCGTCCTGCTCGACGAGTACCAGGACACCGGGCAGGCGCAGCGCGTCATGCTCGCGAGCCTCTTCGGTGGCGGCGAGAGGAAACCGCTCGCGGTGACGTCGGTCGGCGATCCCATGCAGTCGATCTACGGCTGGCGTGGTGCCTCCGCGTCCAACCTCGACAGCTTCCTCACCGATTTCCCGCGGGCCGAAGGACCGGCTCTTCAGCGGAACCTTTCGACGTCGTGGCGCAACCCGCCGGAAGTGCTCACGCTCGCCAACAGCGTCACCGCGCAGCTGCGCAACAAGAACAAGGACAGCGGCGCCACGGTCCCGGTGCTCGAACCCAAAGAGGGTTCCGGGCGCGGCGATGTTCGCCTCGGCGTATTCGCCACTGTCGACGACGAGCGCGAATGGATCGCCTCACGGATGGCCGACAAGTACCGGTCGTACGAATTCGATCACGGCAAACCCCCGTCGGCGGCGGTACTCGTGCGAAGAAATGCCGACGCCGAACCCCTGGCGCGCGCGCTTCGGGCGGAGGGGCTCGAGGTCGAAGTCCTATCCTCGGGAGGGCTTCTCGACGTGCCCGAGATCTCGGACGTCCTCGCGCTCATGGGCGTCGCCGCGAACCCCGGCGACGACGAGGCAGCGATGCGGCTGTTGGCGGGGGACCGCTTCCGGCTCGGCGCCGCAGACCTGGCAGCGCTGCACCGCCGCGCGCAGGAAATCTCCTACCGGCCAGACGGGACCGGTGAGGACGCGGCACCGGGAATCGATAAGCTTCGCGCCGACTTCGCCTCCCTTGCCGAGCTGGAGAATATCGACAACGCCGGACTCGCGGACGCGGCCCACAACCCGGGCGCGCGCGGCTCGTTCACCCCGGAAGGACGCGCGGCGCTCACCGAATTCGACACCATCGTCTCGGCCGTGCGCGACAGGCTCGATCAGGGCCCGGCGCACGTGCTCACCGTCGCCGAGAACGCGTTGGGTCTTGACGTCGAGGTGCGCGTCCGCGCGAAGCTCGGCAAAGGCGAGGGTCGGCAACAGCTCGACACCCTCGCGCGTCGCGCCGCCGACTTCGCGAGCAACCCCGACGCGTCGGTCCAGGCGTTTCTCGACTACCTCGACGTCGCCCGCGGAGTGGAGCGAGGACTCGCGCAAGAAATCGTCCCGCAGGACGGGCGCGTGCAGATCCTCACCGTCCACTCGGCGAAGGGCCTCGAGTGGAACATCGTCGCCGTTCCCCACGTGATCAAGGGGCGATTCCCGAAGGACAAGGCACCGTCCAACTGGGTGCGCAACTGCTGGGAGATTCCCTCCCACCTACGCGGGGACAGGCGAACCGAGGACAACCCCGGCGGGGTTCCGGTCGTGGATATCGCGGAGGCGACGAACTACAAGGAACTCGACGAGCTGCTCACCGGGCACATCAACGAGCTCAAGTCGACAGTCGGCGAGGAAGACCGCCGGCTGTTCTACGTGGCGTTGACGCGAAGTATGAGTGAGTTGCTCGTCTCTGCGCACCATTGGAGCGAGGGAGTGCAGAAACCGCTCGGCCCGTCGCTGTTCCTCCAAGAACTTCGGGACACCGTGCTCGACGCACCGCACGTGGCGACAATCGACGAATGGGTCACCGACCCCGGCGACGAGAACCCGCTGGAGAACGCGAACGCCAGGGGAATATGGCCCGAGCACGACGCCGGCGGTGCGGGCGACGATCCGGCCTCGCACGCCGCGGTGTCCGGTGCCGAACGAGAGGTGGCGTCGTCCTCGCCGGTCGATCTCGGCTCATTCTCCGAATCCAGCATCGCCGAGGTCGCCGCGGCTGCGGGTGCGGAATTCTCCGACCCGCTCACCGCCGCCTGGCTGAGCGAGGCGCTGATCCACATCCGCCAGGCGCGGCGCGCGGCGTCCGACGTCATAGATGTGGAGATTCCGGCGCGGCTGACCGCGACTCAGCACGTCGCGCTGGAGCGGGATCCGGCGAGTTTCGCGGTGAACGTGATGCGGCCGATGCCGCAAAAGCCGAACCAGTTCGCGCGGCGAGGGACAACGTTCCACGCGTGGGTGGAGGAGTACTTCACCGCGGCCACACAGTTTCTCATCGCCGACGACGAGCTCCCGGGCAGCGGCGATGACTGGGAGGAAGCCGACCAGCAGGCGCTGCGCGAGCAGTTCCTCGCCTCGCACTGGGCGCAGAAGACCGCGGCCGCGGTGGAGGTGCCGTTCGCCGTGTCGATCGGTGGGCAGATCAAGGTCGGGAAAATGGATGCGGTGTTCCGGGACGGCGAGGACTGGATCGTCGTCGATTGGAAGACCGGCGCGAAACCTGGTGCGAAGTCCCCGGATTCGGTGAGCGCCCGCAAGCATCGCCAGGACGTTGCGATCCAGCTGGCGATCTATCGCATTGCGTGGGCGCGGATCCAAGAGGAAGAGACCGGTACGCCGGTGCCGCTCGACCGCATCCGTGGAGCGTTCCATTACATCGGTAGCGGGGAGGACGTCTATCCGGAGACCCTGCCGGACGAGGCCGAACTCGCCGCCGCGTTCGAGCGCCGGTTCGAGCAGACCATCGACGCCGAACAGGTGCAACGGGCGCTCGGGGACGGGGACGACGAAGTCGCCGCCGCGGGTAATCCGGCTGGCGGCGAGAAAAGCGGGCGAACCGGCCGGTAATGCCGCGCGCAGCGACGTCGGCGTGTCTATGGTTAGCTAGTCCAGTGTTGAGCCGTTGCAAAGGGGGTCGGAAGTGGGAAGGTCGCGCCTGCGCAACCGCTTTCGCGTCGATGACCCGCTAGACGAAAGCCCCGACCACGCGCTCGTCGGGATCGTTTCGATCCCGGACCACGTCGCCAGCCCGTGGCGGATCATCGCCAAGCGCCTATGGTTCGCGTTTCTGGTGATCGCGATCGCCGTTATCGTCGTCTACCTGGACCGCGACGGATACCAGGATGGCAACGGCGAGCCCGGGATGTCGCTCATCGACTGCATCTATTACACGACGGTGTCCCTATCGACCGTGGGCTACGGCGATATCACCCCGGTGACCGAAAGCGCCCGGCTGGTCAACATCGTCATTCTCACCCCGCTGCGACTGATCTTCCTGATCATCCTCGTCGGGACGACCCTTGCGGTGCTCACAGAACAGTCCAGGCAAGCCCTCAAGATCCAACGTTGGAGGACCACCTTGCGGAACCACACCGTCGTCGTCGGCTACGGAACCAAGGGACGCTCCGCCGTCGCCGCGTTGCTCGCCGACGAGATCTCGGCCTCCGAGATCGTCGTCGTCGACAACGACCCCCAGGCGCTCAAGGCCGCCGCGGCGCGCGGCCTCGTGACGGTGTCCGGCTCGGCCACGAAATCGGATGTGCTCAAACTCGCCGGCGTCACCCGCGCGCGTGCAGTGGTCGTCTCTCTCAGCTCGGACGACTCGTCAGTGCTGGTCACCTTGTCTGCTCGAGAGCTGGCTCCGAACGCGAAGATCGTCGCCACCGTACGAGAATCCGAGAACACGCACCTGCTCAAGCAATCGGGGGCGGACTCGGTGGTCGTGTCCGCGGAAACCGCCGGCCGCCTACTCGGGCTGGCGACCGTCACCCCGACGGTGGTGGGGATGATGGAGGACCTCCTCACCCCTGACGAGGGCTTCTCGATCGCGGAACGCAGGGTCGAGGACAACGAAGTCGGCGGCTCGCCCCGCCATCTCAAGGAGATGGTCCTCGGCGTAGTGCGCAAGGGTACGCTGATCAAGGTCAACGAACCGGACGCAGATGCGCTCGAGTCGGGGGATCGGCTGCTGTATATCCGGATGGTCGGGAACGACTAGTCACTTACAGGTGGCCGGGAATCCTCTCGACAACGCACGTTAGGGACGTCACCTATGCCGCACGAATTCTCGCTCATCGAACAACCGCTGTTCTCCGCCGTGTCGGTAAACCGCGCGGCGCATCTTCGCGGAAACACCGAAGAGCTGGAGAAGGAGTGGCCGACCGCGCTCGTCATGCGAGTCGACGAACGCGGCCGGTTCCGCACGGAAGTCGTCGAAAACCCCGGCGAAGGCGATCGGGGTGGCAAGCGCCTGCGCCTTTCCTTCGATCCGGCCTTCGATGTCGCCGAGCGGCCCCCGCACCTCGCCGTGTTCCTCGGCATCGCGCCGAACGGGCGCCACATCTGGGCGATGCAGGCGGACTCGCTGGGCGATCAAGGAGTGTCGGACCTGCGCTCGAGTGGGGAATTCTTGCTCCCTCACGACGCCGCGCTCGCCGCTGAGGCGGTGGCACTACTCGCGTGGCACCGCCTCAACACCTTCGGTAAGAACCCGGAAGCCCACATCACTCGCACACAATCGGGTTGGGCGGGATTCGATCCGAGCAACGATATCGAAGAGTTCCCACGCACCGATCCCGCGGTGATCTGCCTCGTCCACGACGGGCACCGCAAGATTTTGCTGTCCCGCAACTCGCAGTGGACCCAGAACTTCTACTCGGTCCTCGCTGGATTCGTCGAGGCCGGCGAATCGCTGGAGAATTGCGTCAAGCGGGAGATCTTCGAAGAGGTCGGCCTCGACGTGTCCGACCCCAGCTATCTCGGAAGCCAGCCGTGGCCGTTTCCGCGCTCACTCATGCTCGGGTTCCACGCGCGCGCCGATCCGAACCAGAAGATCGCTCACCGCGACGGCGAGATCAGCGAATCGCTGTGGCTCGACGTGCGCGACGTCGAAAAGATACTGCGCGGGGATGATCCGAACATGGTGCTCCCCACCGGGGTGTCCATCGCTCGGGTCATGATCGACTCATGGGTGGCCGCCGTCAACGACGAGCTCGAACTGGGAGTGGACGACCGTCCCAGCTGAGCCGGAGGTTATTCGGCAGCAGCGGCGAGTTCGTCGAGCTTCGCGCGCACCTTCGATGCGCCGGGGTTCGTCTCGGTCGATCCGTCGGAGAACAGCAATGTCGGAACGACCCGGTTGCCGTCATTCACGGACTCGACGAATGCGGCGGCGTCTGAATCGGCCTCGACATCGATCTCCGTGTACGGCGTCTCAGATTCGTCGAGCAGCTTCTTCAGACGCTGGCAGAACGGGCACCAGCTCGTGGTGAACATCGTGAAATCGCGCGGGGCGCCGGGGACAGCGGTCGATTCAGCAGTCATGGTCACAAATCTACCCACGTCCCCAAATCGCCGCCGCGTCGAGTCACAGCTACTGCGCATCACGGCCGCCGCACTAGTGCACCCAGTTTGTCGGGGACGGCTGCCATCATAGGGTGGGCAGACGAAACAGAACCACAGAAGTACTTATAGATGACGGCGCACGTGCCGTGGGAAAGGCGGGGCCGGGCTCAGATGGCAGCGCAAGTAAAGCCCACCGGGGGCCTGTCGAACATTCTCGACGGGCTCGACCCGCAACAGCGAGAAGCCGTCCTCGCTCCCCGCGGTCCCGTCTGCATCCTCGCCGGTGCGGGCACGGGCAAGACCCGCACCATCACGCGTCGCATCGCCTACCTCGTCGAACAGGGACACGTACGGGCCGATCAGGTCCTCGCCGTCACCTTCACTTCCCGCGCTGCCGGCGAGCTGCGCAGCCGGTTGGCGTCTCTCGGTACGCTGCAGGCCGGGACGGGGACGGTCCAGGCACGCACCTTCCACGCTGCAGCCCTGCGCAACCTCCGCTTCTTCTGGCAGCGAGCGTACGGCGATACGCAATGGGAACTGCTCGACAACAAGTTTCGCGCCGTCGCGCAGTCTGCACGCCGTACCGGCCTCGACGCGGGGACAGACATGCTCCGAGATCTCATCTCCGAGATCGATTGGGCGAAATCCTCGCTGGTTCCCCCCGATGCCTACGCCGAGCGGGCCAGGGCGCTGGAACGCGATACGCCGGTGCGTCGGGAGCAGGTGGCCGAGATCTACCGCACGTACGAGGAGCTCAAGGTCGCCGGAGAGGTGCGGCTGTTGGATTTCGACGATCTCCTCGGTTATATGGCCACCGCCCTCGAGGAGGTGCCCGACATCGCCCGCGAGTTCCGTGACCGCTACCGCTGCTTCGTGGTCGACGAGTTCCAGGACATCACCCCGAGTCAGGAACGCCTGTTGCGCGCCTGGCTCGGTCCGCGCAACGATCTCACCGTTGTCGGCGACGTCAATCAGACGATCTACACGTTCGCAGGCGCGGAACCGAACTACCTGTTGCGGTTCGGCGCGCAACACGATAATGCGGTGCAGGTCAAGCTCGAATCGGACTATCGCTCGACCCCTCAGATCGTCGACTTCGCCAACGGCGTCATCAAGGGCGGATCGAAGCGATTCCAGGCCGCCGGCCTCACCCTCCGCGGCATGCGCGCGCCGGGCCCACTCCCGCAGCTTGCCGAGTACCCGGACGAGGACCAGGAGGCCGCGGGCGTCGCCGCGGAGATCGCCGAGCTCATCGCCTGCGGCGTCGCCGCCTCCGAGATCGCGGTGCTCTACCGCGTCAACTCCCAGTCCGAACGTATTGAGGCGGCGCTCGATTCGCAGGGCATCTCCTACCTGGTCAAGGGAGGAGAAGGGTTCTTCGACCGGCCGGAGATCAAGCAGGCGATGACAGTATTCGTCCGCCTCGCCGGCAACCCCGACGTGGCCGCCGCCGACACCACGCCCCAAGAGGTGTCCGCGCGGATGCGCGCCGCACTGCACCCCGTGGGGCTGACCGATGCGGAGCCTTCGGGGGAGAAGGCGCGCGATAAGTGGCGCGCCCTCGACGCCCTCGCAGGTCTCGCCGAGGAGCTCGCCGCGCAACCGGTCGACCCGGAAAGCGGAGCAGGGCGAACCCTCTCCGGGGTCGTCGCCGCTTTGCGCGAGCGGGCGAGTGCGCGTCACGCGCCGCAGACTGACGGCGTCACTCTCGCGACCATCCACGCGGCCAAGGGGCTCGAATGGGATGCGGTATTCCTCATCGGTGCGCACGAGGGGAATATCCCGATCAGCCACGCGATCAAGAAGGGCCCTGAGGCCGTCGAGGAGGAGCGGCGCCTGCTCTACGTCGGCGTCACCCGCGCGCGCGAACACCTCTACGTCTCATGGGCCAAGGCACGGAACCCCGGCGGCCGCGCAACCCGGCAGCCGAGCGGCCTGCTCGATGAGGTCATGCCGGACGAACTGCGCGCAGAGGCCCTCATCCCGCGCGGAAATTCGGGCAAGCGCACTGACGGGTGCAAGAACTGTGGCTCCGACGTCCCGCCGGACCGTAAGGGCTTCAGCTACTGCTCCGACTGCGCCACCGATGCCGACTATGAAATGTTCGACCGCCTGCGCTCGTGGCGCCGCGACGTCGCCGGAGAAAAACCGGTCTACACGGTCTTCTCCAACGACACTCTCGCCGCCATCGCCGTGGCGCGGCCGGCAAATACGCGCGAACTCGGCCGAATCAAGGGAATCGGATCGCACAAGCTAGACGCTTTCGGTCCCGCGGTCTTGACTCTTCTCGCAGAGTAGGGCTCGTCCTGCTCCGCGGCGCGGGTCAGGCCTCGTCGGCCATGTCGAAGATGTGCGGCATCCAATGCTTGACCGTCGCGCGGTATGACACGGTCGATTCCAGCTGGCACAAGATGCCGACCGAACCGCCGAGCACACGGTGGATCATCGCGTACTTGCGAGGAAGCGAAAACGAACGCTCGACGCGGAACTGCTCGCCGGTGACGTCGCCGTAGACCGCGGCGATGTTCTGCATCCACTCGCGGCTGAACGAGAACTCGTCGCTGTGTAGCGGCTCGATAAACGGCCGGAGGAAAGCCATCGCGGAGTCGGCCGAAAGGTCGGCGCGCTTGGCGAGGTAGCCCTCCGAGCGCATGAGCTCGAGCAGGTCCTCGCCGCGGTCGGCGAGCGCGAGACCCATCATCTGTTCGAGGGCGCCGGGGAAACCATAGGGAAGATCGATGATCGCGCCGAAATCGAGGGCGACCATCGTGCCGTCCTGTGCGATGAGGAAATTCCCAGGGTGCGGGTCCCCGTGCAGCGCGCCGGCCAGTGACGGTGAAGCGAACTGGAACTCGGTGAGGAGCTCGGCCGCACGCGCGCGCCGCTCCGGAGTTCCGTCGGCGATGACCTTCGTCAACGGCTCGCCCTCGGCCCATTCGGAGACCACGACCTTCGGGGCGCTGGCCAGCACGGCGGGAGCGCTGATCTGCGGGTGATCGGCAAAAGCGCGGTGGAAGCGGCGCTGGTTGTCCGCCTCGGAACGGTAGTCGAGTTCCGCGGCGGCGGATTCGCTCAGCTCGTCGACGACGGCCTTGATGTCGGTTCCCGGCGAAAGCGGGCGCATGAGTGGGGCGACTCGGCGGATCTGACGCAGATCCGACAACAGTGCATCGTCCGCGCCCGGATACTGGATCTTGACAGCTACCTCGCGACCGTCAGACCAGACTCCGCGGTGGACCTGGCCGATCGAGGCGGCCTTGACCGCGTTGAGGTCCAGGTCGGTGAAACGCTTCCGCCAGGCGGTGCCCAGCTGCTGGTCGAGAACATGTGCAACGGTCTCCGGCGGCAACGGGGGCGCCTCGGCCTGCAATTTCGACAGCGATTCGCGGAAGGGTTTGGCGTATCGCTCGGGCATCGACGCCTCGAAGACGCTGAGGGCCTGGCCGACCTTCATCGCCCCGCCCTTGAGCTCGCCGAGCACTGCGAACGCCTGATCGGCGGCCGAATCCAGGAGTTCCTGACTCAGCTCGCCATCGCTTCGGCCGACGGCACGCCGCCCGATTGAGCGTGCCGCATTGCCCGCGACGCCAAGAGGCAAACTTGCCAGCTTGACGGCCCGAGACCTCGAACTGCGGCGTACTTCATTCACGCCACCACTATGCCAAAGTCGGCCTCCGAGGCGCCGCACCCACAGCGTGAGTGGGGTTGCCATTTGCGGCGCCGCCACAGCCCCTGTTCGACCGAGATCTCGACAGAATGACCGAGGGTGAGCATGGACTCCGCGCCGCTGCGGCGGAGCGTATTCATCTCCGCCAACACGAGCGCGACCGCCGATACGCGGGAGGGAATCGGTGCCCATCCGCTGGTAAACAGCAGTTGCGCCGACATCGCCGGCCACTGCGGATTGCGGTCGGTCCTATACAGGTCCGCACAACGAAGGCACGCCGTGCGTGCCGGCACCACCGTCGGACCGACGACGACCCTGCCATCGCGGCAGGCGAGGTAAATGTGAGGAGTACCACTCCTGGCGAGCGCGTCGAGAACGAGTGGATCCGGGACCAGATCATCGGCGAGAACGACGATGTCTGCCGGGCCCAGACGCTGCCACGGCGGCCGCTCGAGGTCGAGGCGAAGCCCGAGCCTCTCAGACCACTGGCAGCGGAACCCGGCCTGGCCGAGCGGGGCTTCGACGCGGCGGGCCATGTCCCCGCGCCCGACCATGTGAACCACGGAGCCACCCGGTTCCGGAGGACATTGGGGTCCACGCCCGGGCGCGGATTCCCACGGATCCGGCACCGCCCGGCCACGTTCCAGTACACCCTCGGCCACCAGCGATTCCACGAGCTCGGAGATGACATTCTCGTAAGTAGAGGAAAGGGACGTGGATGCGAGTGCGTGCGGCAGCGGGGTTTCCCCGTCGAGGCGATGGAGAACAGCGAGCATGTCCCGCGCCCGCACTCCGCGGGGGAGCGGAACTGTGAGCGCCACATCGTCGCTCAACCCGAACTGGAGCTCCTCCTCGCCCCGGCACAGGGCAATGGTGCGCGCGGGGAGAGCGGGATAGGCCTGCGGGACGAGCGTGACCGGCGTCATGGGTGAAACACTTCCACGACCCGGGTGCGCCATGGGGGCGCTACTTTCGCGGCCGCGCGCCGCGCTACATTGGGCGAATGCACTCCGAACCCGGCGCGTTTCCCACCGACCCCGACGACCCGTCGGTCGACATCGTGCGGTCGTCGCGGCGCAAGCGCACGGTGTCCGCGCGGGTCGAGGGCGATCGGGTGGTCGTTCGGGTTCCGGCTGGGCTCTCGCGCGCCGAGGAGCGGGGACACGTGACCAATATGCTCGCCAGCCTCGCCCGCAAACACGGACGTTCGAATACCCGTGGATCAGACGCCTACCTGCGGCGCAGGGCTCGAGAGCTCGCGGAGAAATGGCTGGACACCCCGCGCGGGAAGCCGGTGATCGACGACCTCCGGTCCATCACCTGGGTCGCTCCGATGCGCACGCGGTGGGCATCCTGCACGCCGGCGACTGGCACTATCCGCGTGAGTAGCTCGCTTCAGCGCGCCCCCGGGTATGTGCTCGACTACATCCTCGTCCACGAGCTCGCGCACCTTCGCACGCACGGCCACACGGCGGAATTCTGGCGCCGCGTCGGAGCCTTCCCGCACGTCGAACGGGCGCACGGGTTCCTGCAGGCCTGGTCGCTTTTCGCGGATGACGTCGCCGGTACCGCGCCCGACATGTCGGGCGCGGAGCCGGAGGACTGGAGCGAACCCGACGACCACTAGCCGCCTGGCGGAGCGTCCGGCTCGCTAGCGCTGCTCCGGGGAATCGGGACCGGCGCCGTCACCTGATTCGTTGTCCTTGTCGGATCCGCCGGGCTCCTCGCCGGCGTGTTCGCGCAGGTAGTTTTCGATCTCCTCGAACGGATCGACAGGGCCGGATCCCCCCTCGGACGAGTCCGCCGCATCCGGGGAGCCGGCAACCTTCGAGGCTTCCTCATCAGCGGCGAGGATCCGGTCGATGACGGCCGCGGGATTGGAGATGTCCTCGGCGCCGGGGAGCAGATCAGGGTGCGACCACAGGCGATCGCGGTCGGCGGTGCCCACCGAATCGGTGATGCGCTGCCACATCGTCGCGGCCTCGCGTGCCATGCGGGGGCGCAGCTCGAGCCCGACCATGTCCGCAAACGTCTTCTCGGCCGCGCCACCGGTCGCTCGGCGGCGAATCCAGGTCTCGCGCAGCGCCGACGTGCTCGGCAGTCGATCGGTGATCGCGGCGGACACGACGACGTCGACCCAGCCCTCGACGAGAGCGAGAAGCGTTTCCAGGCGCTTCGCAGCCTGCTCGTTGACGTTCGAGATCTTCGGACCGATGTCGCCGCCGCTGAGCATCTCCTGCATCTTCTGCGGGTCGGACAGAATCGACGGATCGAATCCGCCGGAGTTCATCTTCCCCGCGAGGTCGTCCATCGACGAGGTATCGATGCGAATGCCGCGCGCGTACTCCTCGATCGTCGCGACCATGCGCGAACGCAGCCAAGGCGCGGCCGCGTAGAGCCGCACGTGCGCAGCCTCGCGCGCCGCGCAGAACACCATTACCTCCTGCGCCGGAAGCTCGAGCTCCTCTGCGAAATCCGAGACCGCCTTCGGCAGGAGCGCTGCCGTGCCCTCGGGGGCGAAGGGGAGACCGATCTCCGAGGCGAACAGCACCTCCGGGGCGAGCGCGGCAAGGCCTTGGCCGAGCTGCATCCCGAATCCGACCTGTCCGGCCTTCTCGAGCATCCCGAACAGCGGGCCGGCCATCTGCTTGGCCTCCTCGGGCATAGCCTCCTTGGACGCGCCGCCGACCTGCTCTGCCATGGGGCCGGCGATCTCCTTCCACGAATCCATCGACTTCTGGACCCAGGTGCGCGGCGTCCACGCCTCCTGGCGATGCGTCGCCGTGGGGAACTCGGTGGTGTCGTCGAGCCACAACTCCGCGAGGCGCAGCGACTCCGTGACGGCGGAGTTCTGCTTCTCCGTGGCGTGAGTGTCCTTCGCGAGCTGGCCGAGCGCGATGTTCTCGGCGAGCTGGTAATTAACCGGGTCATCCGTGGACTGATTCATCGCCGTGCCCATGGAGCCGAGCATCTGGCCGAACTGGTTGAGGATCGCGCCGAGATCGCCGCCGAATCCACCGGGCGGCTGCTGGCCGCCGGAGCCACCGCCGGCATTGCCGGTTCCGCCGGCGCCCGGGAAACCGAAGCCGAACCCGAAACCGCCGGGCTGCTGCTGGCCGTTGCCGCTGCCATCGCCGCCGCTGCCGTTGTTTTTCTCGTTGCCCTTTCCAGACGAGTCCTCACCGTCGTCGCCTGAAGAAGCTGAAAATCCGAAGGGCTGATTCATGCCACCACGCTACCGAACCCATGGGCGCGAAAGCACCGCCTCAGGGGGGCTGTTCGCGCTGGGCGTAACCGGGAATACCGCATGGATCGACGAGAAAACCCGGCGGCAAAGCGCGGGATTGTCCGGTCGGGTCGATAGGCTGGTCCGCGTGAGCCGCAGAATCAGCACCCTCCTGGTCGCTTTCGTGACCCTGGCCCTCGCTGTCGTTGCCTCGTTCACCGTTCGCGTTCCCCTCGTCGCGATGGGGCCCGGCCCGGTGTTCGACACGCTCGGCACGGTCGAGGTGCCCGAGGGGTCGGTCGACGACCCGATGGGCGGCGCTGGGGGAACGGCATCGGGCGGTGGCGGCGAAGGCGACGAGGACACCGTCGCCCGGCCCATCGTCGAGATCACCGGCGCCGAGCCGGATTCGACCGAGGGCGTGCTGGATATGACCACCGTCGCCGTCCACCAGAACCTGCGCTTCGCCGATGCGCTCACGCTGTGGCTCGACCCGAAGCAGACGGTTGTCCCGCGGGATCAGGTGTTTCCGCCCGATCGCACGCAGGAGCAGGTCGACGAGCAGAACGCGCAGCTCATGGTCGGCTCGGAGAATTCCGCGGCCGCCGCGGCGTTCCGCCACCTGGATCTGCCGATGGTGCCGACTGTGCGGGGCATCGTCGAGGGCGGCGCGGCCGACGGGCTGCTCGAGGAGGGCGACCGCATTCTCACCATTGACGGGAAGAAGATCGCCGACTCGAACGCGTTGGTCGAGTACGTCTCCGCCAAGCGTCCCGGGGACGAGCTCGACGTGGAATTCGAGCGGCCTGCGACGTCATCCGGTGATGATGGTGCGGGGCCGGGTTCCGGCGGCACCGAGAAGTTGGAAGAAACGGTCAAGCTCACTCCGGGCGACCCCGAGGAGGGCACCGAACCGGACCAGGGCTACCTCGGCGTGATGGTCGGGGACCTGCCCGCGAACGGGACGAACGTGAAGATCAACCTCGACGATTCGGTCGGCGGGCCCAGCGCCGGGCTCATGTTCGCGCTCGCGATCGTCGACAAGCTCAGCCCCGGGGAGCTCACGGCCGGCAAACACATCGCCGGAACCGGCGAGATCGACGGGGAGGGAGAAGTCGGGCCGATTGGCGGAATCCGCCACAAGATCGTTGCCGCGCATGACGACGGGGCCACGGCATTCCTCGTGCCGGCCGACAATTGCGCCGAGGCGATGACGGATCCGCCGGAGGGCATCGACTTGGTGAAGGTCGGCACCCTCGACGACGCGGTCGACGCGCTGGACGCGCTGGGCTCCGGCCGCGAGCCGCAGACCTGTACGACGGGATAGTTATCACGGGGTAGTACTGCGGGGGTCGGGGGCGCTTGCTTAATGCACACGGCGCGGGTGCGGGTTCGCTGCGTAAAGTGAATCTCACGTTGTACCTTCGGGCCTGGGCGCTGCCGCGCACCCGCGGCCCGGCTTGCTCTTGAGAAGGGATCGCCCTTGCGATTCGGTAATACTGACAGTCCCCGCGGACCGGTCGGCCCCCGCCAGGGAGCCCCGCTCACCGGACGGTCCAAGACGATTCTCGGCGTTGTCGTCGCGCTCCTGGTGCTCATTCAGGTTGTGCCCCGCCTGAACAACACCTACACGGAATTCCTGTGGTTCGGTTCGCTTGACGCGACCCAGGTGTTCCGGACGGAGATCCTCACGCGGATCGCGCTGTTCTTCATCGTCGCGATCCTCGTCGCCGGCGCGATGATCGGCTCGGCGACGATCGCCTACCGCAAGCGGCCGGTGCTCGTGCGCGGTCCCGGGCAGGAGGCGCTCGCCCGCTACCAGAACGCGGTGGAGTCGGGAAGCAAGTGGATGCTCGCCGTCCCGCCGGTACTCATCGGTCTCCTCGCGGGGCTGTTCGCACAGGCCGAGTGGCAGACGGCGATTGCGTTCTTCAATTCGACACCGTTCGGCGTGACCGATCCGCAGTTCGGCATGGACATTTCCTTCTACGCCTTCCAGCTCGGCTTCTGGCGGTTCGTGCTCACGTGGGTGATGGTGCTCATCGTGCTGGCGCTGCTCACGGGCGCGCTTACTCACTACGTCTTCGGCGGGATCAGAATCGGTGCGAAGGACGGGGTCTTCTCCAAGGCCGCGCGAATCCAGCTGGCGATTCTCGCGGGGATGTTCGTTCTCGCCAAGGCCGTCGCGTACTGGTTCGACCGCTATGAGCTGATGTATTCGGAAGGGCAGACCTTCACTGGTGCCGGCTACACCGACGTCAACGCCGTGATGCCGGCGAAGATCTTCCTGTTCGCCGTGTCGATCCTCTGCGCCATCGCCTTCTTCGCCGTCGTCGTGTTCAAGGATCTGCGCATCCCGGCGATCGCGACGGTCCTGCTCATCTTCTCCGCCGGTGTCGTCGGCTCGGCCTACCCGCTGCTCGTCGAGCAATTCTCGGTCAACCCGAACCGCGCCGAGAAGGAACGCGAGTACATCGAGCGAAATATCGCGGCCACACGCGACGCCTTCGGAGTCGGGCCGGACAAAGTCAACTACGACTACGAATGGGGCCAACCGGCTGCCAATCCGGAGGAAGCTTCGGAGACCAATGCCACGCTGGAGAATATCCGCGTGCTCGACCCGACGGTCCTCAGCCCGACGTTCACGCAACAACAGCAGCTGCGTAACTTCTTCGGCTTCCCCGACGAGTTGTCGATCGACCGGTACAACGTCGACGGCGAAATGCAGGACTACGTGGTGGGTGCGCGCGAGATCAACCCGAACACGCTGCGCGAGAACCAGCAGGACTGGATCAACCGCCGCACCGTGTACACGCACGGCACCGGGCTCGTGATGGCCCCGGCGGACCGCGTCAACGAGCTCGCAGACGACGCCGGCTCCGATTCCGGCGGCTTCCCGAGCTACACGACTCTCGACGTCGCCGGACGCGAGGGCGCGAACCCGCCCGCCCAAGTCGAGCAGCCGCGCATCTACTATGGGCCGCTCGTTGGCTCGGTCGACGACGATTACGCGATCGTCAACGCGTCGGGCGATCCGCGCGAGTACGACACCGACACCGAGCGATACACCTATTCAGGAGATGGCGGCGTACAGATCGGCGGGCTGCTCAACCGGCTCGCGTTCTCACTGCGCTTCACTGAGCGCAACATCCTGTTCTCCGATCTGATCGACGGCGACTCGAAGGTGGTCTTCGACCGCGACCCGATGGAGCGCGTGGAGAAGGTCGCCCCGTGGCTGACGACGGACGAGAAGACCTACCCGACGATCGTCGACGGCCGAGTCAAGTGGATCGTGGACGGGTACACGACTCTCGACTCCTACCCATACGGTCAGCGCGTCGCCCTCGGCGAGCCGGACCGCGACCCGAACACCGGCGCGGTGCTCGGAACGAACGAGGTGTCCTACGCGAGGAACTCGGTCAAGGCGGTCGTCGATGCCTACGACGGCTCGGTCGACCTCTACGAGATGGACGAGAACGACCCTGTCCTCAAGACCTGGTCGAAGGCGTTCCCCGGGCTGGTCAAGCCGCATTCGGAGATGAGCGAGGAACTGCTGGAGCACGTCCGATACCCGGAGGATTTGTTCAATACCCAGCGACAGCTCATCGCCAAATACCACGTGTCGGATCCGAGCCAGTTCTTCACCAACGACGCGTTCTGGTCGATCCCGGCGGACCTTTCTTCGCGGGGTGATCAGCGGGCGGCGCAGAACGCCGCGGCTCCGCAGAGCCCGACCGCCGCGACGAACAACGACGGGCCGACCGGCGGCATCGAGGCAACGGATGACTTCGTGCCGCAGCCCTCGAGCTACGTGGTCGCCGCGGACCCGAAGACGGGGGAGCCGTCGTTCCAGCTGCAGTCGGTCTTCCGTGGCTTCCAGCGAGAAATCTTCGCCGCGCACATGACGGCTAGCTCGGATCCGAACAATTACGGCGAGCTCACAGTCCGCGCCCAGGGGCCGTCGCCCGAACCCAGGGTCGGTCCCACGCAGGCGCAGAACTCGATGCTCAGTGCCCCGCGCGTGGCCGAGGACCGTCGACTGTGGACGCAGACAGCGCGCATCACCGAGGGCAACATGCTCTCCCTCGCGCTCGATGACGGCTCGGTGATGTACGTCGTGCCGATCTACGCACAGCGAAATACCGGTGACGGCGAGGAGACCAGCTTCCCGCGCCTGCTGCGCGTGATGATGTTCTACGACGATCAGGTCGGCTACGGACGCTCGGTCTACGAGGCGCTGCAGCAGGTCAACATCGACTCCTCGCCGCGCGAAACCGGTACGGCGGCAGATGGCGAGATGCCGACGGATACCGAGACGCGTCCCGCCGACGAGAGCTCGGACGACGCGGGCACGAGCGAGGGCTCGGCGCCGTCGACGCCGTCGCCGAGCGCGGGCCAGGCGGGCGCGGGCCAGGCGGGCGCGGTACGCGAGCTCGAGGATGCGCTGAAGCAAGTCGAGGACGCGCAGTCCGGAGGCGATCTCGGGGACCTCGGAGAGGCGCTCGACGCGCTCCAGCAGGCCGTCGACGCCTACAACGCCGCCGGAGGTAACTAGCCAAAAGCGCAGCTCACGCCTCGATTTGCTTTTAGGATTCACCTCCACGTAACGTAGGTGAAGCCGACGCGGGGTGGAGCAGCTCGGTAGCTCGCTGGGCTCATAACCCAGAGGTCGCAGGTTCGAATCCTGTCCCCGCTACTAAGAAAAGTCCCGGTCTTCGAGAAATCGAAGACCGGGACTTTTGCGTTGCGCCCGGGTGCCCTGGGGGCAGGGGGCTTAGGAGCCCGGGTTTATGGCGGAGACGATCCACACGGTGTCGGTAAAGCGGACTGCGCCATCGGTAATACTGTCGGCGACATCCGCGCGGATCGTCTTGAGCGCCTCGGACCAGCCGGCCTCGCCGCGTTCGGCGACGATGGCCTCGCGGAGGGCGCGTCCGGTGTTGCCGGCGAGCGCGATCTGCATCCGCTCGTCGACCCCTGTTGATTCTTCGGTCCCGTAATTTATCTCGACACTTACGGGCGTGGCCTTGATGTCGGTCCAACCGCCCGGCGTCATACTTGTTCCTATTTTCGAGGCCGTGGCGAGCCCGAGCGGACCGGGGGAGTCGATGCCCGGGGCAGGCGGCAGCGTACCCGCGGGGAGCGTGGCGGCGACCCGGCGCAGGCCATGGCCGAAGATGTTCTCGGCCGAGTGGTGCCACGAGGCAAAAGCGATGCGTGCGCCCGGGACGCAGGCGCGGCGAAGGTTCGCGAAGGCTGCAGCCGGATCGGAGAAGAACATGACACCGAAACGCGAGACGATGCGGTCGAAGGGGGCCGAGCCCGTTTCGGTGAGGAGATCGGCTTCCTGCGCGTCGCCGCTGACGACGGTGGCGGCAGGTACGCGCTCGCGGGCCGCTGAGACCATGGGCGCAGAGATGTCCACGCCGTAGGGGAGCGCGCCGAGCTCGTGGGCGCGGGAGAGGAGCGTGCCTGCGCCGCAGCCGACATCGAGCACTCGGTGGCCGGGCCGGAGGTCGGCGCGCGCCAGTACGGCATCGGTGACGGCGGCGAACGCCCTGTCGTAGATGTCTCGGTGACGCACCCATTCGGCGGCTTTGGATTCCCACTCGGTGGCGGCGGAGTCATTGTTCATACTTCACGAAGATACGCGCGGTGGAGGTGAGGAAATATCGAGCGAAGTTCAAACGTCTCGCCTGCACAGATTTTAATTGGGCAAACAGAGGCTTAATATTTCGCGCATGTCTAATGCAACGTCCCTTCCCGGCGATTCTTCGCCGGCCGAGGAGGAGAAGCCGGCGCTCGCCGATTCGGAGCACGGCTTCTTCGGCCACCCCTGGGGTCTGGCCAATCTTTCCGGAATCGAAATGTGGGAGCGCTTCAGCTTCTACGGCATGCAGGCGCTCGTCGCCTACTACATCTACTATTCGGTCGCCGATGGCGGACTCGGGTACAGCGAGGCGGTCGGCACGTCGATCGTCGGTGCGTACGGCGGGCTCGTCTACCTTTCCGCCATCTTCGGCGGCTGGGTCTCCGACCGCCTCTTCGGCGCCGAGCGAACGCTGACCGGTGCGGCCGTTCTCATCATGGCCGGACACATCGCTCTGGCGCTGATCCCCGGGATGGCCGGTGTCGGAATCGGCCTCGTCTGCGTGGCGATTGGCTCGGGCACGCTCAAGGCCACGACCTCGGTGGTCGTTGGCGCCATGTACCGCCGGTCCGACATGCGCCGCGACGCGGCGTTCTCGATCTACTACATGGGTGTCAATATCGGCGGCCTGCTCGGTCCGCTGCTCACGAACGCGCTGTGGGAGGCGACCAACTTCCACTGGGGCTTCGCGCTCGCCGCGATCGGCATGGGCGCCGGCCTCATCCAGTACGTCGCCATGCGCGGCCGCACGCTGAGCTCGATCCCCAAGGGTGCACCGAATCCGGCGACGAGCTTCGAGATCCTCCGCGTTGCCGGCGCGGCCGTCGTCGTCATCGCCGCGATCCTCATCTCGGCGCTCACCGGTCTGCTCACGTTCGATAACCTCGCGAGCACCGTCACGGTCGTGACGCTGATCGCCGCCGTCGTCCTGTTCGGGATGATTCTTTCGTCCAAGGAGATCGACGCCGTCGAGCGCTCGCGCGTGATCGCCTTTATCCCGATGTTCCTCGCCTCGTGCGGTTTCTGGGCGCTGTTCCAGCAGCAGTTCACCTCGATCGCGGTGCTCGCCGACCAGGCCCTCGACCGCAACATCCTCGGCTGGGAATTCCCGCCCGGCTGGGTGCAATCGATCAACCCGCTGTTCATCATCGTCTTCGCCGGCGTGTTCTCGGCAATGTGGCTAAAGCTCGGCGACCGCCAGATCTCGACCCCGTACAAGTTCGCACTGTCGAACGTCATCATGGGTATTGCGTTCCTCGTGTTCATCCCCTTCACCGAGGGATTGATCCCCATGTACGTCATGGTCGGCGTGCTCTTCCTGTTCACGATGGCCGAGCTTCTGCTGTCCCCGCTGGGGCAGTCGCTGGCGACGAAGCTCGCCCCGACCGCGTTCAACTCCCAGATGGTCGCGCTGTTCTTCCTGTCCGTCGCGATCGGCTCGTCCGCCTCGGGCTGGCTGGCCGGCTTCTACAACCCGGACGACTCCGCGGCGACGAACCAGTACTTCATGTGGATCGGCATCGCCTCGATCGTGCTGGGAATCGTCATGGCGCTCATCGCCAAGCCCATCGTGCGCATGATGCATGGGGTGCGCTAGAAGCGTTGCCTTCGCCGGTGCGGCGGCGTCGGCGGGTGTTCCCGTGCGCCTCGACACCTCAGGCCGAATTCACTGCGGCAGGCCTATGGTTTTCCGCCCGCGCGCAGTGAATCGGCCGGACCGGACTTGTGTTCCCCCGGGCCGAGAGCGGGTGAAGCGCCCGCGCGCGGCTACTCGCGGTGGGAAAGCACGTTGACGACGTGGCCGTCGTGGGTGCGCACGAAGAAGCGGCGCACGCCCCAGTCTTCGTCGCGCAACGGGTGGACGATCTCGGCGCCAGCGGCCCGAGCGTGTGCGAACGCGGCGTCCACGTCGTCGACCTCGAGCGAGAGGTCGGGGTTGACCGGGGCCGAGATGTCGCGCGTGAGGACGCTGAACTGCGGCATCCCCGCGCCGCCACCCGGCGCTGCGGTGCCGAGGGTTGCGATCCACCCGAGATTCATGAGCACGTCGAGCCCCAGGAGCGATTCGTATTCGGCGACGGCAGCGGCCACATCGGCGACCGTGAGGATAGGGACTGCGCGGCGAAGGTCCATGCACCCATCGTGCCCGAAACCCCAGAATGACGCCGGAGTGAGCACCATCACAATCACCGCCGCTCCCGGCGTCGCGTGGCCGGCGACCGCCCGGCGCTGCGAGCGGAGCGAGACCCCGGAAGCGCGCAGAAGCCGAGACCCGAGAATTGCCGTATGCCAGGAATTTCACGGATGTAGCCCGAGATCGCGGTTGCCGGGAGAGCGCAGCGTCTCCGACGTCATCCAGCGGGGTTTGCCGCAGCGCCCGGCGACGTCCACATGGCGGGACTCGGGGCCGAATCGGGCGAAATGGTTTGCATGCGAATCGACTGCATGAGTAGCGTCGCGGCAGTCCGAAAATGATCACGGATTGGTCACTAAGCCATTACGGCCGGGTGACCGAAACGAGATTGAAGGAAAACATCTTCCTGACCGACCCCAAGGAGGTCCGAACAGATGCGTAACCGTTTCGCACGACTCACTGCAGGTGCACTCTTCGCCGGTGCCATCGCCAGCGGCGGTGCACTCCTCTCCGGCCCGGCCGCCAACGCCGCGGCGCCGGAGGCATGGGACCAGGTCGCCGCCTGCGAGTCCGGCGGTGACTGGCAGATCAACACCGGAAACGGTTTCCAGGGTGGCCTCCAGTTCACGCCGGAGACCTGGGCCGCCAACGGGGGCACCGAGTTCGCGCCGACCGCCGACCAGGCGACCCGCGAGCAGCAGATCCAGGTTGCCGAGAGCGTCCTCGCCACGCAGGGCGCCGGAGCATGGCCGAACTGCGGCGGCCCCGTCGCGTAATACGCGCATTGCCGCGCAAGCCCGCGCTACCGCGCGGCGCTCGGCGTCGATGGCCCCGACTTCCATTCGATGGAGGCCGGGGCCATCGGCATTTCCGTACCAGCTCTTTCGGGGGCGCAATCCGCCACCCGGCACAAGCCGAGCGATCGCTCGGTAATCTGGACGGAGCAGGGCTGTGATGTGAAACACAGTCCACGTCGTGGGCGCGCACTCAGTTCCCTGTCGAATCAGGAGAGCGGGTGCCGTCATGGCCGGAAATCTGGATAACAAGGTCGCATTCATCACGGGAGCTGCGCGCGGGCAGGGCAGGAGCCACGCAGTGCGCCTCGCACAGGACGGTGCGGACATCATCGCCGTCGATATCACTACGCCCGTGGGGTCCTTGGAGGGCTTCTATGACATCGCACAGCCAGGGGACATGGAGGAGACCGTCCGCCAGGTCGAGGCTCTGGGGCGACGAATTGTGGCCCGCGAGGCCGATGTTCGGGATCTCGAGGCGCTCAAGCTCGCCGTAAGCGAGGGGGTGGCCGAGCTCGGTTCGCTCGACATCGTCGTGGCCAATGCGGGCATCTTCACGTTCGGCCAGGATACCCATCTGATTCCCGAGCGCTCCTGGAACGATATCCAAGACATCAACCTCACCGGCGTATGGCATACGTACGCTGCGGCCGCGGAGCATCTTATCGCCGCCGGGGCGGGCGGATCGGTCATCATCATCTCCTCGCTGGCTGGCTTCAAGGGGCTGGCCAATGTCGCCGCTTACACCACGGCCAAGCACGGGATCGTCGGATTGATGAAGGTGCTCGCCAACGAGCTCGGTCCGCTCGGGATCCGCGTGAACACGATTCACCCGAACTCCATCGACACCCCGATGGTGAAGAACGCGAAAACCTATGGACTCTTCCGGCCCGACCTGGAGTCCCCGCAGGCGGAGGATGCCGAGGCTGCGTTCGCCGGGCTCAATCCGTTCGGTAAAGCGTGGATCGAACCGGTACACGTCTCGAATGCCGTTGCCTGGCTCGCTTCCGATCAGTCCTACTACGTTTCCGGTGGCGAAATTCCGGTCGACGGCGCCGCGTCGGTGCACTGAGGCTGATGGCTCACTCCTGCTGAGCGCGCACCCGAATAGGGCGGATATCTGCACGCCAAAGTTGATAGCCGGTCTGCCGCATGGAAGGTGAAGAGTTTCTCAGTCTCGCCACTAGCGAGGGATCGTTGCTGGTGGATCGCCGTTTCTTGCGAATCGCACGTCGTATGTGGCGTGGAGACGAGTAAGGGGAGTATGAGAGTCGTTGAACGAAATCCGGAATTTGTCGGTGAGTGCATTAAACTTACCGGGTAGTTGTGCTTTCCCGCCGCCTGGGCGGGATCCGAAAGGAGACCGTATGCGGGTCACGTCCCTGCGCCTCATCCCCAGCTCCGCGCGCGCCTTATGGGCCATGCTCTTCGCCGTCGCCCTGGTCGGCTCGTTGTTGACGTCGGCCACCGCGTTCGCACCGAATGCGCAGGCGCAGGAGGCTCGTCCCGTTCTCGGCGGCGGTACGCCGCTACTATTTGATGGCGGCAAGGCTCTGTGTACGGCCACCGCATCCGGATGGGATAACGCTAACCGGGCGATCGTCTTCACGGCGGGACACTGCAGCTCTGCGGTCGGCGAGGCCGTGGAGGTACCGGGCGCCGGCACCACAGGCCACGTCGTCGCCCGCAACGAGATCCTCGACTACTCGGTCGTCCAGGTCGACCCGAACAAGGTCACTCTCGTCCGCCAGGCGGGCGTTGCCGACCGCGGCGCGCCACCGAACCAGGGCGACAACATCTGTAAGCTCGGCGCCTCGACGGGCCTTACTTGTGGCCCGACATGGCAGGTCGCCGACAACACGATCTACTCGCAGGTGTGCGCCGGCCGGGGCGATTCCGGCGGACCGGTGATGAACGGCGACCGCCTCGTCGGCATGCTCAACGGCGGCACCATGCCGCCGCTGGCGCAGGACGCCGGCGTCGGTTCGGTGGGCAACGTCCTTCCAGAGTGCTTCATCTCGTGGCAGCACCCGTTCTTCCTGCCCGCCTATGGGACGACGTTCGACGCGATCGTCAACGACGTCGCGGCGCGCAATTGGCCGGGCACCGGCTTCCGGATGGCCTAGCCCGCGCCTCGCATACGAACGAGAAGGCGCCGCCCCGAAGAATTCGGGGCGGCGCCTTCGACGTGTTCGCCAGCGTCCGTGGACTACCTGTAGACGCCCGCCCGCGCCGCGTTTTCGGACAGCTCGACGCGGCCATCGGAGTGGAACGTCGCCTGCGAGGTCCCACCGCCGGGTAGATGGGCCGTGACGATCTTCGGCCACGCCGTCGCGAAAGAACCGGCTTCCGGACGTGCCAAATCGACTTCGATTTCGTGCATATGAAATTCCCCCTGTATGAACCTCTCGCCCCCCCAGCGAGAGAATTCGATACTAATACGCCGGGCATGCGGGGCGCATCCCACACGCGGCGTCGGGGGAGGGATTCAAGGGGTGCGTAAATACGACTACTCCCCGGGGCGGACCTGAAATCTCAGGGCCTACCCCGGGGAGTAGTGACGGCGGAGACGCCGCGCTACCGCGGCGAGCCTCCTACTTGAGCTCGGAAGACGAGAGATTGAGCACGCGCCGGGCGATGACCAGCTGCTGGATCTGCTGGGTGCCCTCGAAGATGTCGAGGATCTTCGAGTCGCGCGACCACTTCTCGAGGAGCGAGCGCTCCGAGTAGCCGTAGGTTCCGGCGAGCTCGACGGCTCCGAGGGTTACCGAGGAGCCGGTGCGGCCGGCCTTGGCCTTACACATCGAGGCTTCCTTGGTGTTCGGGAGCTTGTTGTCGGCCATCCATGCCGCACGGAGGGTGAGCAGGTAGGCGGACTCCCAGTCGGACTCCATCTCGAGGTACTTGGCGACCACGGCGGGCTGCTGGTTCGAGGGAACGTCGTAGTCGATCTCGTAGCCGGCCTCTTCGATGAGGCCGCGGATCTCCTCGAGTGCGGCACGAGCACAGCCGACAGCCATGCCCGCGACCAGCGGACGGGTGTTGTCGAAGGTCTGCATCGCGCCGGCGAAGCCCTTGTCCGTGCGCACCTCCGGATCACCCATGAGGTTTTCCTTCGGGATACGGCAGTTGTCGAACGTGATCTGCGCCGTGTCCGAGGCCTTGATGCCGAGCTTGTGCTCAAGGCGGTCGAGGTTGACGCCCGGGTGATCGAGTGGAACGACGAACGACTTGATCGCCGCACGGCCGGCGGACTTGTCCACGGTCGCCCACACGACGATGTGGTCGGCGCGCGAGCCGGAGGTGATGAAGATCTTCGTGCCGTTGATGACGTACTCGTCGCCATCGAGCTTCGCGGTCGTGGACACGGCGGCCGAGTCCGAACCGAACGACGGCTCGGTGATGGCCATCGAGGCCCACACGTTGCCGAAGCGCTCGAGCTGCTCGTCATCGGCGACAGCGGCGATGGCGGAGTTGCCGAGTCCCTGGTAAGGGACCGACAGGGTGAGTCCGACGTCGCCGAAGCAGGTTTCCATGACATTGAGCAGCGACATCATGTTGCCGCCGTTCTGGTTGCCCTTGGACTCCTTGTTGCCGCGGCCGCCCTTCGCGCCCGCAGCCGCCTCACCCGCGTCTTCCATCGCGGCCATGAGGTTGGCGAGGGTGTCGAGCTCGACCGGGTACTCGTGCTCGGCGAGATCGTACTTGCGAGAGACCGGACGGAAGATCTGCGTAGCTACCTGGTGCGCCTGATTCTGCGCCGCCTGCAGCTTCTTAGGAAGTTCGAGATTGATCATTGTTGACTGTTCCTTCGCGCTTGGAAAGAGGCGGTGATTACAGGACGACGACACCTTCGGCGACGCCGGCGGCCCGCAGATCGCGGTACCAGCGCTCGACCGGGTGCTCCTTGGTGAAGCCGTGGCCGCCGAGCAGCTGAACGCCGTCGAGGCCGATCTTCATGCCCTTGTCCGTGGCGAGCTTGCGGGCCAGCGCGGCCTCGCGAGCGAAGTCCTCGCCCTGCTCTGCACGGGAGGCGCCACGCCAGGTGACCAGACGCATACCGTCGAGCTCGGTCGCGATATCGGCGACCATGAACGCCACCGCCTGGCGGTGAGCGATCGGCTCACCGAACGCCTCGCGCTCCTTGACGTAGGGGATGACGTAGTCGAGCACGGCCTGCGACGTGCCCACGGACAGCGATGCCCAGCCGAGGCGGGACAGGCGGATGATGTCGCGGTAGGCCTTGTTGCGGTCCTCGGCCGAGGTCTCGCCTCCGAGGATCGCCTCGGCGGGAACGTTTACCTCGTTGAGGTTGATGCGGCCGATGCCGGCAGCACGAAGACCCATCGACGGATCGGCCTCGACGACGAGGCCGTCGGTGTCGGATTCGACGATGAAGAAAGCTGGCGCGCCCTCGTACTCCGCGGCGACGATGAAAAGCTCGGCCGAATCGGCGATCGGGACGAGGGACTTGACGCCGGTCAGCGAGTAGCCGCCGGAGGTCTTCTTCGCCTTTGTCGTGAGCTCGAAGGGGTTGAACATCGGGGTCGGCTCGTTGACGACCACGACGGCACCCGGAACGTTCTCGGAACCGAACGCCGGCAGGTAGGTCTTCTGCTGCGACTCGGAGCCGAACTGGCTCAGCGTCGCGGCGACGGAGCTCGGCGCGAGGATCGGCAGAGCGAGCCCCATGTCACCGTAGGCGAGCGCCTCGGCGACAAGGGAGTTGGTGACGACGCCGCGCTCGGTGGCGACACCCTCGTACTCCTCGGGGACGTTGATCATCGTCACGCCGATCTCGGCGGAACGCTCGACCAGCGGCTCGGGAGCCTTGGCGGCCTCGTCCGCATCGTGCGCTGCGGGGCGCATGACGTCGGTCGCGAAGTCGCGCACCGTCTCCTGGATCATCTTCTGCTCGTCCCCGAGGGACAGATCGAAAAGATCGGTCCGCGGGGTGTCGGGAAGAGGATTCGGCTTATTGCCGCCGGAGACCTTCTTGAAGGAGCGGTTGGCCGCGCCGAGGGTCTTGAAACCGGTCTTGGTGGCCTGGTAAGTGACCCGATCGACCGGCTTGCGGAGTCCGTACTTCTCTGCGAAGTCGGAACCGGCCACGGTGGACAGCACGCGCATCGCTGCGCCGATCGCGTCGACCTTGGTCGGGTTCTTGCCCGGGGTGGAATTCTTCTTGTTGCTCATCGTCACCAGCTGTTCTCGTTCGCGGGTGGAAACTGACGTCCTTACCTTACTCGGTAGTAGGGTTTTTTACACAAACCTGTGCCGTGTCCACGAGAACAGCGAAGAAATTACCCCCCGGCGAGAAGTTCCACGGCCTGCTCGACCGCGCCGGGCCTGCCGGCGACGAACCAGTCGTATCCGGCGACCTCGACCACCGATGTCCGGCCGCCCGCGCTTTCTACCAGCGCCTTTCCGGGAAGCCAGTCCCATTCGGGGCAGGAGTGCTGGCACCACACCGAATACTTGCCCTCCGCCACGGCGGCGAGGTCGAGCGAACCGGAACCCAGCATTCGCATCGTCGCCGCCCCCTGGCTCACACGGCGGAAGGGCTCCGCGAGGTCTGGTTCCGACAGAAATGGGGGGTGAAGATATGTGGCCAGGCAGCCGTCGGCAAGATCGCCGGGGGCGAGCGGACGGAGCGGTGTCGCCCCGCGGCGGGCGGAGATCTCGCTGCCGCCGACCCACGTCTCGCCCGTGGCGGGGCGGTGGATCGCGCCGAGGAGATATTCGTCCGGGCCCGAGAGCGCGACTGCCGAGCACCAATAGTCGGAGCCGGAGACGAAGTTGTAGGTCCCGTCGACCGGGTCGACGGCCCAGCGCCGCTCGTTTTGCGCCTCCACCAGCGAGCCTTCCTCGCCGAGGATCCCGTCGCCGGCGCGGTGACGACGCAACAGCGAGGTGATCGAGTGCTCGGCGGCGCGGTCGGCCTCGGTGACCACGTCGCTCACCGAGGTCTTCTGCTCCACCTCCAGCCCGCTCTCGCGGAGATACCGTGCCACGCGCCCCGCTTCGGTGACGGCGAGAGCGGCGAGCTCTCCGTCGTCATACTCGATGGAAGGTGCGTGCTGGGGGATAGGTGTGGTCGATCCAACCGTAGCCATGGACCCGACGCTACCCCCGCCCGGCAGCGGGAAGGTTGTCGCTGTATGACGTCGGAGGAAACTTCGCGCAAAGCCTCCCGTGGCCTGCATGGTTCGGGGGCCTGAGGGTTTGGCCGGGTAGCATTGACGCCCATGCAGGCCGACATTTCTTCCGATATCGCGGATATGGATTCGACGCTCACCACCGTCGAGAAGGTGATGGACGTCGAGGAGCTGGCGGCGCGAGTCGACGAGCTGGAGCAGAAGGCGTCCGACCCGGAGCTGTGGAACGACCCGGACCACGCCCAGCAGGTCACCAGCGAACTGTCGCACGTGCAGGCCGACCTGCGCCGTGTCCGCGGCCTTCGCCAGCGGCTCGACGAGTTGCCGCTGCTGTTCGAGCTGGCAGAGGAGGAAAGCGACGACGCGCTTTCGGAGGCTCATTCCGAGCGTGATGCGCTCCGCGCCGACATAGAGGCGATGGAAGTCAAGACCATGCTGTCGGGTGAGTACGACCAGCGCGACGCGGTGGTCAACATCCGCTCGGGTGCCGGTGGCGTCGATGCCGCCGATTTCGCCGAGATGCTCATGCGCATGTACATCCGCTGGGCAGAGAAGGCCGGACACAAAGTCGAGGTGTACGACACCTCCTACGCCGAAGAGGCCGGGATAAAGTCCGCGACGTTCGTGGTGCACGATCCGTACATGTACGGGACCCTGTCGGTGGAGCAGGGCACGCACCGGCTCGTGAGGCTGTCTCCGTTCGACAACCAGGGCAGGCGCCAGACCTCCTTCGCCGAGGTCGAGGTGCTTCCGGTCGTGGAGCAGACCGACTCGATCGAGATCCCGGAAAACGATATCCGTGTCGACGTCTACCGCTCCTCCGGCCCAGGCGGGCAGAGCGTCAACACCACGGACTCGGCGGTGCGGCTCACCCACATTCCCACGGGCGTGGTGGTGACCTGTCAGAACGAGAAATCTCAGCTACAGAACAAGGTCGCGGCGATGAAGGTGCTGCAGGCCAAACTGCTCGAGCGCAAGCGCCAGGAGGAACGCGCCGAACTCGACGCCCTCGGCGCCGGGGGTAACGCATCGTGGGGTAATCAGATGCGTTCTTATGTGTTGCACCCGTACCAAATGGTCAAGGATCTGCGCACCGAATTCGAGGTCAATAACCCCACCTCCGTGCTCGACGGGGACATCGACGGATTCCTCGAAGCGGGTATCAGGTGGCGCATGAGGGACGACGACTAGTAAGCACGAGGGACGGCACAGCCGCGTCGTTTGTGAAATGCGGGGGTAGTAAAGACACATCATGCTGACACTTGATTCAGGTTTCGACTCGATGCTCTTCTGGCTCAGGAATCAGGGCCTGGAGATCGTCCTCATCGTCATGATCGCGATGATCGCCACGCGCATCATCAAGAAGGTCGCGAGGATGTGGACCGGCCGCATCGATAACCGTCACGCCGAGAGCGACAATCTCGTGCTGTCGGAGGACTCCAAGCATCTGCACGCGCTCGTGCAGGTCGTCTCGTATGTGGCGATCGCGCTGGTCTACGTGCTGGCGGTCGTCCAGATTCTGCTGCGCTTCGGCGTCAACCTCGTGGCGTTGGTCGCGCCCGCCACCATCCTCGGCGCGGCGATCGGTTTCGGCGCGCAGAAGATCGTGCAGGATTTCCTCGCGGGCTTCTTCATCATCGCCGAGCGCCAGTACGGTTACGGCGATACGGTCACCATTGACGGCGGCACCACGGTGTCCGGCACGGTCGAGGACGTCACCCTACGCGTGACCAAACTGCGCACCATCGACGGCGAGGTCGTCACGGTGCCCAACGGCCAGATCGTCGGCACGACCAACCAGTCGCGCGACTGGGCGCGCTCGCTCATCGACGTGCCCGTCCCGGCCTCAACGGATATCGGCGAGGCGCAGGAGGCGCTTCAGGAGGTCTGCCACGAGATCGTCGACGACCGTTACATCAAGGACTTCCTGCTCGACGAGCCGACCGTGATGGGCGTCGAGTCGATCAACCTCGACGAGACCGTGATCCGCATCCTCGTGCGGACGCTGCCGGGCAAGCAGTGGGAGGTCTCCCGCCGCATGCGTTCGGTCATCTCCCGCCGCATGCGCGCGCTGTCCAAGGCCGGCGCCGGCGAGCAGAGCAGCTAGGAGGATTTACGGTGGCAGACGATAAAGATTTGAACGGCAAGAACACCGAACCCGCCTCTGACGCCGGACGTACCGATCCTGCAGGAGACGGCGCGACGCGCGGCGACAGTATCGATGAAACCCGGCCGATGCGGAAGATCACGGGAAACGAGAACCCCGTAGACGCGAAGGACGACACCGGCGCCGCCGATACCTCTACCGAGGCCGACGACGACCCGTGGGATCCGCAGGTAACCCACGAGCCGGGCGACGGCGAAGTAGGCGAGGGACACGGGCCCGCCGGGCACGAGAGCGAGGAGCACGAGGAACTCGACTGGGGCGAGCGGTGGAAGATCACCCGCCAATTCGTGAGCATGTCGCGCTCGTCGGCGATCCTGATGATCTCGTTCCTCCTCGTTTTGCTTCTGTACTTGTGGGTCAAGGAGGATCCGCTGGTGACGGTGCCCGCGAACGATCCCGCGGAGGCATCGGAAACCGCCGACCCCTCGGCGACGACCGAGCCGACCGGCGAGTCCTCGGCGACGGAGACTTCGGAGGCCGAGCCGACGGGCACCCAGGACGCCAGCACCGCGCCGACCGGCGCCGAGTCGGCCGAACCCACGGCAGGTAACCAGGGCGCGGGCGATTCGCAGGTGCCCACCCAGGGCAACACCGGACAGAACGGATCGCAGACCGGCGGCACGGGCGACTCCGGCACGAATACCGGCGACGGCACCGGCGGTACCGATGGGACCGGAGGCCAGACGGGTCAGGGCACTCAGGGCGACGCCTCCGGCCAGGGTGCCGAGGGCGGCACGGCGCAGGGCGCCGACACCGGACAGTCCGCGGGAACCGCAGAATCCGGGGGAACGGGCGCCGCCTAGAATCGAACCCGAAGTTCGTGCTTGGCATTCGCCGCCTGTAGTACTACGGTGGATCTTCTGCCCGCACGGGCCGAAGCAACCGAAGGGAGGGCGAAATGTCCAAGACCAAATCGAAGAAGAAGGGCGCGTCCTCGCTCGGGCGGGACGGCTCGATCGTCGCCTCGAACAAGAAGGCGCGGCACGAGTACACGATCCTCGATACATTCGAGGCCGGCGTGGCGCTCGTGGGCACGGAGATCAAGAGCATGCGCGAGGGCAAGGCTTCGCTCGTCGATGCCTACGCGACGATCGATGCAGGCGAGGTGTGGCTCCGGGGGCTCCACATCCCGGAGTACTCGCACGGCTCGTGGACGAACCACGCGCCCAAGCGCGCCCGCAAGCTTCTGCTGCATCGCCGCGAGATCGACCAGCTCTTCGGCAAGACGCGCGACGGCAACGCCACTCTCGTGCCGCTGTCCCTCTACTTCAGTCAAGGCCGGGTCAAGGTGGAGCTCGCCATCGCCCGCGGTAAGCAGATCCACGACAAGCGCGAGACCCTCCGCCGTCGCACCATGGAACGCGAGGCTGTGCGCGAGGTCGGCCGCCGCATCAAGGGCATCCCGGGATGACGACGGACGGTCAGCTCCTCCAGGACGCCACCCGGCTCCTCGCGTCGCTGACTGGACGCCCGGATGCGCAGCTGCGCGACGGCCAGTTCGAGGCGATCGAGGCCCTCGTCGCCGAGCGCCGCCGCGTGCTGGTCGTTCAACGCACCGGCTGGGGAAAGTCCGCGGTGTACTTTCTCGCGGCGAAGCTCATGCGTGCGCAAGGGCGCGGTCCCTCGCTCATCGTCTCGCCGCTGCTCGCTCTCATGCGCGACCAGGTCGCCGCGGCCGCCCGCGCTGGGGTTACCGCGCGCACGCTCAACTCTGCCAACGCCACCGAATGGGACGAGGTCCACGCCGAGCTGCGGGAGGGTACGGTCGACGTTCTGCTCGTCTCTCCCGAGCGATTGACCAACCCGAACTTCCGCGACACGATCCTGCCCGAGATCATCTCCGACACCGGCATGATCGTCGTCGACGAGGCGCACTGCATCTCCGACTGGGGCCACGACTTCCGGCCCGACTACCGGCGCATCAGCTCCATCATCCGCGAGCTGCCCGCCGGCACGCCGGTGCTCGCGACGACAGCCACCGCGAACTCGCGGGTGGCCCGGGACGTCGCAGAGCAGCTCGGTGATGACACCCTGGTCGTGCGCGGTGAGCTCGCCCGCACCTCGCTGCGGCTCGGGGTGGCGCCGACGACGCGATCGGCGGCCTCGCGCATCGCGTGGCTCGCCGAGCACCTCGGCGACTTCAACGGGTCGGGCATCGTCTACACGCTTACCGTCGCCGCGGCCGAGGACACCACGTCCGCGCTGCGCGACGCGGGGTGGGACGTCGCCGCGTACACCGGAGGCACCGATCCCGACGAACGCGAACGCCTCGAGGGCAAACTCAAGAACAACGAACTCAAGGCGCTCGTGGCGACGTCCGCCCTCGGCATGGGATTCGACAAGCCCGACCTGGGTTTCGTCATTCACGTCGGCGCTCCTTCGTCTCCGGTGTCGTATTATCAGCAGGTCGGGCGTGCGGGACGTGCGACGTCATCCGCGGATGTGCTGTTGCTGCCCGGCGCGGAGGACGCGGAGATCTGGGAGTACTTCGCGACCGCGTCGATGCCCTCGCAGGAGGACGCCGAGGCGGTACTGCGTGCGCTCGAGGCCGAGGGCACGCTGTCGGTGCCGGCGCTGGAAACGCGCGTCGGAGCGCGACGAAACCGGCTCGAACTGCTGCTCAAGACGCTCAGCGTCGACGGCGCGGTGAGGCGCGTGCGCGGCGGCTATGAATCGACCGGCGCCGGCTGGACATACGACGCGGAAAGATACGACGGGGTGCTCGCGGTGCGCCGCGCCGAAGCGCGTGCGATGGAGGACTACGAGGCCACCGGCGAGTGCCGCATGCGGTTCCTCACCGAGATGCTCGACGATCCGAACCCACGCGACTGCGGACGTTGCGACAACTGTAGTGGAGTGTGGTGGTCCGGCGAGGTGAGTGAGGATGCCGAGCGCACCGCCCGCCGCGCCCTCGCCGCAGTGGGACGAGTGATCGACCCGCGAGCCCAGTGGCCCACGGGCATGCCGAACCTCGGCGTCGAACTCAAGGGAAAGATCCCGCCGGGCGAGCGGGCAGAACCCGGACGGGCGATCGCACGCCTCACCGACCTCGGGCCTGGGCAGCGGCTGCGAGAGTTCCTTTCCCCATCCGCGGATGACGGCGACGTTCCCGAAGATATCGGGAAGCTGTGCATACAGGTGCTGGCCGAGTGGCCGTGGGCTCAGCGCCCCGACAGCGTCATCGCGGTGCCGAGCACCCGGCGGCCGCGGACGGTGCGCTCGCTCGCCGCGAAGCTTGCGGCGACCGGCAAGCTCGACGACCTCGGCGACATCACGCAGGTCCGCGAGCACGGCGGGCCCGACGTCAACAGCGCATTCCGGCTGCGCGACGTGCACGGAACGTTCATGCTGAGCCCGGAGCAGGCCGAGGCCGTCGCGGGCCGGACCGTGTTGCTCGTCGACGATGTCGTCGCAAGTCGTTGGACGCTGACGATGTGCGCCCGGGAGCTGCGGCTCGCAGGGGCGGAGGCCGTGCTGCCGTTCGCGCTGGCCATTCGGGGATAATCCGCGTGGAGGCCGCATACGAACTTGAAACGGGAGCGGGTGACGATGAAGATCTACGGATTCAACTCGTACGGAGGGCCGGAGGTCGAGGAGTTTCTCGACGTTCCGGAGCCGGTGTTGCGTCCGGGTACCGTGCTCATCGAAACCGTCGCCGTAGGCGTGAATCCGGCCGACATCAAGGTGCGTTCCGGTGCGCGGCAGGCGGGATTTCCCGTCGAATTCCCCATGGCGATGGGGCGAGAGGCCGCCGGGATCGTCGTCGATTCGTGGCGTTCTCCGAAGAGCGAGGAGTTTGCGGCTGCGCGCGTGCGGCCGGGACAGCCAATTCCACCGGCCTTTCCCGTGGGCGCGACAGTCTTCGGTTCGTGCGCCGAGGGGGTCGGCGCGTTGGGGGAGCGCACGCTGCTTGAAGAATCCAGTGTCGCGGGAGCGGTGTCGGGGTTGAGCCTCGAGCGCGCCGCGTGCATTCCCGTGGCCGTCGGCACCGCGTTCGACGCGGTGAGCGAGCTCGATATCGGTCACGGCGAGAATGTCGTCGTGCTCGGAGCAGGTGGCGGAGTGGGAATCCATGCGGCGCAATTCGCCGCGATGGCCGGAGCTTGCGTTTTCGGTGTAGCCAGCGAGGAGAAGAAGGACTTCGTCGAGCTACGCGGCGTTCGCCACGTACCGTCCGGGCCCGGTCTGGCCGAGCGCGTGAGCGAAGCGGTGCGCAATGTCAGTGGGCCTTCGCGCGTCGATGCTTTGATCGACTGCGTCGGCGGGGACGCGCTGCGCGAGCTCGCGGCGCTGGTGGATAGATCGGCCGGCGGCAACGGTCGCAGCAGGCGGATCCGGAGCCTCGCAGACAAGGAGACTGTCGCCGAGGTGGGCGGATCCGGTGTGCGCAGGCGGCGCACGTCCGAGGTGTTCGGCGACATCGCCGAGCGCGCGCGGCGCCGGGATTTCGAGATTTCGTTGTCCGACGTCATCCCATTTGGGAATGCGCACGACGCCATGCGCGTTGTCGAAGGTGGGCACGCACGCGGAAAGATCGTCGTGACGTTCCCGAAGGGCGAAACTCCATATCTTGCCGAAGGCTCTGACGTGGAGTAGAGTTCACTCTCCTGGCCACTTGTGGTCGGGCCTACGGGGCTGATGTGGTTTCGACTGTGTGAGTTGACGTAGGGGAAGCGTGCCGGTGCAGGCCAGAGACCACCGTTAAGCGTCATGGCAACCAATTAAGCGCCGATAACAATCAGCGCGACTTCGCACTCGCTGCCTAATCAGCGACTGCAAGTCTGTCAGCCCGGGGTCGCCCTCGCCCCGGTTCCTGGCATCAGCTAGAGGGATTACCGTTCGAGTTGGTCACGGGCTCGTTCGGGACATCTCACAGTGACTGGGATCGCCTTCGCCGACTAGTTCGCGGGTTGGCGAGATCCGAGTAACGGCAGTTAGCGAACTGCGCACGGAGAAGCCCTACCGATGCTGCACAGGACCGGGGTTCAATTCCCCGCAGCTCCACCGCAGTGAGAGACCCCCGGTTTTCGAGCCGGGGGTTTTCTCGTTTCCGAGATGTCCGTAGGTCTACCGGTGCGAATAGGCTGCTCGGTCGCTAATTCTCGCCTGACCACGAGCGAGAGCAGCTAACATTCTTCTCGACGCCCACTGACCGATTGAGCGCGTACGCGTTCGAGCACGACGTTCGAGGATCAACACATTTATGGAATCCACCGATCTTGCCGCCCACCTCTCGCAGCGGTTCGGGCTCACCGATCTTGTCGAGATCGGACACGGCGGGATGGGAGTGGTGTACAAGGCATTTGACCCGGCGCTGCGTAGGCATGTGGCGGTGAAGCAGCTGTCGGCAGGTGCCGTCGGAGCGGACACCGACGATTCGGGCGGACGAAATGCCGCTCTCGCACGCTTCAACTCCGAGATGCAGATGGTGGCGAACACGCGGCATTCGGCGATCGTGTCCATCCATTCCTCGGGCGTGACCGACGCCGGTTCGGTGTACTTCGTGATGGATTATGTTCCTGGGCAGACGCTGGCCGACGAAATTCGCCGCAGGCGGGAACGCGGCGAGCCGTTCACCGTCACGGAGACAGTCGCGCTGCTGCGGCCCATCGCTTCTGCGCTCGACTATCTCCATCTTCGGGTCAAGCCGCCAATCGTTCACCGGGACGTGAAGCCCGGAAATATTCTCGTGCCCGAGGAGCACTCGAGTTTCGAGGCCCGCAGCCTTCTCACTGACTTCGGGATCAGTCTCACGCCGGACGAAACACGTATGACGACCCTCGACATGATGATCGGCACAGAGGCGTACACGGCGCCAGAGCTGTATCCGGGCCGTTCGCACGGAGCCGATACGTCGCAGCATAATCAGCCGACGGCATCCAGCGATAACTACGCGCTGGCTCTCATCGCGTTCGAGATGCTCACCCTCAACACCCTCAAGGACACGATGTCGACAGGGGAGTGGCGAGGCGAAAGACCGATGCCGCGGTTGCGTGAACTCACCGTAGCGGCGAGCGAAAATGGCGTCCGCGACGAACTGTCAAGCGTTTTCTCAAAGGCGTTCGCGGAGGCGCCGGCGTATCGGCATCCGACGGCGAGCGCGTTTATCGACGCATTGTCGGGCGCCGATTCCGCCCAGGCCACGACGCGCACCCACGTCCCGCCGTCAGGTGACCGTGCGACCAGGCAATACGTGCCGAACAGCGCACCCATGCCCATGCAGCCGAATTACGCGGCGCCACCTCCTCACTACTCTCAAAGGCCGATGCAGCGACAAAGTTCGGTCGGAACCGTCGTCGTCGCGTCGCTGGCTACACTGCTCGTGCTGCTGCTCGTGGCGGCCGCGGCGGCATGGTTCCTCGTCTTCCGGCCGTCTTGGTCCGATGCGGATGCGAAGATCGCGGACGCGTTCCCGGGCATCGTTTCCGACCGCGAAAACGGTTCCGGGTGGAAGGGGCTTACCTGCGGGTCGCGAGAACCGAGCGAGGGGCAGGATGCGCGGATCGTGTGCGCGAGCGAAAGCGCGTCGGTGGTGGTCGCGGACTACGGTAGCCGCGAGAACCGGGACTCGCGCGTGAGTTTGACGGACCCCGAAGGGCTCGGAAACGACGCGTGCACGATCGCCAGTGCCGAGGTACCAGGCTCCGAGCGACCGACGTACGCGCTTCTGCCAGAGGGCAATCTCGACCGGTTTGCGCTGTTGATCAGCAGCGCGAACGCGAAATCCGATCGGCTGGAACTGCCCACATGCTGATCGCCGAGCTTTCTAGCCTCGACTGGAGGAGACGATGACCGCCCCGCGACCTTCCAATCACCCCAATGGCGCCCCCTTCGAAGGGTGGGACGAGCCGAGGCGATCACGCGGTCCGCTCATCGCCTCGATCGTTCTGGCCGTAGTCATCGTAATCGTTGTCGCCGCCGCAATCGTGTGGTTTGTGACGGACAAGCGAGATTCCGATTCTCTAGCTGATGATCCGAGCTTCGCCGTCACGACAAATGAAGAGGCCGCGTCGAACGAGCAGAACACGGGGGCGGCAGACGGATCGACCACGACGACCGAGTCCGGAAACACGACTGTCACCGAGACCGTCGAACCCACGACGGCACCGAGTGGACCGATGGACGGCGCGGGTGCCGGCCGCTCGAACTACCCACTCATATCGGGAGTGCCGGCGTCTGCACAGGTCGTGCCCGAATGCGACGGGCGAGGCGTGCTCATCGTCCAGTCGGTCATGGGCAATAGCGGTGACGTCGCGGGCGAGATCAACGCCGCGCTGGCGGGCAATCCCGGAGCCGTCGTCTACCCGCCCGGGGTGTGCCCGTCGATCCGCGGCGAGTCGGGAGGTGCTCAGATCTACGCGGTCGTGCAGGACTTTGGCGACAACTTTGACGCGCTCTGCTCGGCGGAGGCCACGGCCGGCGGCGACACGAACGCTCTCAATGCGCGGCGGCTCGACCGCTCGACCAACTGGGAATCTCCTTGCTAATTCCGCACTGCCGGGATCGTTCTGGTTCAGGCGGTCTCGTGCTTCGCGGGGCTGCGGAGACGGACGATCTGCGCGAGGACAGCGAGAACCGGGAGTTCGACGAGAGGGCCGACGACGAGCGCCACCGCGATGAGCGGCCTGTCCGGGAATGCCGCAACGGCGATCGCCAGCGCGATGGGGGAGTTGCGGGCGGTGGTGGTCATCACCAGCGCGACGCGCTCCGGGCCGGGGGCGCGCAGCAGGCCCGCCGTCATACTTGCCAGTAGTGGTGCAAGCACGAAGAAGATCGCGAGCGGCGCGAGAAGTTTCCAGAACACCCCTGCATTGTCGGCGACCTCCTGCGCCTGCCAGGCGAACATTCCGGCGACGGCGAGGAGAAGCAGCGGCATGACGGCGAACGCCGCCGCATCCGTGAGGCGCTGCGTGCCTCGGGCGGGGTCAGGTATGCGGCGGGCGAGGGCGCGCAGGACGACCGCCGCCGCGAGCGGCACGACCAGCACCAACAACACCGACTCGACAAGTGTGGTGAGTTCGATGGCGGCGGATTTCCCGCCGAGTAACAACACGTATATCGGCAGCAACGCGAGCTGGAGCACGAGGTTGACCGGTAGCAGGGCGGCCGCGACGCCGGTGTGCCCGCGCGCCATCGAGGTGAAGACGAGATACCAGTCGGTGCACGGAGTGACGAGAAGGAGGAGTAGCCCGATGCGCAGGTCGGGTTGATCGGCGAGCAGCCACGACCCGAGCGCCCACGCCAGGAGCGGTGTGACCACGAAGTTGAGCACCAGCGAGGCCACCACGACGGGCTTGGCGTCCCGCACCTGCCCGACATAGGAAGGATCCATCTGCACGAACACTGCGGTGAGCATCGCCACGAGGCAGGGAAGAACGAGATACTCGCCGAAGTCTCCGACATCGGTGGCCAGGCCGACCGCGATGCCGGCCAGAGCGGCGAGCGCGACGAGAACTCCCTGCAGTCTCTCCGCCCACGACATCGCCTCGCTGCCCCTTTCGCGCTCGCTGTATTCAGGCTATACGGGCGCCAGCCTGGGGAGCGGCTGAGGGATGAGCGGCCGGAAACAAACATTTACTGAGTATCGGCTCTGAAGTTTCCCTTGAATGGTACTGGGAACTAGGCTCGTGAAAGCGAAATGCGTACTGTCGTTAGATGACAAATCCACTACCAGGTGGATGTGAAAGCACAGCGCTTGCCACCCGGGCCGCGCCGAAGAAGGGTTTGAGGAATACGTGAACACGAAGTCACAGAGCGCCACGAGCAAGGCGTTGAACGGATCGTCGTCCCGAGGCATGTGGATGACGCTGACGGCCATCGCCGGCATCATCGTGATCGCGGTCGTCGCCGTGGTCGTCGCCGCGCAGAACGAAATCGGGCCCTTCAAACGGGAGGCCGTGTCCCTCAATTTCGCCGAAACCGCGGACCCGCAGATTTCCATCTCCGACCAAGGTGCTGTCACCGTCGGTAATCCGGATGCGCCGAAAATCGACGTGTGGGAGGACTTCATGTGCCCGGCGTGTGGGCAGATGGAGCAGAAGTACGGCGAGCAGCTCACCGAGGCTATCACGGCCGGGGACCTGCAGGTCGTCCATCACTACGTCAACTTCCTCGACCAGCAGTCGGCACAAGGCGATTACTCGACGCGGATGATCGCCGCGTCCCAGTGCGTCGCGGTCAACGAGGACCTCCAGACCTACCTTGACGCGCGCTCGACATGGTTCACCAACCAGCCGGCCGAGGGCGGCGGAGACCGCACGCAGTCCGAGATCGCCGAGGACGCCAAGTCCGCCGGCGCCGGCGACGAGTCGACCAAGTGCATCGAGGGCATCGGCGCTGAGGGCGGCGATAACCTCGACAAAGCTTCGGAGACCGCTACCGTCTCGCAGCAGGCGCTTCAGGACTCCAAGTTCGACATGGCGACGCCGACTGTGGCCAAGGACGGCGAGAAGCTCGAAATCGGTGACCCGACCTGGATCCAGAAAGCGATGGCCGCGTAACACCGGCGATGACGGCGGACCTCGCGTCCGCTCGGCGGGCGGGGCGGTTCCGAGGATGGAGCACCCCGCCCGCGATTTGGCTCGCGCGATCCGCCTGTTGTAGAGTTTTTCGAGTCGGCATCGGACCGACTTAAGTAAATACGGGGCTATGGCGCAGCTGGTAGCGCACCTCACTGGCAGTGAGGGGGTCAGGGGTTCGAATCCCCTTAGCTCCACCGAGAATCACGTGTCGGCCCACCGGAAATCCGGTGCGCCGACACTTTTTTGTACCTATCGAGTCCTGCTTGTTCCGCGCTCAAAGGCCCGCGAATGCGCGGCCGCTATGAGGGCCAACTTCGTCCGGCGTCATACTGGTTGCATTGACTAAATGCGGAAGGTGGGAACGCAATGAGGGAGAACGCGCCGGATAAGCACGACGCCACGACCGTGAGCGATGCGACCTGGGCGGTGCATGGCGGCAACCGAATCGACTCCGATTCTGGGGCGGTGCGCACGCCGATCGTCATGGCGAATTCCTATCTGCTTCCCGAGGATCCGTCCGGCATGGACTGGTCCACGGCCGATCGGCTCGTGTACACGCGCAATGGCGCGCTCAATCAGTCCGCGCTGCAGGACAAGCTTGCCGCGCTCGAGGGCGGTGAGGCGGCGGCGGTGTTCGCGACCGGCGTCGCGGCACTGCACGGCACGTTCTTCACGCTGCTGCGCCCTGGCGATCACGTCGTCGTCTCCGACGTGACCTACGAGGCGGTGTGGCGCCTGTTCGACGAGCTGCTGCCCGAGCGGATGGGAGTCGAGGCGACGTTCGTCGATGCCTCCGATCCGAGCGCAGTGGCCGTGGCGATGCGCGAAAACACCAAGCTGGTGCACGTCGAGGTCATCGCGAATCCGACCACGAGGGTCGCCGATATCGCGGCCCTGGCCCAGATCGCCCATGACGGCGGAGCCCTGCTTTCGGTCGACTCCACCTTTACGCCGCCGCCCTTGTACTGTCCGCTCGCGGACGGCGCGGATCTGGTGATCCATTCGTTGACCAAGTACATCAACGGTCACGGTGATGCCATGGGCGGCGCGGTAATCGGCGGGTCCGAACTCGTGGCACGGGTGCGCGGGGATGCGATTGTCGACGTCGGCGGCATCATTTCGCCGTTCAACGCGTGGCTGATCATGCGCGGCTCGGTGACTCTGCCGCTGCGGCTGCGCCAACACGTCGAGTCGGCGGCGAAGGTCGCGCAGTGGCTGTCCGAGCAGGACGCTATCGCCTATGTGGCCTACCCCGGTCTCGAGTCGCATCCGCAGCACGAGCTCGCGCGTCGGCAGTTCGGCGATTTCGGATTCGGCGGGGTTCTCGCGTTTGCGCTCGACGGCGACAGCGATCTGCAGAACCGCTTCGTCGCCGCGCTTCGTATTGCCACCTCGGCGGTGTCGATCGGGCACGACGAGACACTCATCGTGCACGTCGGGCCGTCCGGCCGTGGCGGAGCCGAGCATTACCCGGAGGAATTCCAGACCTTCGGGCACCTCCGGTTGTCGGTCGGTCTTGAGGATCCCGATGATCTCATCGCCGACTTCGAGCAGGCGCTGGACGCGTGTGCGAATAGTGCGAGCGTTTCGCCGAGGCCATACGCATGACTGTTTTTGCTGTTTCGCGACGTCTTTATGTCGCTGTGTCGCGTGGGACGATACAGCGCACGTCCATGGCCTGGTTCTAGGAGCGGCCGACGGCTCACCTCGGAAAATGGTGAGTTTCTATAGATTATTCGTGGTGGCTGGCTCGGTACCCATCCCACTGCGCCGTTAGGGGGCGCAGTACGCCGGTTGTGCCCCGGGATCCCTGATTGCTTCGCTGTTGCGGTAAGCAGCGTTGCACTGGCAATTTGATAAGAGCCCGTGACATGACAGATATCGATCTGTTACATTCCTAGAGGAACTTGTACCCCCTGGAGCAGAAGTAGCTCTATGAAGGATGGAAATGAAGCACAATCCAAACGAAGTGACAGTCGCGGACCTCGCCAAACGGATCGGGTATGTCAGCGATTCCACAATGGCTCATCGCCATTCCCAGAGGGATAACGCGGGTAGGCGTCGCACCTCCGTTAGCGTCCTCGCCGGGGCGGCAATCGCCGGAGGGGCGGCGTTTGCTGCGAGTCCGATTGCGGCTGCGCAGTCGGCCGAACTTCCAACGTCAGACCAGGTTCAGCAAGCTGCAGGTCAGATGGCCAACGATTTCCTCGGCGACGAGCTGGTGCCGGTAGTCGAGGAGTATGGCGACGTTGCTGGCGCAGCTGGAGTGGATCTGGGCTCATTTGGAGACGCTATTCCCGGGGGTGCGGCGCATGCTCCGACAGTGGGCGCGGTGACTTCAAGCTTCGGACCGCGGTGGGGTACGTTCACCAACGGAACAGACTTCGGTGCTCCAATTGGCACACCTCTTTACGCGGCGAAATCGGGAGTTGTTGAAGAGGCCGGTCCCGCATCCGGGTATGGGTTGTGGATCCGTATTCGCACCGACGAGGGTGAGTTGCTTGAATACGGCCACAACAATGAGAATTTTGTGCAGAAGGGCCAGCGAGTGCAAGCGGGCGACGTAATTGGCACTGTGGGCAATCGCGGTGACTCGACTGGTCCCCACTTGCACTTCGGCGTGCAGGACGCTGGTGGTAACTGGACAGACCCGGTACCGTGGCTCGCGCGGAATGGTGTAATCGTCTAGCTGGTCGCTGTCAAATGACTGAGCCCTTCCCCGGAGGGGTACCTCGCCACTCTACGGGAAGGCACTTGCGTGTCAGGGGCAAGTATATCCGGCCACGATTGGCAATTCGATTGGACTCGGAGAGTCGTTAACGGTATGTAGTCGTAGGCGAACTTATGGCTACATACGCTAGTTGAAGACGACGGCGGAACGGGCCGTGATTGTAATCGCTATTTAACGATATCACCGCCATGTGTCGAACAATGAGGTTTTTGAACCCTCTCCGCCGGCTGTCTCTGGAGATTTGCTTGCTGCGCTATTTCATGCCTTGGCGGAGTCAACGAGGTTGGCGGTTCTCGAGCACTTGTCTAATGGCGAGCTTCGAGTTCGTGATCTCGTAGAGCATATAAATCTTGCGCAGTCCACTGTGAGTAAGCACCTCTCGTGTTTGCGCAATTGTGGGCTTGTAACAGTCCGGGCAGAGGGTAGGGCCTCCTGGTTTTCCATTGCAGATGAAGAGCGGTTGGGCACTCTCTTGGCTTCTGCGGATTGCTTGCTCGTTAATTCAAGAGTGAGCTTGTCACTGCGGGAGCATCAATTGCACAGCAATCAGCAAGATGCGACGGGAGTCGAGCCGTAATGAGTGCGGAATCTTCCCGTGGACATAGTCACTCGTCCCTTTCGGGCTCAGGATCTCGTCGCCGATTGGCTATTGCTTTTGCGATAGCGGCGATCATTGTGCTTGCGCAGGCTGTCGGCGCGGTATTAACGGGGAATCTCGCGCTGTTGACAGACACGGCGCACGCTCTGGTGGACGCATCGGGACTACTCGTTGCCTTCATAGCTGCAACGGCGATGCTTCGGCCTGCAACTGGTAAACGGACCTGGGATTTTGCCCGAATTGAGGTCGTGGCAGCTCTGGGACAAGCAACGCTGCTATTGGCCATGGGCATTTACACCGCTGTCGAGGGAATTGCTCGACTGTATCTACGCACGGGGTGTTCGTGTCGGCCGTAAGGGGCACCTCGAGCAGTGCGTTCAGCGTCCACGCCAGATGCGGGTCGGCGAGGCGATCTCGTACCGAATCTGGTGTCCCTCGGGCACGGCCACCGCGATACCGCAGTCCCGCAAACACGCCAAGTGGTTCGACACATTGGAACGTGTCAATTCCACCCCCGGGCGAGTTCTGCCGGGTAGGATGCTCTATCCAGCAAGGTCAATAGGATTCGAGAGCGGGTCGTATCGGCCATCGCTCGACCCAACCGGTGCATCACGTCCACACGAGAAGCAACAGTCAATACCGAATGAACTATACAGCAGATACTGAACCATCTGCGATGGCCGAAGAGAAGAAAGGGGACTACGAAATAAAGGGGGCACCGTGCGATCGTAGAGACCTGACAGTAGACGCGAGATACCGGCGGATAGGTCGGCGCTGCCGATGCGGGAAGAAGCTCGTTGCTCACGTCATGGTCGACGACGCTCGATAGTATAAGGGCACGGGATGGCCTGTGCGGACTGTGGATGTGTAGTCGATCGGTGCATGATCGTGCGTACCTGTGATCGATATCCAGATTGCTGCTGCCGCGACGTGCAAGTTGACGATGCGTTGAGTGGCTAGAGCTGTTGGAGGTGATTGCTTCACGGCGAGGAGGCTGGAAACCGACCCTTAGGGGAGGTCAGAGTGTCGCCATTACGTGCAGCATTCTCGAGGTTCCGTCCGGCTGGTGGCTCGGTTGGACGTCTTGCTGTCGGCGCACGCAGGTCGGGCCACCGCAGCCTCGCCCCTTTTGGTCAGGATGGGGTCGCGATGCCAGCTGTCAATGGCCAGTTTGGTAGCACACGAAGTGACAGATCTGTCGGGATCGTGATCATTCGCTGTACGCAAAAGCCCGCGTCCGATATTGCCTGAGGTGTGTTTCTGTCCAGGTGACAGTTGGCGGCGTACTTTCTCATCAATGGGGTGAGTATGTGCTGGGCTCTACTTCTAAGGCCGACGCCGACATGGTGTTCAAGGAACACAAGGTTCCCTTCTGGCTTGAGAACTCTCCGGATTTCAGTGAGTGTTCGGTCGAGTTCAGGGACAGAACACAGCACTAGGGTTGAAACGACTGTGTCGATCGTGTGTGATGCTGCTGGGATAGCTTCGGCTCGCCCGTCGACAATCGAGAATAGTCCCGGGTGCTGGGCGGTGTATACGCGACCGGACAGTATTTTTCGCATGGCTTGATAAGGCTCAACGAGAGTGACATGCTCGACTCCGGTATAAAAGCTTAGATTCGTTCCGGTGCCTGGCCCGATTTCGATGACGGTGCCCGACGCGTGCCGAAGAAGTGACGAGCGCACGTTTTCGAGTTTGCGCTCAGAGCGCGCATTCGCCGAATCGTAGGCGCGAGCAAAGCGTCGCGAATGTTCATCCTCGCGGATAGGTGCAAGAGTCTCGTCTGGTGACATTTTAGATACTCCTCGCGTTCTGTCGGCGTGCACTATTCTTGACACCCCAAGCGACGCGGGCTCATTTTCGTCCGACCTGTCCCCTCCAAGATACAAGTTCAGATCTCACTGTGGAGGTGTTCGACGCATACCCAGGTGCATGGGCCGAGGCGAAACACTGAGGACTGCTGCGAAATTCGGAGACACCCGCGGCTGCGTTGTCAATCTGGCGGTCGGGTTCTTGATGGTCTCGTATCCAACGGACGCCAAGAGGCCTAGTTGAGCTTGCTGACCAAACCGCCGACTGCTCGTTCGCCCTCGCCCAACGCGAGGATGACCCGGATACGGATAAGAGGGAAAGCACCTCTGCAGCGACTTCTACGTAGGCTCTATCAACACCGACAGCGTATGACTGCACATCGTCGTTCATACGAATACAACTAGGATGCTGCGCAATCAGGTTTGCCGCGTCGCCAGAGTAGTGGGCGCCTTGTAATCCTATAGCGTTCTAAGTGAACCGCGTGTAAGTGTTCGTGGTGGCCAGCCCCGTGCTGGCCACCACGAACACTTACAGGCGATTCAAAGACATTCAGACTGATCCAATCTTCCGAGGCGGTTTACGCGGTTTTCCCACGTAGAGATGAAGCGCCCCAGGTTCTCTGCCGCTCTTATGCGGGTTGCGGTTCTCGGTTGAGGGTCGCGTAGTGGGCTTGCTCGAACTCGGCGGGTGGAATGTAGCCGAGGCTCGAGTGAAGCTTACGGGTGTTGTACCAGTCGACCCAGCCAGCGGTCGCGAACTCGACGTCGCTGATGGTCTTGTAGGGCCCGTCGTGGAACACCGTCGTGCGGATGCACTCAGTTTTGAAGAGCCCGTTGATCGTCTCCATCAGTGCGTTATCGAACGCGTCACCGACGGACCCGATAGAGGGAGCGATACCGTCGAGCGTGAGCTTGTCGGTGTATGCCAGGGAGACGTATTGAAGCCCGGCGTTCGAATGTGCGCGGAGCTGCTCGGGCCGGATCGGGTGCCCTTCACGCGCTCGTTCCGACAAGGCCATGCGCAGCGGGATCATCACCAGCTCGACGTGCTTGGCGGTCTGCGCGCGCCAGGCCAGGATCCGTAGAGAGAACACGTCGACGATGAACGCGACCTAGACCCAGCCCGCCCACGTTCGGCAGTAGGTGAAGACCATCACCCAAATGTGGTCCGGGCGCGGCGCAGTGAAGCCGCGATTCACAAGGTCGCCGGCACGGATCCCGTCTTTCCCGGGGATCGTGGTGCGCACGCCTTTGACGCGACGGATCCCCGAGAGCCCGAGCGCTCGCATGCCACGGTCGACAGCACCCCGCGACGCATCGGGCATCGAGGTTAGGCGGATCAGGGCAGTCATCTTCCGACGCCCGTAGAGGCCTTCGGGGGTCAGCACACGATGCATCGTCCCGTGGCATTCGACAACGGTCCACGCTGCCGCACGGACTACATCATGAGCCTGCGCGTCCGTGATCGTTCGCGACGCAACGACGCCTTGCCGGTGGGCTCGGTAGGTGCGCGCGGCGATCTTCACGCCCTGCTCACGCAGGACCCGGATGATCGACCAGGCCGCGCGACCTTTTAGCTCTCATCATGTCGATGAAGCCCAGCATCAACGGTTGCGGGGGCCTGGTTCCCCGCGAAGAAAGTCGTCCCCGCCCTTTAGGATCGCGACGTCCTCCCGCAGGCGACTGTTCTCCGTCTTGAGTCGTTTGATCTCGGCATACTCTGCGCTGGTCACCCCCCTCGCGGGTCCCGTCGTCGATATCTGCTTGCAGTACCCACCGGCGCACGGACCGTTGCCCACACCGACCTGGCGGGCGACGGCCGCTGAAGCGGCCGTCAGCGAGGGACACTCCGACCGGTGCTCCCGCACCAACCGGACAGCGCGTTCACCGAGCGCGGGATCGATCTTCTTCGGCATGACATACATCCTTCCAACTAAAAAGGATGCGGTATCAAACCTGGGGCGCTTGACACCCTCGTCATCGGCAACTCACCACCACACAACTCGGCACCACAAAAACGTCGCCAAACAGCACGAACAGCACAAACAGTCATACTGTACTCACTGGCCGGTATCGAGGTGATACTCCTGGCGCGGGCGGCCGGTCCCGCCATACTGCAGCGTCATCTTGAGTCGCCCTGCGGAGACAAGCTGCGCGAGGTGGCGCCGAGCGGTCGGGGGAGCGATGCCGATCGCCTCCGAAACGTCGTCGGCGAAGAGACTGGTGCCGGCCTCGGTGAAGAGCGCGAGAATTCGTTCCTCCGTCGGCGAAGTCTGCTGGGGGCGGTCGCGGCGGGCAGTCCCGAATCGAATGGCCGCGAGTGCGTCGTCTACTCGCCTTTGGCAGATATTGCCCTCGGATAGTAGCGCGCGGTAGCGCTGGTAGCCGGCGAGCCGGCGCGCGAGTTCGGTGTCGTCGAACGGTTTTATGAGGTAGGTCAGTGCACCGTAACGGGTCGCCAAGCGGACCGCCTCGCTATCGGTTTCGGCGCCGACGACGAAGCTGTCGCAAGGGAACTCGGCGACGAGATCGATCCCGGAACCGTCGGGGAGATAGACGTCGAGCAGCGCGAGATCGATGGTGCCGCGAGGAGCCGCAGCGAGCTCGGCGCGTGCCTCCGCGATCGTTCCCGCCTGCCCGACGACAGTGAATCCCTGCATCGCGGAGACGATAGCGGCGTGCAGCCTGGCGACCCGAAAATCGTCGTCGACGATGAGTACGCCCAGCTCGCACGTGGTCGAATCCATTGCTTTTCGTCCCTACCCTTCCGAAATCACGTCGCGAAGTTCCGCGACGAATACCGCGCCACCAAGTCCGTCCGGATCGCCGCCCGGGTCGACGACCTGGATATCACCGCCGGCGCGGCGACAAATCTGCCGCGCCAGCGCCAGCCCCATCCCGTGTCCGCCCGGCACGTCATCCGGCTTGGACGTTGCGCCTTCGGTGAATACCTGCGACGGATCGTCGAATCCGATTCCGGGTCCCGAGTCCGCCACCGTGATCCACAACGTGCCGTCGTCGGTGACAAGTTCGGCTTCAACCTTCGCGCGAATCTCATCGCCGGCCTCGACCCGGCCGAGGTCGCCGGCGGCCGCGTCGATGGCATTGTCGACGAGGTTACCGAGGACAGTCGTCGCCGCCACGGGATCGACGAGAGCGCCGGCAACCCACGTCTGTCCGCCGATGCTCAGCTCCACGCCGCGCTCGCGCGCCAGCGACGTCTTCGCGTCGAGGAAGGCGTGCAGATGGGGCTCGGCGACATTGTCCAAACCGGAGGGCTCCGAGGCGCCACGCCGCCCGATGATCTCGGTGAGAAATTCGAGAGCCTCGTCGCTGTGCCCATGCCGCAGGAGTCCGGACAGGACGTGAAAGCGGTTCGCCGTTTCGTGGCGCTGGGCGCGCAGCGCCTCGCTCATCGACTTGATCGAATCGAGCTCCCGGCTCAGCTGCTCGATATCCGTGCGGTCGATGACGGACAGGACGACGCCGAGATCCCGCCCGTCGACGGTGACCCTGTGCGAGGAGGCGAGCACGATCTGCTCTCCGACGCCCGCGGCGATCGGTCGCGGATTCGGATCATTGAGAAGCCCGAGAAGACGAGGGGAGAGGGAGAGTTCGTCTTTCGGCGTTCCGACAGGCGCCGAAATGTCGAGCAACTCGCGGGCGCGATCGTTGATCACGCGAAGGCGCTCGTCGCGCCCGATGGCCACCACGCCATCGGCGAGAGAACCGAGGACGGCTCGCTGATCGGTGACGAGGTCGACGAGTTCGTCGGGTTGGAGCCCGAGAGTGAGGCGCCGCCAACGGCGCGCGAGCAGCCACGAGGCCGTGATACCGACGAACAACGCCAAGGCGGCGATGCCGATGGTGACGGCGATATCGCCGCGAGCCTCGTCGGCGATTTCCTGCGTGGAAATGCCCGTGCTCACGAATCCCACGATCCGTCCGTCGACATCGCGGACCGGCGCCTTGCCTCGCACAGACTCGCCGAGGGTTCCCCGGTCGGTGTCGAGGATTTCCTCGCCATCGAGAACGCCGCTTGGATCGGTGGAGACGTGGAACCCGATCTTGTCCAGGTCGGGGTGCGCGAGGCGGATCCCCTCGCGATTGGCGATGACGACGAACAGCACGCCCGTACGGCGAGCGATGTCGACGGCCATCCGTTGCATGTCTCCGCCGACGAGTTCCTCGGGTGGAACATCGAGGCTTGAAGTCGCCGACAGTTTTTCCCGGACTTCCGGGTCGCTGGCGACGGCGCGCGACACCGCCAGCGCTCGTTCTGCGTACTCTTCGCGCAACTTGTCGTCGGTGCGGCTGATCTGCCATGTGGCGATGACGGCGAGGCTGGCGACAAGCACGAGGACCTGCAGCACGAGGATCTGCGCGACAAGCGAGACGCGACCAGCCCGCCGGGCCGGTCGCGTCTTCATCTCGTGTTGGGTCATGGGGTCAGAATAGGCGCACGCGCAGCGCGATCAGAACGGAATCACGCCGACGAGTCCACCGACGAGCAGCATCGCCGCAGACACGATGACGGCGCGCCACAGCACCTTTTTGTGGTGGTCGGCCAGCGACACCGAGGACAACGCGACGAGCAGGAGGATCGCCGGCACCAGTGGGCTCTGCATGTGGACCGGCTGGCCGGTGATGGACGCGCGGGCCATCTCGGCGCCGGTGATCCCGTACTGCCCCGCGGTCTCGGTGAGGATCGGGAGCACGCCGAAGTAGAAGGCGTCGTTGCTCATGAGGAAGGTCATCGGGATCGACAGGATGCCGGTGACCATCGCCAAGCGCGGCCCCATGAAGTCCGGGATCGCGCCGGTGAGCCAGTGGGCGAGCGCGTCGACCATGCCGGTTCCGGTGAACACGCCGGTAAGCACGGCTGCCGCGAGCACCATAGCCACGACCGACACGATCGATGAGGAGTGGCGGGTAATGGCGTCCTGCTGATCCTTGACGCGCGGGAAGTTGATCACCAGCGCGAGACCCGAGGCGATCATGAACAGCACGGGGATCGCGACGATGTCGAGCCCGAGGACCACGAGCAGCGCGATGGTCAGCGCTGCGTTGACCCACAGGAGCTTCGGGCGCAGCGTGTCGCGGTCGGGATCGAGCACCCCGCCGAAAGCGTTGCCCTCGGAGTCCGAACCGCCACGCGAGCCGCCCGTCCCGTTATCGCTTCCCGCGTCCGAGCCGTGCCCGGACCCGCCGGTGGGAGTGCGCCGTCCGCCGTCATTGGCGTGGGTGGTGTCGCTGGGGCGCGTGGCGACGGCGACGGAGGAGTACGACGTGGTTTCGCTGGTGGACCCGCCGACGGCGGCGACCGACTCGGTGCTGCGCTTCTCGAACGGCGATGCCGCAGACACGAGCACGGACTCGCGGACCTCGATCTTGCCGATGCGGCGGCGCTCCATGAGGCCGAGGTGGTAGGCGAAGCCGAAGACGACGAGCATGCCGACGACGAGCGAGGGGATCATCGGGAGGAAGATCTCGGAGACGTCGATATTGAGGGCGGCGGCCGCTCGCGCGGTCGGGCCGCCCCACGGGAGGATGTTCATCGTGCCGTTGGCGAGGCCGGCGACCACAGTGAGTACGACGGGGGAGACGCCGAGCTTGAGGTACAGCGGCAACAGCGCGGACGTGACGATGATGAAGGTCGTCGAACCATCACCGTCGAGGGAGACAACCGCGGTCAGGATCGCGGTGCCGACGACGAGCTTCGCGGGATCCTCGCGGACGAGCCTGATCACCCCTCGCACGATCGGGTCGAAGAGACCGACGTCGATCATGATGCCGAAGAAGATGATCGCGAAGAAGAGCATCGCGGCGGTGGGCGCGAGGTCCTTGATGCCATCGATGATCATGTCGCTGACCCCGAGGCCGGCTCCGGCGAAGAGACCGAAGGCCACGGGGACGAGGAGAAGCGCCACGACGGGCGTCGCGCGCTTGCTCATGATGAGGTACATGAATACGGCGACCATTGCGAGGCCGAGAACTACCAGCATTACTCACTCGATTCGATCGTTCTGTGCTGTTGAACCCGCCTCTGCTCTGGCAGGTATGTGACACAAGTCTCGTTGTAATGCTGGTCACAGTCACGCTTGTGCGCGTAACTATCGTTTTGCTCGTTTTGCTCGCTCTTTTTACCTATGACGCCGGACGCCGTGGAAACGCCCGCCGCTAGCCGCGCGCGGGCTCGAAGATCTTCCAATCCGCGAACTTCGCGGTCACATTATCGCCGGTGGAGCGCCCCGTGAGCCGCCGCGCGACCCACGGCCAGACGTATTCGCGGTAGTAGCGCGCTTCTGCGAGCGCTCCTCGCGTGTGGCGAACTTCGGGCGGCGCTTCGACCTCGCCGGAGTCGAGGCCGATCTCGCGCATCTCCAAATATGCGACGCGCGCGTGACCGGCGGGGTTGAGATGGAGACGGTCCGGGGACCAGTAGTGGGCGTCGCGGATGGCGGAATCGTTGAACACGTCGACGTACGACGCGCCCAAATCCTCGGCGACCTGCTTGGTCGCGACGGTGAAGTCGGCGGCACGCTGGTGGAAAACCCGGCCGAAGGGGAGTCGGGAGGAGGGATCTGCGCCGCTGAGGAGTACCGGGCGAACTCCTTCTTCGTTGCAACGGTTGACGACGTGGCGCACGAGTTCGACGAGCGCACGTTCGTCGATGCGGGCGTGAAGGAAATCGTTGCCGCCGCCGTGCACCGACAGGTGCGTCGGCGCCGGGTCGAGCGCGAGCGCGGTCTCGAGTTGCTCCTCGACGATGGGGCCGAGACAACGACCGCGGATCGCGAGGTTCGCGTAGTGCACGGGCTCGCCGCGGTTCTCGGCGAGCTGCTCGGCGAGACGGTCCGCCCAGCCTCGCGGCGTCCCGTCCGGGTACTCGTCCCCGACGCCCTCGGTAAAGCTGTCTCCAATCGCGACGTAGCGGATGGTCACGCTGATCGAGTCTCCTCTTCTTCCCCTATCGGCCGTTCGATGTGCGTCCAGTTCGGGAATTTCGCCTCACGGCCGTCGCCGGAGGACCGTCCGGTGAGTCGGCGCCCGACCCAGGGTAGGACATGTTCGCGGTAATACCGGGCCTCGCCGAGCGGGCTCCGCTTCGCCTCCGTCACCACCGTTTCCTCGTCTGCGGGGAGTGAGAGTTCGAAGGCCTCGAGCACGAGCGAGGCGACGCGCGCGTGTCCTCCGGGGCCCAGGTGGAGTCGATCGCCCGACCAGTAGTGGGCTTTGCGAATCTCGGTGTCGTGGAAGGCGTCGACGAACGTGGTGCCGGTCTCGGCGGTGAGTTCGGAGATCGCGTCGGTGAGCATTCCGGCCCGGCGGTGCAGCAGCTTGCCCATGGGCAGGCGCGAAGACGGGTCCGCGCCGCTGAGGATCACGGGCGTGACCCCGGCTTCGCAGCAACGCTCGATGACTCCCCGGGTGAGGTCGACCAGATGCGCCATGTCGTGCTTCGGGCGCATCATGTCGTTGCCGCCGCCGTTGAGGGTGAGGTGGGTGGGGAGCGGTTCGAGCGACAGCGCTACGTCGAGCTGTTCGTCGATGATGGGATCGAGAAGGCGCCCGCGGATCGCGAAGTTCGCGTAATACACCGGCGCGGGCTGTACCGCGGCGAGCGCGCCGGCAAGGCGATCGGCCCAGCCGCGAGGCGTGCCGTCGGGTCGCTCATCTCCGACGCCCTCGGTGAAACTGTCTCCGATCGCGACATAGCGAATAGTCAACGCAAGAGTCCTTTCCAATGACGGCGCAGCACGCGGATCCCGCCGAGAAACGTACTGTCGCTTATATAACCCGACTATGTAACCTACGCCCGTTCGCGCGGGCACGTGTGAATGGTCCGCGGCGCACCGGGGCCGGGGGATTGAGGAGGACAGCAGATGTTTCGTGGTCTCAGCGCTTTTCCATTGACACCGGTCGGCCGAGATGGCATGGATGACGGGGCCTTTGCGCGGCTAATCGATCGCCTGGTGGCCGCGGGAGTCGACTCGATCGGCGCGCTGGGCTCGACCGGCTCCTATATGTATCTCGACCGCGCGGAGCGCGCGCGGATCGCCGCGCAGGCCGTCGAGCGGGCGGCGGGGACGCCGGTCATCGTCGGGGTGGGGGCTCTGCGCACCGAGCATGTACTCGCCCACGTCGATGACGCCCAGTCGGCCGGGGCTGACGCCGTTCTTCTTGCGCCGGTGTCCTACCAGCCGCTCACGGTCGACGATGTGTTTGGGCTGTACGAGGATGTCGACCGCGAGCTCTCGGTTCCGTTGGTGGTGTACGACAATCCGGCGACTACCGGCTTCGAGTTCACCGACGAGCTGTACGCTGCGCTGGCGCGGCTCGCCAATGTCGCCGCGATCAAACTTCCCGGGGTGCCGTAGGAGCCTGGCGCGGCGGCGCAGCGCGTATCCGAGCTGCGCGAACGTATCCCTTCAAGCGTGGCGCTCGGAGTTTCCGGGGACGGATTCGGCGCCGCAGGGCTCCTCGCGGGGTGCGAGTCCTGGTTCTCGGTGATCGGCGGCACGCTGCCCGCGCCGGCGCTCAAGATCACCCGTGCCGCTCTCTCCGGCGACGCCGACGCCGCGCTCGCGACGTCGGAACGACTGCGACCGGTGTGGGATCTCATGGCCGAGCATGGCAGCCTCCGCGTCACCGCCGCGATCGCGGAGTACCTCGGCCTCATCGAAGCGCCGAGCCTGCCTCGGCCGATTCGAGGCCTCTTCGCGGCGGATGCCGCCCGCGTAGCCGAAATTGTCGACCGCTTGGGTCTCGCAGGCGGGGCAGATTAGGCCGAGGGGGCGATCACGGCGGCCGGGTTGACCGAATTGAGCACGTCCGCGGTCTGGTCGTCGGGGAAGCCCCAGGTGTTCGCGGCGATGGTGAAGCCCAGGCCGAAGCTCGCCGAGGCGACTTCGCTGTCGCCGTAGTCCGACCAGCCCCACTTGGTGCCCCGCACGCCGGGCACCTGGGAGGTGCCCCAGTTCTGCTCGGTCCCGTCCGCGGCGACCGGATCCGCGTCGCGCATCCAGTCGAGAATCGGCGTATCGGGGTCGAGCATCTTCGCGTTGAGGAAGGTCGTCACGTCCGCGGTGGAGGTAAACGAGGTGCCCCAGTTGTCGCCGGGCCACGTGGAGGTGAGGCCGTAAGCCTCCGCGGGCGCCGATACCGAAACCGGGCCGTACTTGTCCCACATGCGCTGCGCGGCGGCGTCGTCGGAGGCCTTGATCATCCGCTCGAGGTCGGCGGTGTCGGTGCCGTCGCCGTGCTGCCAGATGTAGTCGACCATGTAGAGCTTGACGATCGACAGTGCCGGCCTGGCCTCGTGCATATCCGGCGTGCCGATCGGCCCGAGGGGCGTGCCCACCGCGATCTGCGTGCGCTCGGGCACCGTGAGCGAACCTGTGTCGCCAGGGGCTGCGGCCGCAGCGGGTGCGACCATCAGTGTCGCGGCGAGCCCGGCTAGTGCTGCTGTGCTTGTCAACCGTTTCATGGAGCACAACGCTAACTTGCCGGCGCCGATTCCGCACGGCCTGCGGCTTGCCGGCCCCACTTTCCGGTGCCCGCCAGGGTGCGCCTATTCGGTTCCGATGACGTCGTACACCAGCTTCTGTATTCCGTTGGCGTATGTCTCCGATTCACGGACACGCAGGCGAGTGGCGTCCTTGTCCTCCTCTGAGAACAGCCGCTTCCCGGCGCCGAGAAGGACAGGGAACACGAGCAGGTGATAGCGGTCGACGAGCCCGGCATCGGCGAGGGCAGCGCCCAGCGTGGCGCTCCCATGCACGATGATCGGGCCGCCTTCGCCCTCCTCCTTGAGCGCACGGACGTCGTCCACCGAACGCAGGATCGTCGCAGGCCAGCGTGCGTCCACCTGCTCAAGCGTGCGCGAGACGACGTAGCGGGGCATCGCGTTGTACTCGGCGAACTCGTCCATCTCGGGCCACACAGGCGCGAAAGCCTCGTAGGACTTTCGACCGAGCAGCAGGGCGCCGGCCTCGGCCTGCTCGCGCCCCTTGATCTCGTACGCTGCCGGATCGAAGTCGATCCCGTTGAAGGTCCACCCGGAGTTCCGATACCCGGGCTCCCCTCCAGGTGCCTCCATGACTCCGTCGAGCGACATGAACGCGGTGACGACTATTTGCTGCATGCGGATCTCCTCTATTCGGATCGAATTCTATCGAGCCGCCGCTGCGTGGATTTGTCCTTGCGTGCGTTCAACACGGCGCGGACTCAGTCCCTCCACCAGTCGTCCTGCGGGGCGGCCGGCATTGCCCGTTTGTGACGGGATATGCGATAGAGATGCTCGATGCGCTCGGCGATGGCATCGGAGACCTCGCGCTGCTCGAGGTAGTCGTCGATCTCCGCGTACCGGACTCCGAGTGCCTCCTCGTCGGGAAGCGCGGGGCGATCGTCCTCCAAGTCCGCGGTGGGGACCTTCGTCCACGTCGATTCCGGGGCGCCGAGTTCCCGCAGGATCGCGGCTCCTTGGCGCTTCGTGAGCCCGGTAAGGGGAGTAAGGTCCGCGCCGCCGTCGCCGTACTTGGTGTAGAAACCTGTGACAGCCTCGGCCGCGTGATCGGTGCCGACGACGAGCATGCCGAGCTGCCCCGCGACCGTGTATTGGGCGACCATCCGTTCGCGGGCCTTAATATTGCCGCGCACGAAGTCGCGGATCTCGCCAGCACCTCCCTCGACGTCGCCGACGGCCGTGGCCGACGCCGCGGCAGACGCATCTGCGGCCTCCTTGATATTGACGACCAACGACTCGTCCGGCCGGATAAATTGCAAGGCCGTCTGGGCATCGGCCTCGTCCGACTGCACGCCGTAGGGAAGGCGGACCGCGACGAATTGCGCACGTCCGCCGTCATCCCTGACCTTTTCGGCGGCAAGCTGGCACAGCCGTCCCGCCAGGGTCGAGTCCTGCCCGCCGCTGATCCCGAGGACGAAGCCGGAGGTGTGTGACGCGGCGAGGTAGTCTGCGAGAAACGCGACCCGTTCGTTTATCTCGCCTATGACGTCGATGTCTGGCTGCACATGCAGCGCCCCGGCGATTTCGCGCTGCATGGGACGAGGTGCGGAAGCGGGGGAGTGAGCGTCTGTCATGCGGTCGATCCTAGGCGGCTGATATGACAATTGGGTTTCCGAGCCGCTACTATGACCAAGTTCCATGTCATCGCTTTGCCGTGCGCGCGAACCGGAAAACCGGTTGCTGTGCCGCAGCGGCGACGAGAGACATATCGGCTAGCAGAAAGGAGCGCCCCATGAAGGTCCGCAAGTCCCTTCGGTCGCTGAAGAACAAGCCGGGCGCCCAGGTTGTGCGCCGCCGCGGCAAGGTCTACGTGATCAACAAGAAGGATCCGCGTTTCAAGGCCCGCCAGGGCTAAGAGCGAAGGCACGCCAACGTGCCACAGGCGCCCGCCATCCCCCTTCGGGACGGCGGGCGCCTTTTATTTGTCGCCTGGCCAATAGCCCGCTAGCCGGTCGAACCATTCTCTGGGAAAGGTTTCGTGTCCCCGCACGCGCTGTGCCCCCTAGTTCCCCCGAAATCGCGCGTTCGAACGCGGATGTCGAAACCCTGTGGACGTATCTGTGGACCAGATGTGGACGAACGGTGGACAAGGTGTGGGCAAAGATCTTGTCGGACTCCGCCGTCATGATGGGTTCTGTATCGGGTTTCGCGTTCGAACGGCGCGCGGGAAACAACATCGGTGTCGTTCGAAACGCTGTTATGGCGGAACGGGGGTCCACAAGGTGAGACGGCGACCTGGGAATATCATGCGTGTAAGACCAATATGTCGTGGTCGGTTGACCTTCTGAACACAACGGGTAGTGTTTGAAGGCGTTGCGGTCATTGAGTCGGACACAACGAGCCGGCGGGAATTCCAGGCCCTGTGGAGGTGTTGAATCTCCATAGAGGGCGCGCGAATTCCACAGGTTCGCCGTCGATGTTCGAATAATCACAAGAGCCGCATCCGGACAGAAGTTTCGTCGTTCCCAGTGCGTGAAGAAAGGCCTCAAGTCGCTATGAGCATCACCGTTTACACCAAGCCGGCGTGCGTGCAGTGCAATGCCACCTACCGTGCTCTCGACAAGCAGGGTCTGGATTACGAGGTCGTGGATATCACCGAGGACTCCGACGCTCGCGAGTACGTGATGGCTCTCGGCCACCTGCAGGCCCCGATCGTGGTGGCAGGCGAGGACCATTGGTCCGGCTACCGTCCGGATCGCATCAAAGCTCTCGCCACCGCCGCAGCCTGACCTGCGGTCGATCGCACGTCGGGCGCAGAAATCATGGGGAAGTGACCTGAGCGTCCTGGAGGCGACACATATGAACCGCATCGCATATCTCGATTCGGTCCCGCGTGCAGCGGAAAAGTCCGTGCATGTGGTCTATTTTTCCAACGTCTCGGGCAATACCGAACGCTTCGTGAGCAAGCTCGGCTACGCCTCGACTCGGATTCCGATCTATTCCTCGGAGCAGATGCCGGAAATGTCCGAGCCGTTTGTTTTGATTACTCCCACTTACGGGGGTTGCTTGTCGGTCACCGGCAAGGAGGGGTCGCACGTACCGCGACAGGTCAAGAAGTTTCTCGCCAATAAAACCAACCGGGACCTCGTCCGTGGGGTCCTGGCGGCGGGAAACTCCAACTTCGGCGCATCGTTCGGTGCGGCCGGCGAGGCAGTAGCTGCCAAGCTGGGCGTGCCCTACCTGTACCGATTCGAACTCATGGGAACGCAAGAGGACGTGGACAACGTCCGCAAGGGATTGGACGAGTTTTGGTAGCACCAGCGGTAGACCGCGCGGAAACGGCAGAAAACACATCGACGGCGTCCAGCGGCATGGATTACCACGCGCTGAACGCGATGCTCAACCTGTACGACGACGATGGAAACATCCAGTTCGACAAGGACCGTGAGGCTGCACGCGAATACTTCCTGCAGCACGTCAACCAGAACACGGTGTTCTTCCACAACCAGAGCGAAAAGCTTGACTACCTCGTGGAAAAGGAATACTACGAGGCCGAGGTGCTCGAGCAGTACTCGCGCAACTTCGTCCTCTCGCTTTTCGAGAACGCCTACGCGCAGAAGTTTCGGTTCCCGACCTTCCTCGGCGCGTTCAAGTACTACACGTCGTACACGCTCAAGACCTTCGACGGTAAGCGCTACCTCGAACGCTACGAAGACCGCGTGTGCATGGTCGCGCTGGCACTTGCCGAGGGCGACGAAACCCTCGCGCAGGCCCTCGTCGACGAGATCCTCGCGGGTCGCTTCCAGCCGGCCACCCCGACGTTCCTGAACTCGGGCAAGAAGCAGCGCGGCGAGCCCGTGTCCTGCTTCCTCCTGCGGATCGAGGACAACATGGAGTCCATCGGCCGCTCGATCAACTCCGCGCTGCAGCTGTCCAAGCGCGGCGGCGGTGTGGCGTTGCTGCTGTCGAATCTCCGTGAGCACGGCGCACCCATCAAGCACATCGAGAACCAGTCGTCCGGCGTCATCCCCGTGATGAAGCTGCTCGAGGACTCTTTCTCGTACGCCAACCAGCTCGGTGCACGCCAAGGCGCGGGTGCGGTCTACCTGCACGCCCATCATCCCGACATCCTCAAGTTCCTCGACACCAAGCGCGAGAACGCCGACGAGAAGATCCGCATCAAGACGCTGTCCCTCGGCGTTGTGATTCCGGACGTGACGTTCGAGCTGGCGAAGAAGAACGAGGACATGTACCTGTTCTCGCCGTACGACGTCGAGCGCATCTACGGCAAGCCGTTCGCCGACATCAACGTGTCCGAGCACTACAACGAGATGGTCGAGAACAAGGCGATCTCGAAGAAGAAGATCAACGCGCGCCAGTTCTTCCAGACGCTCGCCGAGATCCAGTTCGAGTCCGGATACCCGTACATCATGTTCGAGGACACGGTAAACCGGGCGAATCCGATCAAGGGCAAGATCACCATGTCGAACCTGTGCTCGGAGATTCTCCAGGTGTCGACCCCGTCGTCGTTCAACGACGACCTGTCGTACTCGGAGATCGGCAAGGACATCTCCTGCAACCTCGGTTCGATGAACATCGCCAAGTCGATGGACTCCCCGGACCTCGGCAAGACGATCGAAACCGCGATCCGTGGTCTGACGGCGGTGTCGGATCAGACCGACATCTCCTCGGTGCCGTCGATCGAGAAGGGCAACGATCAGTCGCATGCCATCGGCCTCGGCCAGATGAACCTGCACGGCTACCTCGCCCGTGAGCGCATCTACTACGGCTCTGAAGAGGGCGTGGACTTCACGAACATCTACTTCTACACGGTCTTGTTCCACGCGCTTCGCGCCTCGAACCAGATCGCGATCGAGCGAGGCACCGCCTTCGCCGGTTTCGCGGATTCGAAGTACGCCTCCGGCGAGTTCTTCGACAAGTACACCGATCAGGAGTGGGCGCCGGCCACCGAGCGCATTGCCCAGCTGTTTGCCGATGCCGAGGTGGAGCTCCCCTCGCAGTCGGATTGGCGCGAGCTCAAGGAATCGGTGCAGGCGCACGGTATCTACAACCAGAACCTGCAGGCCGTTCCGCCGACGGGGTCGATCTCCTACATCAACAACTCGACGTCCTCGATCCACCCTGTGGCCTCGAAGATCGAGATCCGCAAGGAAGGCAAGATCGGCCGCGTTTACTACCCGGCGCCTTACCTGAACAACGACAACCTGGACTACTACCAGGACGCGTACGAGATCGGCTACGAGAAGATCATCGACACCTACGCTGCCGCCACCCAGCACGTCGACCAGGGGCTCTCGCTCACCCTGTTCTTCAAGGACACGGCGGACACCCGCGAGGTCAACCGTGCGCAGATCTACGCATGGCGCAAGGGCATCAAGACGCTGTACTACATCCGCGTGCGCCAACTCGCACTTGAAGGCACCGAGGTGGAGGGTTGCGTCAGCTGCATGCTGTGACCGTCAAATCTCGCCATGTCTCCGTAACCGAAGCCAGCGGAATTTCGGTTCAACCTCGTTAGAAAGGCACCTCACGTGACCTCCACCGAGCAGCACGCTCCCGGCTCGCACAGCCCTGCCGAAGGGGTTCGCCCCAACCTCGTCGACCGCGTGTCGGCGATTAACTGGAACCGCGTTTCCGATGATGTCGATGACCAGGTTTGGGATCGTCTGACCAGCAACTTCTGGCTGCCAGAAAAGGTGCCGGTCTCCAACGATATCCAGTCGTGGCAGACGCTGACCGATCTCGAGCAGCAACTCACAATCCGCGTGTTCACCGGGCTGACCCTGCTCGACACGATGCAGGGGACCGTCGGCGCGGTGTCGATGATCCCGGATTCGATCACCCCGCACGAGGAGGCCGTGTACACCAACATCGCCTTCATGGAGTCGGTCCACGCGAAGAGCTATTCGACGATCTTCTCCACGCTCTGCTCGACCCCGCAGATCGACGAAGCCTTCCGCTGGTCCGAGGAGAACAAGTTCCTCCAGCGCAAAGCGAAGATCGTGCTCGAGGACTACGCAGGAACGAATCCGCTGCACCGCAAGATCGCCTCGACGCTTCTCGAGTCGTTCCTGTTCTACTCGGGCTTCTACCTGCCGATGTACTGGTCCTCGCGGGCCAAGCTGACCAACACCGCGGACATCATCCGGCTCATCATTCGCGACGAGGCCGTGCACGGTTACTACATCGGCTACAAGTACCAGCGCGGGCTCGAAAAGCTCACCGAGGCCGAGCGCGAAGAGCTCAAGAACTACACCTTCGAGCTCATGTTCGAGCTGTACGAGAACGAATCGGACTATGCCGAGGATCTCTACGACGCCGTCGGTTGGACCGAGGACGTCAAGAAGTTCATGCGCTACAACGCCAACAAGGCGCTCATGAATCTTGGCTACGAGGCGATGTTCCCGAAGGACGAGACCGACGTCGATCCGGCGATCCTGTCGGCGCTGAGCCCCAACGCCGACGAGAACCACGACTTCTTCTCCGGATCCGGCAGTTCCTACGTCATGGGCAAGGCCGTGGCAACCGAAGACGAGGACTGGGACTTCTAGCACTCACCCAACATGGCTCGCGGCGGCGCCGCTACCTGCTCGGTCATTCGACCGTTAGGGAGCGGCGCCGCCGTTCTTGTTTCCTATATAAAAGGACAAACTATCCGTCTGCGGAGTAGCGATTGATATTAGCGGCGATGTCCTGGACCGCCGTGCGTGCGGCGACGATCCCGCGGCCCTGCCACACCGAAGGCTCGACGACGAACACTCGACGATTCTTCATAGGAGACAGCTCCTCCCAACGCTCGGACTCGAAGACCGAGCGCATCTCGGCCTCGCCGTTCGGGCCCGGTGGCTTGATCGCGAAGACCACATCCCCTGACAGCTCGTCGCCGGCAATGGGGGAGTAGTCCGGCGGATCCACCGGTTCGCCATCTTCGAGAAGCTGCGCCGGCGGGCGCTGCGCGCCCATCGCGGTGAGGATACGCACGCCGAGGATATCCGGGTCCGCGATTCGCGGCTCTCCGCCGTCAAACTGCACTACCGACACCTGCGTATCCGATGGCGTGGAAGCCTCCGCGGCGCCTTCGTAGAAACCGATGAAGTCGGTGAGCAGCGTGTCCATCGCCTTTTCACGGCCCAGCGCGGCCGCCGCCACCCGGGCGGACTCCGACCACGGCACCTCGGCACCCGGATCCTCGTAGGAGATGATCGGCGCCCCGTCGTCACCCAGAGTCTTCCGTAGTTCGGCCGCGGTAACGCCGGCGTCGGCGCCTACGAGGATGACGTCGGGGTCGAGATCCCGTACCTGGGACGAGAACTCGGAAGTCGCCGGATCGGCGATGGGCACTGATGTGAGCCGAGGCGGGAGCACGGCGTTCGCGTCCGCGGGCAAAGGCGAGGTGGCGACAACCCGGTCTTGGAGCCCAAGCGCGCAGGCCGTGTCCGCGGCGCCGTAACCGAGAGCGAGAATTCGCTCGGGCTCGGTGGGGACGCGCACCTTGTCGGCGTCATCGCCGGGCGAGGAGGCGACAGACACCGTCGACCCGGAATCGACGCGCAACGGCTCCTCCGGGCAGGCCTCCTCCGGGTCGCCGGAGCGGAGGAGCTCCTCCCCGGCGGCGCGCGAAGGCGTCGACTCGGTGATCGGATGTTCCTCCATGTCCATTGGCGAGGGGCCGCAGGCACTCAGCGCGACCCCGAGGGCCAGGAGGCCGACTGCTGCCGGAGCGGCCTTTCTCGCGCCCTCGAGCGACGGGAGACGGCGGGCTCGGTCAACAGTGAAATTACGCACCTCACCAGGTTAAGAGACGCGGGCGGAAGGTGGCGACACGGACACTCCCAAACGGAGGCCTAAGAAATACACAGAAAGGGGTGGGGTCGATGTCCAATACCGAGTGGCGGGGTCTAAGATTATTGCCAGCACATCCGTGATGTTCGAAATATGCAGTCAAGATGGACGGCTTCGACGTTTCGGTGAGCATTTGACCAGGGCAAGACTTTCAGGAGGAGCCCCATGACCACAGTGGCACCGCGCCCGGTGCACGAGCTGGACCACCCGGCTGGGACGCCGACCGGGACAGGTCGTAAGGGCTCGTTCATTTGGAAGATGTTGACGACCACAGACCACAAGCAGCTCGGTCTGATGTACATCACCGCATGTTTCGTCTTCTTCTTCATCGGCGGCCTCATGGCGCTGCTGATCCGTGCCGAGCTCGCACTGCCCGGCATGCAGTTCCTGTCGAACGAGCAGTTCAACCAGCTGTTCACCATGCACGGGACGATCATGCTGCTGTTCTACGGCACCCCGATCGTCGTCGGCTTCGCGAACTACATCATGCCGCTGCAGATCGGTGCTCCCGACGTAGCGTTCCCGCGCCTCAACGCGTTCGGCTTCTGGCTGTTCGTGTTCGGCGCCTCACTGACCCTGGTCGGCTTCCTGACCCCGGGCGGTGCCGCCGCGTTCGGCTGGACGATGTACATGCCGCTCGGCGATGCCGTCCATTCGCCGCAGGTGGGCGCTGACCTGTGGATCCTCGGTGTCGGCGTGTCCGGCCTCGGCACGATTCTCGGTGGCGTCAACTTCGTCACCACCATCGTGTGCATGCGCGCCCCGGGCATGACCTTCTTCCGCATGCCGATCTTCACGTGGAACGTGCTCGTCGCGTCCGTGCTGATCCTCTTCATCTTCCCGATCCTCACCGCGGCCGCGCTCGGCGTGTACTACGACCGCCAGTTCGGCGGGCACCTGTTCGACGCGCAGAACGGTGGCGCCATCATGTGGCAGCACCTGTTCTGGTTCTTCGGGCACCCCGAGGTCTACATTCTCGCCCTGCCGTTCTTCGGAATCGTCTCCGAGATCTTCCCGGTATTCTCGCGCAAGCCGATGTTCGGCTACGCGGGCCTGATCTTCGCGACGCTCTCCATCGCAGCCCTGTCTATGGCCGTGTGGGCGCACCACATGTTCGTGACCGGAGCCGTGCTGCTGCCGTTCTTCTCGTTCATGACGTTCCTCATCGCCGTCCCGACGGGCGTGAAGTTCTTCAACTGGATCCTCACGATGTGGAAGGGCAAGATCACCTTCGAGGCTCCGATGATCTTCGCCTGCGGCTTCATCACCTCGTTCCTCTTCGGTGGACTCACCGGTGTCATGATGGCGTCCGCGCCGATCGACTTCCACATCTCGGACTCGTACTTCATCGTCGCGCACTTCCACTACGTGCTCTTCGGCACGATCGTGTTCGCGACGATGGCCGGCGTGTACTTCTGGTTCCCGAAGATGACGGGCCGCATGTACTCCGAGACCCTGGCCAAGTGGCACTTCTGGCTGATGTTCATCGGTTTCCACGGCACCTTCCTCGTGCAGCACTGGCTCGGTAACCAGGGCATGGCCCGCCGCTACGCGGACTACCTGGCCACCGATAACTTCACGGTGCTCAACATGATCTCCACGATCGGCGCCTTCATCCTGGGTATCTCGTTCCTGCCGTTCATCTGGAACATCATCCACAGCTGGCGCTACGGCGAGATCGTCACCACCGACGATCCGTGGGGTGCGGGTAACTCGCTCGAGTGGGCCACGAGCTGCCCGCCGCCGCGCCACAACTTCGTCAAGCTGCCGCGCATCCGCTCGGAGCGCCCGGCGTTCGAACTGCACTACCCGCACATGATCGAGCGCAACCGCGCCGAAGCTCACGTGGGGGGCAGGCACTAGCTCGCCGCACCTTCGTGAACAGAATGTGACGACAAGTGGCGCATGTCCCGGAATTGGGGCATGCGCCACTTTCGTTTCACGGCCTCATCGGCGAAATCCGACGGCGGCTAGGCTGGTAGGGGTCGCGCGGGCTCGACCGGGTGCGCCCCGAACTTTCAGACACACATATCCACCCTCCCGAAAGGTAGGTGCCGTGAGCACCACGAAATCGACGCTGCTGATCACGATTTCCGGCCCCGACCATCCTGGCGTCACCTCATCGGTGGTGTCCGTCCTGTCCTCGCACGGAGCCGATCTCCTCGATGTCGAGCAGGTCGTGGTCAACGGGCATCTCACCCTCGGGCTATTCGTCGACGCGAACGGCGAGGCGGACGAGATGAGGCGCGAGGTCGCAGAAGTGGCCGAGGATCTCGGGGAGGAAGCGTCGATCCATCTCGATTCCCCGGATCCCCACACCGGGCCCAGCACGCACGTCGTCACGCTTCTCGGTCAGCCGGTGTCCGCCGTCGCACTCGGCGGGGTGGCGTCGGCGCTCGCCGCAATCGATGTGAATATCGACGCTATCAAGCGGATCGCCGACTACCCGGTTACGGGCCTCGAGCTCGAGGTGTCGACCTCGGACCGAAGCCGGTCGAGTGACGAGCAACTGCGCATGGCGCTGGCTCCGCTGTCGGACCGTCTGGGCGTCGACCTGTCGGTGGAGCGGGCAGGGCTCGCGCGCCGCGCCAAGCGATTGGTGATGTTCGACGTCGACTCGACGCTCGTGCAGGGCGAGGTGATCGAGATGCTCGCTGCGAGGGCAGGCCGGGAGGCCGAGGTCGCCGCCGTCACCGAGCGAGCGATGCGCGGGGAACTCGACTTTGCCGAGTCTCTCCACGAGCGAGTTCGGGCGCTCCAGGGCCTGCCTGCCACCGTCATCGACGACGTGGCCGCGGAGATCACCCTGACGCCCGGTGCGCGCACGACCATCAGGACCCTCAAGCGCCTCGGCATTCGATGCGGGGTGGTTTCCGGCGGGTTCACCCAGGTTATCGAGTCTCTGGCCGCCGATCTCGGTCTCGACTTCTACAAGGCGAACACCCTGGAGATCGAGGACGGCGTGCTGACCGGTCGCGTGGTCGGCGAGGTCGTCGACCGCCAGGCCAAAGCCGAATACCTGCGCCGCTGCGCGGACCACCTCGGGATTTCTCTCACCCAGACCGTGGCAGTGGGCGACGGGGCGAACGATATCGACATGCTCTCGGCCGCCGGCCTCGGCATCGCGTTCTGTGCGAAGCCGGCTCTGCGCGAGGTCGCAGACGCCTCGCTGTCCAAGCCGTTCCTCGACGCGGCACTTTTCCTCATGGGGATCACGCGCGACGAAATCGAGGCTGCCGATCGCGCGGCGAATACGTTCCGGCGTGTGCCTCTTGAGTGAGGACGCAGGGGCCGGGGCGACCGGCCCGATGCAGTGGCTGCCTGCGCGAGGGGAACAACGCGGGTGGTGCCTGGCTAAATTGCGCGAGGTCGCAGGCGGGCCGCCACGGTTCGCGCCGCCCGAGCGTCCCCGCGCAATGCAGATCGCGCTCGAACTGCCCAAGGTTTTCGACGACCGCCCCGGCCGCTCGCTGATCCTCGCGGCCGCCGCCCGCGCGGTGGCCCGCTTCTGCCTCGACGCTCGGGTCGCACCCGGCGGGGAGTGGAACGAGGCGTACACGGCGTGGGTCGGCTCTCAAATGCGCAAGGTAGCCCGCCGCGCCCGCGGTAGCCACTGGACCGCGACCGAAACCCTTGCCGGCGTCGAGGCGCGGGAGGGCGAGGCTGCGGCACGCGTGTTCGTCCCCGGTCCCCTCGACGCCGTGGATCCGCTGATCCAGCGGCTCCAGGTCGGCGGCACCGATGCGCCGACGGATACCCCGCAGGGCCGGGCGGATGTACCGTCCGCCGTCATACTGCTGGTTGACGGCGAGCTGGAGATGAGCGCGGGCAAGGCCGCTGCGCAAGCGGGGCATGCGATCATGCTCCTGCTCGCCGCGCTCGACGAGGAGCGCGTGTCCCGGTGGATAGACGACGGGATGCCGATCGATGCACGCCGCGCAGATCGCGAGGATTGGGCCGGGGCGAAGGCCGCCGTCGACGCGGGGAGGCCGGGGTACGCGGGCGTTCGCGACGCCGGGTATACGGAGGTCGCGCCCGGGTCGCTCACCGTGATCGGTGTGGATCCGGAGACCGCGAAAGGCGTCTAGAAAAAGATTCGGGTTTATTTCCACTTACCGAATCCGTGGGCGTAAAGTGCTCCAGGTAACAATTCCCGACCCTCTCAACGGACGACCTTCCTCCCGGTTGCGCCTTCGCCGCGGACCCTTTCGTCCAGAGATGGACCCAAAAGAAGAAAGGGGAGCCGCGCATGGCCGAGGTCTCTACGGACGTAGCATCCATCTCCGGCGCCGATTCCGGACCGGATTCGATCCCGCCGAAGGTTCAGCGTCGTCGAGTTGTCGTCGCGTCGACGATCGGCACCACGATCGAGTTCTACGACTTCTACGCGTACGCCACCGCGACCGTCGCGGTGTTCCCGTACCTGTTCTTCCCCAAGGGCGAAAGCGATACCGTCGCGCTTCTCAGCTCGTTCGCGA